>DATJIR010000274.1:0-12825 GCA_035493135.1 Verrucomicrobiia bacterium
AGCCACTCCTCGCGCCGCTCCGGATCGTCGGTGCGCGGCCCGCGCGGCGGCAGCTCGTAGATCGACGAGGGGAGGTACGAGAGGAACCGCCGGGTCACCGCGAACGCCTGCTCCTCGGTGTCCACCGCCAGGTCCACCGCGCCGGCCTTGAGCTGGATCTGCCAGCCGCCGAGCTGGTTCTTGGTGAGCTTCTGGCCCAGACGCTCCACCACCGGCGGGCCCGCCACGAAGAGCGCCGACTTGTCCTTCACCATGACCGAGAGGTGCGCGGCGGCCAGGTGCGCGGCCCCGAGCCCGGCCACCGAGCCCAGGCCGAGCGCCACCCGCGGCACGGTGCCGATGCTGTTGACCACCCACTCCCAGCCCGAGACGCCGGGCACGTTGGCCCGGCCGGTGGTCTCGATGGTCTTCACCGACCCGCCGCCGCCCGAGCCCTCGACCAGCCGGATCAGGGGCAGGCGCAGCTCGTTGGCCATCTGCTCGCACTGGTTGTGCTTGCCCTTGATGGTGGCGTCGGCCGAGCCCCCGCGCACCGTGAAGTCGTCGCCCCCCACCACCACCGGCCGGCCGTCGAGCCGGGCCCGCCCGAAGACGAAGTTCGAGGGCATCAGCTCCTTGAGGTCGTTCTTGGCGTCGTAGGAGGCCTTGCCCGCGATCTTGCCGATCTCGTGGAAGCTCCCCCCGTCCACCAGGCGGTCGATGCGCTCCCGGATGGTGTAGCGCCCGCCGTCGTGCTGCCGCTTGACCCGCTCGGCACCGCCCAGCCGCTCCGCGAACTCCTCGCGGCGCCTCAGCTCGTCCATCTCGGACTTCCAGTTCATGGGGGAGACCTCCGCGGGGATGGTAGCAGGGAGGGACCCGCCCTGCCTAGGCTCGGGCGGGACCCGGGGCCTCGGGGCGACGGCGGCTCAGGAAGCGGTGCCGACGACGAGCGAGATGCGGTTGCGGTCGCCTTCCCGGCGGTACTCGAACTGCTCGGCCATCGCGGAGATGAGCAGCACGCCGAGCCCGCCCACCGGGCGATCCTCGACGGGCGCCTCCACGTCCGGCGCGATCACCTGGGAGAAGGGGTCGTGCGCGGGACCGGTGTCCTCGTAGACGAGCGCGATCCGGCCGGGAGCCACCTCGCACTCGAGCCGGACCGGCGCATCGCTGTCCGCCCCGTGCCCGTGCACCACCGTGTTGGTGAAGAGCTCCTCGACCAGGAGCGTGAGCCGCAGGCAGGTCTCGCGCCCCAGACCGGCGGCGGCACAGACCTCGCCGAGGAAGGCGTCGACCCGTGGGAGCGCATCGCGGCGGGCGGGGAAGGTCCGGCTGTGGCGGGCGACCGTCATCGCCCTATTGTACGGCCGGCGGTGGTGTATCGCGCGCGGGCGAGGCTATGCTATTCCGCCATGGGAAGCGCCCGCGCGCGGATCCGTCGTCGCCAGCTCGCGGCCGTCATGCTCGTGGCCGTCGTCATCACCCCCGTCTTCAACCTCCTCACCAGCGGGGTCTCCCTGGGCGAGGCCGTGCAGGGCGTGGTCGACGCGGTCTTGATCTCGCTCCTGGTGGGCGGCTACATGCTGTTCGTCCGCGAGGGGCGCGCGCGGCCCTGGCTCCGGCGGCTCACCTTCCGGGCGGACCTGGCGCTCAGCAGCGCGATCGTGCTGGTGCTGTTCTTCGTGGGGCGCGCGGCGGGCCAGGTGGTCACGACCCGCGATCCGGCGCGCTTCCTCCTGAGCTTCCGGGAGGCGCACCTGGTCTACGCGGTGCCCTTCTTCGCGGTGGTCGCGGTCACCGTCCAGTTCATCCTCCAGATGAACCGCATGATCGGCGCGAACGTCCTGGGCTACTTCGTCGCCGGCGTCTACCACCGGCCCAAGGCCGAGGAGCGCATCTTCCTGTTCATGGACCTCGCGGGCTCCACCCAGCTCGCGGAGCGCCTCGGGAGCGCCCGCTACTTCGAGCTGCTCCGCCGCATCGTGGACGAGCTGAGCGAGCCGGTGCTCGAGACCGGCGGCGAGATCTACCAGTACGCGGGCGACGAGGTCGTCATCACCTGGCCGATGCAGGCAGGCCTCCGCGGGGCCAACTGCGTGCGCTGCTTCTTCCTGATCCGGGAGGCCGTCGCGCGAGATCGGGACCGGTACCAGCGTGAGTTCGGGGCGCTGCCAGTCTTCCGCGGCGGCCTCCACGGCGGTGCGGTCACCGCGGGCGAGCTCGGCGACCTGCGGCGGCAGATCGTCTTCGTCGGAGACATCCTCAACACCGCCGCGCGCCTCGAGGAGTACGCCAAGCGGACCGACTTCGACCTGGTGGCGTCGCGGGCGGTGCTGGAGCACCTGGCGCTGCCGGCCGGGATCGCGGCCACGCCGTGCGGCGAGCTCGCGCTCCGGGGGAAGAAAGCGAGCGTCGCCGCCTACGGCCTCGCCGGCGCATGCGGCGCCCGCGCGGAATGAAGCAGGAGATCACCGGATTCCGTAGAAGGCATAGAACGCCTCCACCGGAGCCTCGGCGGAAAGCACGGGCAATGGAAAGCATCGGCCCAGGCCGTCCAGACCCGGCTGGCGCTCGAGACGCTCCAGGAACTGGCGTGCCGGGCTCGTCCTGACCTGGCCGTGTCGATCCAGGAACTGCCCCCACAGGGGCATGTTCCGGAATCGCGGCGGCTCGGCCACCCGGGCGCTGGCGGCGTAGGACGGCGGGAACAGGCGACGATAGGCCTCGAGATTGTAGAGCCACGACACGCCCAGCACCCGGAGTGGCGAGCACTGGGCCCGCTTGACGCCCTCGAAGAGGGCGGACAGGTCCGCCCGTCGCTGCCCCGCCCGGTCTCGGCCCAGCGGGGAGTGCCCGTCCGTCTCGACGTTCAGGAAGTGCAGGCGGATCCGATCGTCCCCCAGCCGCGCGTACGAGAAGCAGCCGCAGGTCGCCACGATGCCCGGCGGAGCCGCCGCCGGTCGCGTGAGGTAGAAGCGATACGTCCACTCGCCGGCATCGTCTGCGGTCTGCAGGCCGGCCACGTACTCCCGCCACGCCGGCCGTGCGGGATCGAAGTCGCGCCCCAGGCCGAACCGGACATAGAGATTCGTGTACTCCAGCAGCGCCCGGTCCAGGGGCATCCCCGACAGGGCCGCGACCTTGTGGGCGAACTGGAGCTGGAGATCGAAGAACGCCTTGGCGTAGATCATCCGCCGGGCTCTACCCCTTGGGAAAGCGGTCCGCCGCCAGATTCAGCCTGACGCCGTGCTCGAGGAGCGCCTTGAGGCCCGCCAGTACCAGCGAGAACCCCCCGTCGAGCCGGCGACCTGCTTCACGAAGCGTTCTGTCCGACGATCACCCTCACGAACACCTCCGACGAAGAACGCCGAGCGGCAGTGGTCACAGCGCGCCATCGCCCCCTCCGCCGTGTCCGCTTCAGGGGGACCAGGTCGGCCAGGTCGGTATGGGAGGGAACGCTTCGAGAGCCGCTCGAAAGGCGCCCCAGAGCCAGAAGTCCTTCCCCATGCCGGGGCCGATCAGTCCCCCCGTATGACCGATCTGCTTCATGACAAACCTGGACGTCTCCGCCGTGTTCTCCAATGGCTCGAACGTACCGTCGGCTCGCCGGCGGCTGAAGATCGGCGACCTGGGCCGCTCCGGCGGACCGAACCCGAGCAGGTATTCGTGGCCGTCGTCTCCCTCGATCAGGATCCCCTTGACCTTGCCCCGTCCCTTCATCGCCACCCCCTCCTTGCGAGCCGTTCATCGCCAACCTTGCGCTCGTACCTCCTCCCGTACCGCGCGCCGGCTGGATTCGGGGAGCGCGCGATGGGCCTGTGGCAGGCTGCCCGCCCCCTCTTCGATCGGAGCCCAGCAGTCGTCGAAGGACTCGTAGCTGACCTCATGCGCCTCTCGCATCACCCTAGATCTCGCGAGAGCCGGCGATGTCTCGTCTCGCCGGGCTAACGGATCCGACGGTGCTCCTCATTGCGGGCAGCCGTCCGCGACTCATTGCTCGATCACCTGGTTCGCCTGCAACAGAAGCGAGGGCGGGATCGTGAGCCCAAGCGCCTTGGCAGTCTTCAGGTTGATGACGAAATGGAAGGTGTCGGCCTGCTCGACAGGCAGTTCACTCGGCTTCGCTCCCCGGAGGATACGAGCCACGTAGTGCGCTGCGCGCCGGTAGACGTGGTCAAGATCGGGCCCGTAAGCGAACAGGCCCCCGGCCTCGGCAAAGTCCCGGTAGATCGAAGCAACGGGCAGCGAGCGCTGGGACGCGTGCTTCAGGAATGCCCCGCGCACCCTTGTCATCGCGCCGTCGTCCATGACGAACGCCGCCTGAGCGCCGGCACGGGCGGCGGCCGCAAACGCGTCGGGAAAATCCTCCGGATCTCGAATGGGAAGACGCTCAAACCGCACTCCCAGCTTGGCACTGCGACGTTCCGTCTCGGTTACCACGAACAGGGCGCCCGGATTGTCGGCCTTGTAGAAGGCGGCGACGCGAGACAGGGTCGGAATTGTCTTGGAGAGCGCCTCGACCGCTTTGGCGCCGAGGACGTCTGGCATGAAACTCACTCCGGTCACGTTCGCGCCGGGGCGGGCCAGGCTGCGGACCAGACCCGACTTCACGGGATCGGCGACCCGCATGATGACGATCGGCACGGTCCTGGTGGCGCTTTGCGCGGCCTTGGCGGCCGGCGTGTTCACCGCAACAAGGACGTCAACATTGAGGCGCAGGAGATCGGCGACCAGCGGGGACAGACGATCGCTCCTGCCCTCGGCATTCCGTACATCGATGACGATGCCCTTGCCCTCGACGTACCCAAGCCGCTGGAGCTCATCGCGAAGCGTCTCCAGCAGGCCGGGTTGTATGTCCTGGGCGAGAACGCCAACGCGCGGCCCCGCATTCCGTTGCTGCGCCACCGCTTCGAGCGGCGCAACGAGGACGGCGACGCTGATCAGGAACGCCCGCCGGCTAATCATTCGATGGCCCCGTTCGACACCGCGTTCAGAAGGTCCCACCCGAAGCGCAAAGCCATCGCAAGAGTGTATCCCAAGTCCCATCGTCCTCCATGCGCCTGACCAGAGGTATCTAGACCCGCAGGCTCCACAGGATGGCCGGGGGGTTGGCTTGAGCCGCGTTCCGGACTTTCCCGCCGACCGCCCATCCTTTCGGCTATCATGGGCCCCGCCCGGCCGACCGAGGCGCGGGCGATCGCGCGGGAATGGAGGGAAGGACATGGTCCGTCGCCTCGTCGTGCTGCCCGCTACAGTGATGATAGCCGTCGCCATGTCGGGTCCGGTCTCCGCCCAGGAGGCGGGCCACGTCAAGGTATCCCGCGGCGCGGTGCTGATCGAGCGCGCGGGCCAGAAGATGCCCGCGCCGGTCGGGGCGGTCGTGCAGGCCGGCGACGTGGTGACCACCGGGGCGGACGGGGCGGTCGGCATCACCTTCCTCGACAACAGCCTGCTCTCCGCCGGACCCAACAGCGTGCTGGCGATCGACCGGTTCGCCTTCGACTCCACCACCCACCAGGGCGGCTTCGAGAGCTCGCTCCGGAAGGGCACGCTCGCGGTCGTCTCCGGCAAGCTCGCCAAGCAATCGCCCGACGCGATGAAGGTGAAGACCCCCGCCGCGGCGCTAGGCGTGCGAGGGACCGAGTTCCTCGTCCGCACCGGCAACCCGAAGGACTGACGCGCCCGCGCGATGTCTCGGCTCGCCGGGCTCACGGCCCTCACGGTGCTCCTCCTGGTCGGCTGCGCGAAGCCCGCACGCAACGATCTCTACGTGCTGATGCCGGGGCAGGACGGCAAGACCGGCACGCTCACCGTGGAGAGCAACGGCCAGCGGGCGGTGCTCGACCAGCCCTACGCGGCGGCGCGCGTGAAGGAGCCCGGGCGGGTCGAGGCGGGCGCGGTGACCGAGCAGGAGGCGCGGCAGACGTTCGGCGCCGCGCTGGAGGCGCAGCCGGGCCGGCCGACGTCCTTTCTCCTGTACTTCCTCGAGAACCGCGACGAGCTCACGCCCGACTCGCAGCAGTTGCTCGCGCGCGTGGTCGACGAGATCGCGCGCCGCCCGGCCCCCGAGATCGTGGTCATCGGCCACACCGACCGGGTGGGGCCGGTGCCCTACAACGACACGCTCTCCCTGCGTCGCGCGGAGCGCGTGCGCGACGAGCTGGTGAAGGTGGGCATCGCGGCCGAGCGGATCCGCGTGGAGGGCCGCGGGGAGCGCGAGCCCCTGGTGCCGACCGCGGACGAGGTGGCGGAGCCGCGGAACCGGCGGGTGGAGATCAGCGTCCGGTAGGCCCTCGACCACCCTCACCTTGCCCTCTCCCCGGGGGGGAGAGGGGTGGGGCCGAGGTAGCGGAGGACGAGGACGGCCATGTCGTCGGAGGCCTCCGCGTCACCAGTGAAGGCGGCCACGTCGTGCCGGATCGCGTCGCCGATCTCGCCCGCGGTCCTCCCCGCGTCCAGGCCGGTCAGCAGGGCCTCGAGACGGGGCCGGCCATAGAGCTCCCCGTCGGCGCGGGCGGCCTCGGTGATTCCGTCGGTGATCAGGCACAACACGTCGCCGGGCTCGAGCAGCTGGGACGCGGCGGAGTAGTCGAAGCCGTCCACCGCGCAGAGCGGCGGGCCGCCGGCCTCGGTGAGCCGCGAGAGCGGCCGGCCCGCGCGCGGCAGCAGGAACGGCGGCTCGTGGCCGGCGCTGCAGTACTCCAGCGCGCCGGTGCGGGCGTCGAGGATGCCGGCCAGTACCGTGACGAACAGCCCCTCCGCGTTGTCGCGCGAGATCTCCGCGTCCGCCTCGCGCATCATGGCGGCCACCTGCCCGTGGCGCCGCAGGGCGGTGCTCTTGTAGAGCGCCTTGCTGATGGCCATGAAGAGGCTGCCGGGCAGGCCCTTGCCCGACACGTCGCCGATCATGAAGAAGAGGTGATCGGCGTCCAGGAAGAAGAAATCGTACAGATCGCCGCCCACCTCCCGCGCCGGATCGAGCCGGGCGTAGAGATCGAAGCGGCGCTCGGCCGGGAAGACGACCGACGGGCGCGGGAGCGTCCCCATCTGGATGCGCCGCGCCGCCTCCAGCTCGCCCGCGAGGCGCGCGGCCGCCTCCCGCTGCTGCTCGACCTGGCGGCGCAGGGCGCGCCGGCGACTCTCGGTCTCGGTGAGCGTGACCGCCAGCATCACGGTGTACAGCACCGCCAGGCCCAGCGCGGGGGTGGCCGCGTCGACCAGGAGCCCGCCGGTGCGATAGGCGACGAAGCCGAGCGCGAGCACGACCACGATCACGCCCAGCAGCAGGGTCGCCGACACGCGGGGCCGGAGCCGGGGCACGACGAACACGAGGAGCAGGCCGGCCGAGGCCAGCATCACCAGCTCGAGCCCGCGGGCGAGCGGCGGGCGGGTGAGCAGCGCGCCCTCGAAGATGCCCTCGAGGAGCTGGGCGTGGATCTCGATCCCGGGCATTTGATCGGCCACCGGCGTGGCCTGGTAGTCGGAGAGGCCGAACGCGGTGGCCCCGATCAGCACGAGCCGGTCCCGGAATCGCTCGGCCTCGATCCGGCCCGCGAGCACGTCGGCGGCGGAGACGAAGCGGCCCGGGTCCGATCGTCCGTAGTGAAGCCATACCCGGCCGTCCGGCTCGGTGGGGACGACCAGGTCGCCGACCCCGACCGCCTCGACACCGCCGCCGCCCACCCGCGCCGACAGCGTGGGCGCGCCCACCGCCACGCGGAGCATCTCGAGCCCAAGCTCGGGCACGAGCGTGTCACCCACCGTGGCCAGGAGGGGCATGCGCCGCACCACGCCGCGCTCCGGGTCCATGCTCACCAGGCCGCGCCCGGCCGCGGCCGCGTCGATCTCCGCGATGCTACGGAGCGCGCCCGCGAAGTGGCGCACGAACGGGGCGGGGTCGCCGCCGACCGCGCGGATCGGCGGGGCGCCGAGCCCGCCCGGCGTCGCGGTCTCGGCGGACTCGACCCCGACCACGGCCAGGACCGTCGGCCGGCCGCGGAGCGCCTCGGCCAGCACCGCGTCGTTGCTCGGCATGGCGGCGAGCTTCTGGGCCACCGCGGGGTCCAGCCCGTCCAGCAGGCCCGCGATCCGCCCGGGCGACAGCCGATCGACCTCGGGCATGAAGATGTCGATCCCGATCGCGGCGGGGCGCGCCTCCGCCACCCGTGTCACGAGACGCCCCAGCCAGCTGCGCGGCCATGGCCACTGGCCGAGCCGGCGCAGGCTGTCCTCGTCGATGGCGACGATGACGACGGGCGCGGTGCGCGGCACCCGCGGCGCGAGGGCCTGGTAGGCGTCGAACGAGGCCAGGCGCAGGAGGCGCAGGCCCGGCAGCTCGGGCACCAGCACCGCGACCACGAGCAGGAGGAGCAGGAGGACGCCGAGCGGCCGCCCGCGCCCACCGCGCAGCGCGCGGGCCCAGCGCCGCTCGGCCCAGTAGGTGTCCGCGCTCGGCGGGGGCGCTCCCTCGGCCGCGCTCAGGCCGAGCCCCTCAGAGGGTGAGCTCCAGGCCGTCGTAAGCGGCCTGGACCTCCACCCGATGGTCGCCGCGGGTGATCTCCTCCAGCCGGCGCGTCTCGGCCAGCAGCGCCGCGATGCGCTCGTCGTCGAAGATCGGCTCGTGGTGGTAGAGGCAGAGGCGCTGCGCCCGCGCGAGCTGGCACATCTCCACGCCGACCACGTTGCTGGAGTGCCCCCAGTCCTCCTTGACCGAGATGGCGTCGGCGAGCGAGTACTGGGCGTCGAAGATCACCAGGTCCGCCTCGCGGAAGAACTCCACGAAGGCCTTCACCTCCTCCGGATCGTCCTGCTTGTGCTCGGAGTCGGTGGAGTACACGACCACCTTGCCGTCGTGCTCGAGGCGATAGCCGTAGGAGTCCCCCCCGTGATGCTGCCGCTTGGCCCGGACGCGCAGCCCGGCGATGTCGTAGTCGCGCTCGGGCTCGAGCCGGATGAACTCGATCTGGGCGCCCATCCGGGAGAAATCGACCGGGAACGACGGGGCGGCATTCTGCCGGCGGAACGCCTCCTCGAGGCGGTCGTGGCAGCCGTAGATTCGGACGTGATTGCCGGGCAGGTACGCGGGCATGAAGAACGGGAACCCCATGATGTGGTCCCAGTGCAGGTGCGACATGAAGACGTGAAAGCGGTGGCCGCTCGGCCCCCCGGTGGCCAGCACGTTGTTGCCGAGCACCCGCGCCCCGCTGCCCAGGTCGCACAGCACGTAGTCGGCACCGCCGGTCTCGATCTGCACGCACGACGAGTTGCCCCCGAAGGTGTGCGACACCGAGAAGTCGAGCTCCCACTCGACGAAGGCGCGCGCCTTGCCGGGAGTGTCGAGCCCCCGCTCGGCCGCGGCCACCAGCGCGGTCACCAGCTTGCGCTTCACCTCCGCGGAGGTCATGGCCACCGGGATCGAGCCGCGCGTGCCCCAGAACCGGACGAGCATCGCTTGCGCCGCCGCCTCAGGCGGCCCCGAAGGCGGCCAGGGCCTCGCCCGAGAGCGCGGCGAGCGCCTCGCGCAGCGTGGGGAAGACCGAGAGGACGAGGTTGAAGCGGCTGATGTCGAAGATCTCGCGCACCACCGGCTGGAGACCGCACACCGCGAGCGTGCAGCCCTGCGCCTTCGCCTGCTTGGAGGCCAGCATGAGGACACGGAGGCCCACGCTGCTGATGTACTCCACGCCGGTCATGTCGATCACGAGGCGTCCCCCGCCCGTGGCGCAGGTGGCCAGGTGGGAGACGAGCGCGCCCTTGAACTGCTCCGCGGTCGCGTGATCGATCCGGCCCTGTGGGAAGACCACGGCGGTGTCGGCGAAGCGCTTCGAGACTAGCTCCATGTCGGTGCCCCCGGGTGCGTTCGATCGGAATCGGGTGGCGATTCTATCACCATGGACACTTGTGGCACACTGAGACCTCGTGCCCGAACCTGCGACCTTGGAACAGTCCGACCTCCTCAAGCAGCTGCACATCGACCGGGGCCCCGATCGTCCGCCGCGGCGGCGCGGGCGTCTGCTCGCGATCCTCGCCCTGGTGCTCCTGGTGGGGGGCGTCGCCCTCGGGCTCGGCTGGGGCCGCCTGCGGCCGCCGGTGGTGCAGACCACGGTGGCGCGCGCCGCCGCGCCCGGAGGCGGGGCCGGCTCGGTGCTCGACGCGAGCGGCTACGTCACCGCCCGCCTCCAGGCCACCGTCTCGGCCAAGATCACCGGCAAGGTCACCGAGGTGCTGATCGAGGAGGGCATGCGGGTGCGCGAGGGCGCGGTGCTGGCGCGTCTCGACGACACCGAGGCCCGGGCCGGGCTCGGCCTCGCGCAGGCCCAGCTCGTGGCCGCGCGCTCCCAGCTCGCCGAGGTGCGGGCGCAGCTCGAGCAGGCCGAGCGCGACTACGTCCGCCAGCAGGGGCTCTACGAGCGCCAGCTCGTGAGCCCGCAGAGCCTGGACGCGGCGCTGGCCCAGCGCGACATGCTGCGGGCCCGGCTCGCCAACCTTCAGGAGCAGATCAAGGTGGCCCAGGAGTCGCTGGCGGTGGCGCAGGTGCAGCTCGACAACACCGTGATCCGCGCCCCGTTCAGCGGGGTGGTGGTGGCCAAGTCCGCGCAGCCGGGCGAGATGATCTCCCCGATCTCGGCCGGCGGCGGCTTCACCCGCACCGGCATCGGCACCATCGTGGACATGGACTCGCTCGAGATCCAGGTCGACGTCAACGAGTCCTACATCAACCGCGTGACGCCCGGCCAGCCGGTCGAGGCCACCCTCAACGCCTATCCCGACTGGAAGATCCCCGGCGAGGTGATCGCGATCATCCCGACCGCGGATCGGAGCAAGGCCACCGTCAAGGTGCGGATCGCGATCAAGGCGCGGGACCCACGGATCGTGCCCGACATGGGCGTGCGGGTGGGCTTCCTCGAGTCAAAGCCCGCCGGGGCTCCACCGACGCCGGTGGCCGCCGGGGTCCTGGTGCCGCCCGAGGCAGTGCGCCCCGACGGCCGCGACGGGATCGTCTTCGTCGTGTCCGACGGCAAGAAGGTGGAGCGCCGCCGGGTGGCCCTGGGCCCGGACGTGGCCGGCCAGCGCCGCGTGGTGAGCGGCCTGCGCGAGGGCGAGCGCGTGGTGCTCGCGCCGCCGCCCGGCCTCGAGGACGGCCAGGCGGTGCGACTCGGGGAGAAGTGAGGGCGCGCGCGTGACGGTCCTGGTCGAGATCCGCGGCGTGACCAAGGTCTACCAGCGCGGACGCGAGCGCATCGAGGTGCTGCACGGCATCGACCTCGACATCCCGAGCGGCGACTTCGTGGCCCTCATGGGCCCCTCCGGCTCCGGCAAGACCACCCTGCTCAACCTGATCGGCGGCCTCGACACGCCCACCGGCGGGAGCATCGTGGTGCAGGACCGGCGCATCGATCGCCTCTCGGGCGGCGAACTCGCGGCCTGGCGCGCGGCCCACGTGGGCTTCGTCTTCCAGTTCTACAACCTGCTGCCCGCGCTGTCGGCCCTGCGCAACGTCGAGCTGCCGCTGCTGCTCACCGACCTGTCCGCCGCGGAGCGCCGCCGGCGGGCGCGCATCGCGCTCAGCTTGGTCGGCCTCGAGGACCGCGCGCGCCACCGGCCCCGCGAGCTCTCGGGCGGGCAGGAGCAGCGCGTGGCCATCGCGCGGGCCATCGTCTCCGACCCCACCTTGCTGGTCTGCGACGAGCCGACCGGCGACCTCGATCGCGCCACCGCGGACGAGGTGCTGCGCCTGCTCCAGATGCTCAACCGCGAGCACGGCAAGACGGTGGTGATGGTCACCCACGATCCGAAGGCGGCCGAGTACGCGCGGCGGCGCGTCCACCTCGACAAGGGGGTCATGACCGGGGAGCCGGTGGCCTCGTGAGATACCTCCCCCTGCTCTGGGCCGGCCTCTTTCGCAAGAAGACGCGCACCATCCTGACCCTGCTCTCGATCGTGGTCGCCTTCGCCCTCTTCGGCCTGCTCCAGGCGGTGCAGGTCGCCTTCGAGTCGGGCGCGGACGCCGCCGACGCCAAGCGCTTGCTCACCACCGCGCGCTACTCGATCATCGAACCCCTGCCGATGGCCTACCAGCGGCGCATCGAGCAGGTGCCGGGCGTGGTAGGGGTCGCCTACGCGGACTGGTTCGGGGCCAAGTACCAGAACGAGTCCAACGCCTTCCCGCTCTTCGCGGTGGATCCGACGCGCTACCTCGACATGTACCCCGAGTTCACCATCGCGCACGCGCAGCGGGAGGCCTTCGCCAGAACGCGCACCGGAGCGGTGGCGGGCAAGCGCCTGGCCGATCGCTTCGGGTGGCGCGTGGGCCAGAAGCTGCCGATCAGCTCCGAGATCCATCCCAAGACCGACGGCAGCATGAACTGGGAGTTCGATCTGGTCGGCATCATCGACGCCGACGACCCCGCGGTGCGCGGCAACACCGACATGGTCCTGATCAACGTGGCCTACTTCGACGAGGCGCGCCAGATCGGGAAGGGCAAGACCGGCTGGTACATCGTGCGCATCGCGGACTCGACCCAGGCCCGCGGCATCTCGGCCTCGATCGACACGCTCTTCATGAACTCGCCCGACGAGACCAAGACCCAGCCCGAGAAGGAGTTCGCGATCGGGTTCGCCAAGCAGATCGGCGACATCGGCGCACTCGTGACGCGGATCCTGGTCGCGGTGTTCTTCACCATCCTGATCCTGACCGGAAACACCATGGCCCAGTCCATCCGCGAGCGCATCCCGGAGCTGGCTATTTTGAAGACGCTCGGCTTCTCGGACGGCAAGGTCACCGCGCTGGTGCTGGCGGAGGCGGTGCTCCTGCTGATCCTGGGCGGCGCGATCGGCATGGGC
>DATJIR010000275.1:0-3573 GCA_035493135.1 Verrucomicrobiia bacterium
TTTCGACTCTTTCACCGAAACCTGAGCGAAGGTGTAGTCGATATCCGCGTCCGATCGACTCGACGGGCCAACGACGCATACTTTAGAGAGCGAGGAAATGCCGCCGCCCATGCCGTCGAGCTGACGGCCGTACGGATCGGGGCTGCCGAGCGCGGCCATCAGGATGCGGTCGCGCGCCGGTCCGGCCGGCGGCAGGTCGCGATCGTGGAAGGCCAGGCAGCGGCTGGTGCCGCCGCGCATGTAGACCGCTCGGACTCGGCTCTGGGCCATTGTGTATCCCCCTCACCCTGCCCTCTCCCCCGGAGGGGGAGAGGGGGAAGTGGATGCGGTCTGGGCGAGCAGCCCGCCCGCCAGCAGCATGTCGCGCTCGCGCGGGCTCAGGATCGAGCGCATGCGGAAGCGCGCGCCGGTGCGGCGGCTCACCACCGTGACCGGGGCGCCCGCGGCGAGGCTCGCGCGCAGCTCCGGGAAGTCGAGCACGTCGTCGCGCTCGATGCCGTCGTAGTCGGCCGCGCTCTCGAACTCGAGGGGTACGATGCCCCAGTTGATCAGGTTGGCCCGGTGGATGCGGGCGAAGCTCTTGGCGAGCACCGCGCGCACCCCGAGGTGGAGCGGCGAGAGGACCGCCGCCTCCCGCGACGAGCCCTGGCCGTAGATCTCGCCCCCCACGATGACGCCCGAGCCGGCCGCGCGCGCCCGCGCGACGAACTCGGCGTCGACGTTGCGGAAGCAGAACTCGGCGATGGCCGGCACGTTGGAGCGGAACATGAGCGCCGCGGTGCCGGAGGGCGAGATGTCGTCGGTCGAGACCTTGTCGCCGAGCTTGATCAGCACCGGCGCGCTCAGGTGCTCCTCGACCGGCGCGCCGCGGGGCACCGGCTTGATGTTCGGGCCCTTGAGGACTTCGACGTCCTCGGCCTCGGAGGGGCCGACGGGCGGGATCAGCCCGGCCACCGACGCGAGCAGCGACGCGGGCCACCGCCGCTCCGGCGCGCTGCCGGCCTTGCGCGGATCGGTGATCCGACCGGTGAGCGCGGAGGCGGCGGCGGTGAGGGGCGAGCAGAGGTAGACCGCGTCGTCCTTGGTGCCGCTCCGGCCCGGGAAGTTGCGGTTGAACGCGCGCAGGCTGCGCCCGCCCGAGGCCGGCACGTGGCCGATGCCCGCGCACGCCCCGCAGGTGGGCTCGGAGATGCTCGCGCCCGCGGTGAGTAGCGTGGTGAGCAGGCCCTCGCGCGCCATCACCTCCAGGATCCGACTGCTGCCCGGGAACACCACGAAGGTGCAGGACGGCGCGATCCGCCGGCCCTCGAGCACGCGTGTCACCGCCTGCATGTCCTCCCAGGAGGAGTTGGTGCACGAGCCCACCATGATCTGCTCCACCGGCTCGCCCTCGACCTCGGCGACCGGGACCACCCGATCCGGCGAGCCGGGCAGGGCGACCAGCGGCTCCAGCGCGTCCAGGTCGAGCTCGATGCGGTCGTCGTACTCGGCGTCGGGATCCGGCCCGAGCGGCCGCCACTCCGCCTCGCGCCCGAGCAGGCGGAAGTACTCGCGGGTGGCCTCGTCGGACGGGAAGACGCTGGTGGTGAGGGTGAGCTCGGCGCCCATGTTGCAGATGGTGGCCCGCTGCGGCAGGGACAGCGTCGCCGCGCCGGGCCCGCCGTACTCGAAGATCCGCCCGCTGCCACCGCGCACCGTGTAGCGCCGCAGCAGCTCCATGATCACGTCCTTGGCGGAGACCCACGGGCGCAGCCGGCCGGTGAGCCATACCGAGGTGACGCGCGGCATGGTCAGGTGATAGGGCCCGCCGCCCATGGCCACCGCCACGTCGAGGCCCCCCGCGCCGATGGCGAGCATGCCGGTGGACCCGCAGAGCGGGGTGTGGCTGTCGGTGCCGAGGACGAGCTCGCCGGGGATGCTGAACGACTCGAAGTGGACCTGGTGGCAGATGCCGTTGCCGGGCTTGGAGAACCACGCGCCGTAGCGCCGGGACGCGGTCTGGAGATACCGGTGGTCGTCGGAGTTGCGCGAGTCCACCTGGTAGACGTTGTGATCGATGTAGGCGACCACGCGCGACGGGCGCACCCGCGGGAATCCCATGGCCTCGAACTGGAGGAAGGCCATGGTGCCGTTGGTGTCGGTCAGCAGCGCCTGGTCCACCCGCAGCCCGATCTCGTCTCCCGCGACCGCCTTCCCGGCCACGAGGTGCGCGTCGATGAGCTTGCGGGTGAGGCTCCGGCCCATGCCGCCTAGCGCTTGTCGACCGCGACGAAGGCGCGGCGGGCATGCCCCTTGTAGTCGGCGCGGGGGCGGATGAGGCGATTGTCGTCGTACTGCTCGAGCAGATTGGCGGTCCAGCCCGCGATGCGGGAGGTGGCGATGACCGGGGTGAACAGATCCACCGGGATGCCGATCGAGTAGAAGAGCGGCGCGGAGTAGAAGTCCACGTTCGGGATCAGGCGCTTGGTGGCCTGCACCTTGGCGTGGAGCTTGACCGCCAGGTCGTACCAGAGGGCCTGGCCCGATTGCCGGCAGGCCTCCTCGGCCATGCCCTTCAGGATGGCGGCGCGGGGATCGCCGGCGGTGTAGACCCGGTGGCCGAAGCCCATCAGGCGGCGCTTCTCGCCCATCGCTCGATCCACGAAGGCGTCGACGTTGTCGAGACGGCCGACCTCGAGCAGGGTGCGCATCACCGCCTCGCCCGCCCCGCCGTGGAGCGTGCCCTTGAGCGCGCCCACCCCGCCTGCCACCGCCGAGTGCATGTCGGAGAGCGTGGCCGCGATCACCCGCGTGGTGAACGTCGAGGCGTTCAGCTCGTGCTCGGCGTAGAGGGTGAGGCACGCGTCGAAGGCCTTGGTAGTCACCGCGGTGGGCCGGGCGCCGGTGAGCATGTGGAGGAAGTTGGCGGCCAAGGAGAGCCCGGGGTCGGGCGGCACCGGCGCCTGGCCGCTGCGCACCCGATGGTGCGCGCAGATCGCGGTGGCGAACTGGCTGGTGAGCCGCACCGCCTTGCGCAGGTTGGCCGGCCGGGAGTTGTCGGTGGCGTCGGGGTCGTGCATGCCGAGCACCGCGACCGAGGCCTGCAGCACGCGCATGGGGTCCGTGTCGCGGGGCATCAGGGCGTAGGCGCGGATCAGCTCCCCCGGGATCGTGCGCACCGCGGCCAGCTCCACCTGGAAGCGGTCGAGCTGCACCCGCGTGGGCAGTTCGCCGTGCCAGAGCAGGTAGGCGACCTCCTCGAAGGTGGCCTTCCGCGCCAGCTCATCGATGTCGTAGCCGCCGTAGGCCAGCCTGCCGTTCTTGCCGTCCAGATCGCACAGACGCGTCTCGGCGGCGACCACGCCCTCGAGACCCCGGATGAGCTGACTGCCTTCGGTCATCGTCGACTCCCTCTGGACCCCCGAATGCTCCGCGGACGGCAGGCGCGGGCGGACCTGACGCAGTCGACGGTATACCGCACCCCCGAAGTCCGCAAGGGCACTGGGGAACCCGTGTACGCCAGAGTCAGCCGGCCGGCGAGAAGGGGCCACCGGCGAGGCGGCGCCCGAAGGCTGCGGGCGAGGCGTACTTCCT
>DATJIR010000276.1:0-26696 GCA_035493135.1 Verrucomicrobiia bacterium
TGGAGGGGCTCGAGTTCCAGACCCCCAAGGGCAAGATGATCTTCCGCAAGGAGGACCACCAGGCCCTGCAGGCGATGTACGCGTTCAAGATGGTGTCCAAGCCGGACGTGGCGTGGCTCGTGCCGACCCTCACTCGCGAGCTCTCGCTCCAGGAGACGGCGCCCGCGGTCGCCAACAAGCGCTGAGCCCATGGCCCGCGTCGCCGTCGGCCCCCTCTCGCTCGCGGTCGCGGAGTGGCCGGGTCCCGCGCAGGGCCCGGCGGTGGTGTGCATCCACGGCCTCACCGCCAACCACACCTGCTGGGCGAGCGTGGCCGACGTGCTCTCGCCCGCCCATCGCCTGATCGCCTACGACCTGCGGGGCCGGGGGGAGAGCGACAAGCCCGACAAGGGCTACAGCCTGGCCATCCACGCCGACGACCTCGAGGGGCTGCTCGACCATTTCGGGCTCAAGAAGGCGGTGCTGATCGGCCATTCGCTGGGGGCCCACATCGCGGTCCGCTTCGCCGCGACGCGACCCCAGCGGGTGTCCAAGCTGGTGCTGGTGGACGGCGGCCTCGACGTCCGCTACGAGGTGCTGGAGTCGCTCCGGCCCGCGATCAACCGGCTGGGGGTGGAGTTCCCCTCGCTCGACATGTTCATGGGGTTCGTGCGGGCGCTGCCGATGTTCGAGGGGCGGTGGAACGACTACCTCGAGCGCTACTTCCGCTACGACGTGGAGGAGCTGCCCGCGGGGACGGTGCGCGCCAAGGCGTCCCGGCTCGCCATCGAGGAGGAGATCGCCAACCTCGAGCGCGAGCGGCTCTGGGTCTATCACCACCGGGTCAAGGCGCCGACCCTGATCTTCCGGGCGCCCGACGGGCTGCTCACGCCCACCGACTGCCTGATGACCCAGGAGGAGGCGGAGGCGATGGCCGCCGCCATCCCGCGCGCGAAGCTGGTGGTGGTGCCGGGGACGAACCACTACACGGTGCTCCTCGGCCAGAACCCGAAGGTCAAGACCGCGCTCCGCGCCTTCCTCAAGGGGGCCTAGCGACGGCCTCGGCCCCGATCGTCTCCACCCGCGATCTCACCATCCGCTTCGGCGGGCACGTCGCGGTGGACCACGTCAGCCTCGACGTGGCCCCGTTCACCCTCAAGTCCATCATCGGGCCCAACGGGGCGGGGAAGACCACCTTCTTCAACCTGCTGAGCGGGCAGTACCGGCCGACCGAGGGCCGCGTCCTGTTCAAGGGGCGCGACGTCACCGCGCGAGGGGCGGCCGCCCGCACCCACCTCGGGATCGGCCGCTCCTTCCAGCTCACCAACATCTTCCCGGCCCTGACCGTGCTCGAGAACGTACGCCTCGCGGTGCAGGCGCGGCGCGGCCTCGGCTTCACCGCGTGGCGCCACTACCGGCGCTTCCCCGAGCTCGAGGACATCGCCTACGGGCTGCTCGAGCGGGTGCTCCTCGAGGGCAAGTGGCACGCGGCGGCGGGGGCGCTGGCCCACGGCGAGAAGCGCAAGCTCGAGCTGGGCATCCTGCTCGGGCTCGAGCCGGAGGTGCTGCTGCTCGACGAGCCGACCGCGGGCATGTCGCTCGAGGAGGTGCCCGCGATCATCGGGCTCATCGAGGGCATCCGGGCCCGGCGGGACCGCACCATCCTGCTCGTCGAGCACAAGATCGACATGGTGATGGCCCTGTCCGACTCGATCGCGGTGCTGAAGGACGGACGGCTCATCGCCGACGGCCCGCCCGCTCTAGTGAGCGCGAGCGCGGAGGTGCAGGCCGCGTACTTCGGGAGCGCGCATGCCTGACGTGCTCGAGCTGGAGGGCGTGCACACCGACATCGGCCAGCACCACATCCTGCAGGGGGTGTCGCTGCGGGTCCGGGCCGACGCGGTCACGGTGCTGCTCGGCCGCAACGGGGCCGGCAAGACCACCACGATGCGCACCGTGATGGGCGTGCTGCCCCCGAGCCGGGGCGCGGTCCGCTTCGAGGGGCGCCCCATCCACGGCCTGCCGCCCCACGCCATCGCCCGCCTCGGCATCGGCTACGTGCCGGAGGGGCAGGGGATCTTCGCGACCCTCACGGTGGAGGAGAATCTGCGGGTGGCGATGCGGACGGAGAACGCGGAGAGCCGCGAGCGGATGCGGCGGGTGCTCGCGCTCTTCCCCGACCTCGAGCGCTTCCGGCCCGCGCGGGCGGGCACGCTGTCGGGCGGGCAGAAGCAGATGCTGGCCATCGGGCGCGCCCTCGTCAATCCCACGCGCCTGCTGCTGATCGACGAGCCCTCCAAGGGCCTCGCCCCTATCGTGGTCGAGCACCTCGTCGGAGCCCTCGAGGCCATGAAGCGGGAGACCACGGTCGTCCTGGTCGAGCAGAACTTTGCGATGGCGAGCCGGCTCGGCGACGACTGCTACGTGATGGACGACGGGCGCACCGTCTACTCGGGCTCGATGACCGCGCTGGCCGCCGACCGGGACCTCAAGCGGCGATACCTCGGCGTATGAAGCCCATGAGGCGTGCGATCCCGCTCCTCGCCGGCGCGGCCCTGCTCCTGCTGCTGCCGCTGCTCGGCATCGAGCCGCGGGCCTGGCTCACCCTCACGGTGGCCGGGCTCGCCATGGGCATGCTGATCTTCCTGGTGGCCGCGGGGCTCACCCTGATCTTCGGCCTGATGGACGTGCTCAACTTCGCCCACGGCGCACTGTTCTCCTGGGGCGCCTACGCGGGCTTCACGGTGGCGGTGGCGGTCAACGGGCGCTGGGGCTGGGCGGCGGCTCCGTCGGTCTGGGCCAACGCGGGCCTGCTCCTGCTCGCGGTGGCCGCCGCGGTGGCGGTGGCGTGCGCGCTCGGGGTCGTGCTCGAGCGGGTGATCGTGCGCCCGGTCTACGGGCAGCACCTCTTCCAGATCCTGATCACCCTGGGGGCGACCATCGTCCTCGAGGAGCTGATCCGGGTCGCCTGGGGGCCGAACGACCAGGTGATGCCGGTGCCGGCCACCTTCCAGGGCTCGTGGGACGTGGCCGACGTGATCGTGCTCCGCTTCCCCGCGATCGCGATCGGCCTCGGGCTGCTGGTCTACGGCGGCATGCAGTGGCTGCTCACGCGCACCCGGGTGGGCCTCATCGTGCGCGCGGGCGTGGAGAACAACGAGATGGTGCAGGTGATGGGCCACGACATCCGCCGCTACTTCACCGGGGTGTTCGCGGCCGGCTCCGGGCTCGCCGGGCTCGGGGGGCTCATGTGGGGCATGTTCAGCCAGTCGATCCGCCCGTCGATGGGCGGGGAGCAGCTCATCTTCGCGTTCATCGTGGTCATCATCGGCGGCCTCGGCAGCGTCACCGGCTCGCTGGTGGGCGCGCTGCTCGTGGGCCTCGCCTACAACTACGTGGCGTACCTCGTGCCCAAGGCGGCCATCGGCGTCACCATGGGCATCATGGTGCTGGTGCTGCTGGTGCGCCCCACCGGGCTCTACGGCGCCGGCAAGTGAGCGCGCTCGGGCTCACCCCGGTCCAGGCCGCGCGCGTGACGGCGCGCCGCGACCGCTGGCGGTCACCGACCCTCTACCTGCGCCTCGCGGTGGTGCTGGCCTGGGCGCTCCTCCCCGCCGTCGGCCCCTCGTTCCAGCTGCTCGACCTCGCGCTCAAGATCGCGCTCTTCGCCACGCTCGCGGCGAGCTACGACGTGGTGATCGGCTACACCGGCATCGTCTAGTTCGGGCACGCGATGTTCTTCGGCTTCGGAGCCTACGCGGTCGCCCTCGCGGTGGGCCGGCTCGGGGCGCCCACCTACGGCCACCTCCTGCTCGGGCTCCTGGCCGGGATCGCGGTGTCCGGGGTGGTGGCGATCGCGGTCGGGGCCTTCTCGCTGCGGATCAAGGCGATCTTCTTCGCGATGATCACCCTGGCCTTCGCGGAGTTCGCGCTGATCCTGGCCGTGCAGTGGGGCGCGCTCACCGGGGGGGAGGACGGGCTCTCCCCGAAGCTGCCCGGCGTCTTCGCGGCGGGCGCGCCGGGGGCGTTCGGCCTCCCCGGGCGGCTCGTCACCTACTACACGCTGCTGGCGGTCTGTCTCGGCCTGTTCCTGCTGATGAGCCGATTCGTGCACTCGCCGCTCGGCCGGACGCTCCAGGCCATCCGCGACAACGAGCTGCGCGCCGAGGCCCTGGGCTATCGCACGTTCGTCTTCCAGCTCGTCGCCACCTCGTTCGGCAGCGTGGTCGCCACCGTGCTCGGCGGCGCCTACGCGGTGTGGGTGCGCTACGTGAACCCGGAGTCGACGCTCGGCATCCCGATCATGCTCGACGTCCTCCTGATGGTGATCATCGGCGGCATCGGGACGCTTCACGGCGGCCTCGTGGGCGCGGCCGTCCTCTTGAGCGCCCGCACGCTGCTGCCGAACCTGCGCGGCCTGGGCGGCTCGCTCTTCGCGGGCTCGGAGATCCTGCAGCGGCTGTCGGAGCGCTGGCTTCTCTACTTCGGCATCCTCTTCGTGCTGGTGGTGTTCTTCTTCCCGCGCGGCGTGCTGGGCACGCTTCGCGAGGCGGCCGACCGGCGCCGCGGTCCGCCAGCTCGAGGGACGTGAGCCGTTCTTTTGTCCCGCCTTTCGGGTATGCTGTGCATGAGAATGCCCGCCCGGGACTACGACGCCATCGTGGTGGGGGCCAGCTTCGCAGGCCTCGCCGTCGCCCGCCAGCTCCGGGGTGAAGTCCTCATGCTCGATCGGAACGAGGTCGGCGCCGTGCAAACGTCCGCGTGCGGAACCCCCCTGTGGGTGCCCGAGACCCTCGGGGTCTCGGAGAGCGTCCTGCAGGTCCACGACCGCCTCGTGATCCGGACGCCGACCCGCACCGTTCGCTACGATCTCTCCTCGGTGCCCTTCTGCACCTTCGACTACCGCGCGTTCTGCCGGGGCCTGCTCGCCCAGTGCCGGGTGCGATTTTTGCGCACCTCGGTCTCGGGCATCCAGGACGGGGCGGTGGTGACCGCCGAAGGGCGCTTCACCGCGCCGATCATCGTGGACTGCTCGGGCTGGCGTCGCGCGATCACGGGAGGCGTCTCGACGCAGCCCCCCGCTCGCCACCACTCCTTCGGCCTCGAGACCCACACCGCCCTCCGGGACGAGGGCCTGACGTTCGTGCTGGACCGCCGCCTCATCCCGCAAGGGCTCGGCTGGATCTTCCCGGTGGGAAGCGGCAGCCTGGTCGGGCTCGGCTCCTACGTGGGCCGGTCCAAGCTCAAGCCGGCGCTCGAGCGCCTGCTGCGCGAGCACGGGACCTCCGCCGGCTCCTACCACGGCACCTACTTCCCGAACCGGCTCCTGCGCCCCACCGTGGATCGGCTCTTCGCGGTGGGCGACGCGGCCGGTCAGTGCCTGCCGCTGACCGCGGAGGGCATTCGCCCCGCGCTCTACTTCGGCGGCGAGTGCGGCCGCATCGTGCAGCAGATCCTCGACGGCGTGCTCCCGCTCGAGGCCGGGCTCGAGCGCTACCGTCGCCTGGTCGCCCGCTACCGCGGCCCGTACCGGGTGCTCCAGTTCGCCCAGTCGATGGCCGCGCACACCCCGACCCGCTGGTTCGCGATGGTGACCCAGCTCGCGGCGACGTGGCCGTTCCTCTCGCGCTGGTGGCCCCGCTACGGGTGGTTCGGGCGGCCCGACCGTTCCGGGGTGGCCGCGGCCACCTGATCCGGCACCGCGATGGCAAAGGCGTCAACGGCGATGCCGCGTCGGGGGGACCGGGAGGAATGAGCGTCCGCGCGCGCTGGGCGATCGTGGCCGGCGTGAGCGGCCTGATCGTGGCGTACTGCGTCTGGCTCGTGTGGACCAACGCGCCCGCCTACCAGTTCCTGGTCCGGCTCTACGTCGACAAGCACTTCCTCAAGCGGACCCTTCGGGAATGGGGGGTGCTCGCCCCCGTCGTCTTCATCCTGCTCCAGGCGCTGCAGGTGGTCGTCTCGCCGATTCCCGGCGAGGCGACCGGCATCCTCGGCGGCTATCTCTTCGGACAGTGGCTGGGGCTGGTGTACTCGACCATCGGCCTCACGGTCGGCTCGGTGGTGGCCTTCTGGATCGGGCGGTGGCTTGGCGCGCACTACGTGAAGAACCTCGTGAGCGCGGAGACCTGGAACCGCCTCGGCTTCATCGTGGAGGCCGAGGGGGCGGTCCTCTGCTTCATCATCTACCTGATCCCGGGCCTGCCGAAGGACATCGTCTGCTACCTGTTCGGGATCAGCCCGATGCCCCTCTGGGTGTTCGCGCTGGTCTCCGGCCTGGGCCGGATCCCGGGGACCTGGGTGCTCTCCGCGCAGGGCGCGCACACCGCCGCCGGGGACTACCTGCAGGTCATCCTGGTCTCGGCGGTCGCGGTGGCCGGCGCCCTGCCGCTCTATTACTACCGCCACCGCATCGTGACCTGGTTCCACGGGCGGAGCACGGCGCGGGCGGTCCGGTCCAACGGAGGGCTTGACAGGGAGAAGCACGGCCCGTAAACTCGCCCCACTCTGTAGCAGGCCATTGCCAGTGCAGTCGGGAGGAATCGAGCCGGTGAGCACGATGGGAACGACGGCCAGCAGCCACGGAACCTGGCGGTCGTATTTTTACTTTCCCACCGTTCGCCGCCTGGCTCCCATGAGCTGATCGCAAGGAGCCACGGGCGACGAACCAGCCCGTGGCGAGGAACCGATAGACGCCGCGGGCAACCGACCTGCGGCGTTTTTGTTTTTGCCGCCGGAACGGGTGTCCGCGAACGGTCGTCCGCGGCCGGGGGGAGTGCGGGGGCCATATCGAGGCCCCCGCAGCTGAAGAGCCTGAAGAACTAGACGAGCGTCCGTAAGCGAGAAACGCGCAGCCAACAGGGGGAGAACGCCAATGATCATCGTGCTCAAGCCGGGATCGAGCGAGGCCGACATCGAGGACGTCTCGCGACGGGTGCGGGACTTCGGGTTCAAGACCCACCTCTCCCGCGGAGAGGTGCGCACCATCATCGGGGTCGTCGGCGACGATCGGGCCAAGGAGCAGCTCCTCGCGCTCCAGTCGCTCGACTCGGTCGAGAGCGTGGTGCGCATCCTCCAGCCCTTCAAGCTCGCGAGCCGCGAGGCCCATCCCGACAACACCCAGTTCCGGGTCCACGGGGTCCCGGTGGGCGGCGCCCAGATCGTGGTGATGGCCGGGCCATGCTCGGTCGAGTCGCAGCCCCAGCTCACCGCGGTGGCCGAGAGCGTCAAGGCGGCAGGCGCGCACGTGCTCCGCGGCGGCGCCTTCAAGCCGCGCACCTCGCCGTACGCGTTCCAGGGTCTCGAGGAGGACGGCCTCACCATGCTCCGCGAGGCAAGCAAGAGCACCGGCCTGCCGGTGGTGACCGAGGTCATGGAGCCGGACAAGGTCGAGGTGGTGGCGGAGCACGCCGACATCCTCCAGATCGGCGCCCGCAACGTGCAGAACTTCTCCTTGCTCAAGCGGGTGGCCGAGTGCGGCAAGCCGGTGCTGCTCAAGCGGGGCATGTCGACCTCGATCCAGGAGTGGCTGCTGTCCGCGGAGTACGTGCTGGCCGGCGGCAACCCCAACGTCATCCTCTGCGAGCGCGGCATCCGCACCTTCGAGACCTCCACGCGCTACACCCTCGACCTCAACGCGATCCCGGTGGTGAAGAAGCTCTCGCACCTGCCGGTGTTCGTGGATCCGAGTCACGGCACCGGGCACTGGGAGTACGTCTCGGCCATGGCCAAGGCCGGCCTCGCCGCCGGCGCCGACGGGCTCATCATCGAGGTGCACAACAACCCGGCCGAGGCCCTGTCCGACGGCCCGCAGTCGCTCAAGCCCACCAAGTTCGCGCAGCTCATGTCGGAGCTCCGGCCGCTGGCCCACGTGCTGGGGAGGACCCTATGATCATCGTGCTCAAGTCCGGGATCAACGACGCCGACGTCGACGAGGTGTGTCGCCGCATCACCGAGATGGGCTACGGTCCGCACGTGATCCGGGGCGAGTTCAAGACCATCGTGGCCGCGGTGGGCGAGGAGCGGGGCCGGCCCGACCTGCGCCTGCTCGAGGCGATGGAGACGGTCGAGTCGGTCATGCCGGTGCAGCAGCCGTTCAAGCTCGCCAGTCGCGAGGTGCGCCGCGAGTCGAGCGAGGTGCACATCAACGGGGTCACGGTCGGCGGCCACGACGTGGTGGTGATGGCGGGGCCCTGCTCGGTGGAGTCCGAGGCGCAGGTGCTCGAGGTGGCCGACGCGGTCAAGTCCTCGGGGGCCAAGATCCTCCGGGGCGGCGCCTACAAGCCGCGGACCTCGCCCTACGCCTTCCAGGGGCTGAAGGAGCAGGGGCTCCGCTACCTGGCGGAGGCCCGGAAGCGGACGGGGCTGCCGGTGGTCACCGAGGTGCTCGAGACCGAGAGCGTCGAGGTGGTGGCGGAGTACAGCGACATCCTGCAGATCGGGGCGCGCAACATCCAGAACTTCACCCTGCTGCGTCGGGTGGGCGAGGTCGGCAAGCCGGTCCTGCTCAAGCGCGGCATGGCCACCAGCATCCAGGAGTTCCTGCTCTCGGCCGAGTACATTCTCTCGGCGGGCAACCCGAACGTCATCCTCTGCGAGCGCGGTATCCGGACCTTCGAGACCGCGACCCGCTTCACGCTGGACCTGAACGCAGTTCCAGTCTTGAAGAAGCTGTGCCACCTTCCGGTCGTCGTGGACCCGTCGCACGGCACCGGGCACTGGGACCTGGTGGCCCCGATGGCCAAGGGAGCGGTGGCCTGTGGGGCGGACGGGTTGATCATCGAGGTGCACCCGCGGCCGGAGGAGGCGCTCTCCGACGGACCGCAGTCGCTCAAGCCCTCGAAGTTCGCCCAGCTCATGCGCGAGCTCAAGCCGGTGGCGGAGGCGGTGGGGCGCGGGCTCTAGCCGATCAGGCGACGGGGGCCGGCGTGCGCCGGGCCAGGTCGAGCGTCTCGCGAACGCGCTGGACCAAGGCGGCCGGCGTGAACGGCTTCTGTAGAAATGCGGTGTCGGCGCCGAGGACGCCGTGGCGGATGACCGCGTCGTCGGTGTAGCCGGACATGTAGAGCACGCTCAGGTCCGGGCGCAGCGGGCCCATGTGCTCGGCGAGCTCGCGGCCGCTCATGCGCGGCATCACCACGTCGGTGAGCAGCAGGTCGAGCGGCCCCTGGTGGCGCTCGCTGAGCAGCAGCGCCTCCGGCCCGTTGCGGGCCTCGATCACGGTGTAGCCGCTGGCCCGCAGGATGTCGCGGGCCAGCTCCCGTACCCCCTCCTCGTCCTCCACCAGGAGGATCGTCTCGGTGCCGCCGGCCGGCGGGACGGGGCGGGCGGCGCGATCGGCGGCCTCCGCCGCGTCGACCCGCGGCAGGTAGATCCGGAACGTGGTGCCCCGACCCGGCTCGCTGTCGACCTCGATATAGCCGCCGCTCTGCTTCACGATGCCGTAGACGGTGGCGAGGCCCAGGCCGGTGCCCTTGCCCTGCTCCTTGGTGGTGAAGAACGGCTCGAAGATGTGGCGCTGGTGCTCGCGGGGGATCCCCACGCCGCTGTCCGACACCGCGAGCATCACGTGGGGGCCGGGGCGGGCGCCCATGTGGCGGCGCACGTACTCGTCGTCGAGATCGACGTTGTCGGTCTCGACGATGAGGTGGCCGCCCTGGGGCATGGCGTCGCGCGCGTTGATCGCCAGGTTCATCACCACCTGCTCGATCTGCCCCCGGTCGGCCTTCACGCGCCCGAGCCTCGGGGCGAGGGTCGTCACGAGGGCGATGTCCTCGCCGATCAGACGCGCGAGCATCTCCTTCATGTCGATGGTCACCGCGCCGAGATCGAGGATGACCGCCTCGAGCACCTGCTTGCGGCTGAACGCGAGAAGCTGCTTGGTCAGCTCGGCGGCCCGGCCCGCGGTCCGCTGGATCAGCTCGATGCCCCGCCGGATCGGGTCCTCCGTCTTCAGCTGGCGGAGGATGATGTCGGTGCGGCCGAGGATGACGGTCAGGAGGTTGTTGAAGTCGTGCGCGACGCCGCCCGCGAGCCGGCCGATCGCGTCCATCTTCTGGGCCTGCTCGAGCTGTCCCTGGGCCTGGGCCAGCTCGTCGTACGCGCGGCGCGACTCGTGGAGGAGGCGGCTGTTCTCGAGCGCGATCGCCGCGTGGGAGGCGAAGGCGGTGGCGATGGCCATGTCCTCGGTGGAGAAGCCCTCCTCGCGCCGGGTCAGGAAGCTCAGGACGCCCACCACCCGGTCGCCGATCCGGGCCGGGACGGTCAGGAGCCCCTGGTAGCGGCGCCGCCGCATGGCCGCCGCGTGCTCGGGCAGCAAGCTCGGATGGCTGGCCGGGTCGCGCAGGAGCAGCGGCCGGCCGGTGGCCGCGACCTGCCCGGCGAGGCTCTCGCCGATCTTCAGGCGCGGCCGCACCGGCAGGTCGGCGCCCACGTCGAGCGTGCCGGCCACCACCAGCTCGTCGCCGTCCACCAGGCGAAAGCCCACCCAGTCGGTCTTGACGATGCGGCCGCACGCCTCCGCGATCCGTCCGAGGAGCGAATCGAGCGGCTGCATCCGGGAGAGCTCGCCGCTGATCTCCACCAGGCTCTCCAGCCGGCTCTGCCGGGTGCGGGCCTCGTGCAGCGCCTGCTCGAGGGTGGCCGCCATCGAGTTGAACGCCCGGACGGTCGGGCGCATCTCGCTCAGCCGGGTCTCGGGCATCCGCGCGGTCAGGTCCCCGTGGCCGAGCCGCGTCGCGCTCTCGGCGAGGGTCCGCACCGGGCGCAGGCCGATGACGAGGATCATGTGGGTGAGCCCGAGGAGTGTCACCAGGAGCACCCCGGTCACCGCGATCATGGTGCGGACCTCGATCCACAGCTCGTTCTCGAGGCTTTCCACCGACGGGGTCACCGCGAGCACCCCGTAGACCACCGGGGCGGCGGTGATGGCGACCCGGTGCTCCGGGAGGGTCACCGGGACGAGCTGCTTGAGCCAGCGGGGCGCGTGGGATCGGCGGACCTTCTCGGGAGACGCGTCGAAGATGATCCGGCGTCCGTCGCTCTCGTAGAGCCGGACCTCGCTCCACACCGAGTCGCGATTGAGATTGCGCATCGTCTGCTCGGCCCGCGCCAGATCGCCGACCACCAGCGAGTCGAGCAGGAGCGGAGCCGCCGCGTTGGCCAGGCGCTCGGTCTGCTCGGCGAGGCGGGTCTGCGCCGCGCCGCTGCGGTCACGCAGGTTGATGGCCAGGCCGCTGAGGGTGACGCTGACGATGGCGACGGAGCTGAGACCGAGCAGTAGGGTACGAAGACTGGATCTCACTGGCCGATCAGGCGATAGGTGCGGCGCACGCCCTCGTAGTCGCGATCGGTGGCTGGCTCGAACCCCTTGAACTGCGCCCGGGCCAGGACCGACGCGGCGCTCGGATCGGCGGCCATGCCGAGCAGCGCGCGCCGCACCCGCTCCACGGTGGTCGCGGGCACCCGAGGGTGCGCGATCACTGCGAGGTCGGGGAAGCCGTCGGAGACGTAGATCTCGCGGAACGTCACGTGCTCGCGCTCGGCGTACTGGGCGAGGAAGCGCGAGTTGACCGCGCCCGCCTCGACGCGCCTGGCCTTGAGCTGCGCGAGCGTGCCTTCCTGGTTGCCCCCGAAGACCTCCTCGACCTGGACCCCCGCGCGCTTGAGCGCGACGAGCGGCACCGCGTAGGCCACGAAGGCGTCGGAGGAGGGGAAGGACACGCGTTTGCCCCCGAGCTCGTGCAGGTGGTGGATCGGGCTGTCGGCCGGCACCGCGATGACCGCGCGAATGGGCTCCCCGGCCCAGCGCGCGACGACCTTGAAGCCCACCGCGTCGAACTCGGACTGGAAGTTGTGATTGGTGAATGCGAAGTCGAAGTCGCCGCGCCCCATCATCGCGTCCGTCTCCTGCACGGTCCGTCCCATCCGCAGCTGGAGCGGCACGCCGCTCATCGCGCTCACGTAGTGGAGGATTGGATTCCAGCGCTCGGCGGTCAGGGCGGGGCTCTGCTGATTCAGGACGCCGAAGGCGAGCGGCGCCGGCTGGCCGTGGGCGGCCCCGGCGGAGAGGAGCAGGCCGGTTAGGGCGACGAGGGCTCTCGTGAGGGTTCGCATGACGTTGGGCGCAGACTGCCTTCCAGCACCGTGCCAAGTGCGATCGCCCCCCGAAGTCAGTGAAATAATGATGCCGGATCACTAGACCGCGTGAGGATAGGAGGGCGAGGGCCGCAGGGTGTCACCTGGCGGACACTTTTCGTCAGGAAAGCCGTGATGGCGGGGGGTTCGGGGCCATCCGGCGGAGGGGTCGGCGGCGTGCCATAATTATTGCCGTGAAGCGGCTGAAGCGATGGATCCGGCTGCCCAGGGATCGGACCAAGCGCACGCTGGCCCTGGCCATCGTGACGTCGGTGCTCTTCCACCTGCTCTTCCTGGTGCCCTTCGTGATGGTGCCGGGCTTCTTTCGGCCCCCCACGTACGTCAAGCGCGGCGAGCCGCTCCTCGTCGACATCACGCCCGAGAAGCCGGAGGAGAAGGCCCCGCTCGGCAATCCGTCGCGTCCGGTGGGTCCCCCCGAGGTCCGTCAACGGGAGACGCCCGCGCCGGCGCGGCCCGCCGCGCCGACGCCGAGAGCGCCGCAGGCGGCGCGTCCGGCGCCACCGGCGCCGACGCCGCCCCCCCCGGCCGTCGCGAAGGTCGAGCCGCCGGCTCCGGACGCCATCGCGAAGGCCCCGGAG
Organism: Verrucomicrobiia bacterium; assembly: GCA_035493135.1. Taxonomy (GTDB): domain Bacteria; phylum Methylomirabilota; class Methylomirabilia; order Rokubacteriales; family CSP1-6; genus CAMLFJ01. Next base: position 12,714 of record DATJIR010000276.1, read on the forward strand.
TCGAAGCCATCCCCACCGGAGGCCAAGCCGTCCGAGACGCAGCCGAGTGAGGCCGCCACCCCGGCGTCGCCGGCTTCACGGCCGGGCTCGCGGCCGCTCGCCAGCATCTATCGTCAGCCGCCCGGCGGAGGCGGCGGGCTGAAGGGCGGCGGTCACGGTGGGGTCGAGGGCGCGCCGATCCCGCTCGACACCCCGGAGCCGAGGTTTCAGGACTACATGAACAAGGTGCGGGAGAAGATCCGGGCCAACTGGATCTATCCGCGGGAGGCCGGGGACCGCAACATCGAGGGACAGCTGCTGATCGAGTTCCACATCGCCAAGGACGGGAAGCTCGAGTTCATCGAGCTGCGCGATTCGTCCGGGGTGCGCATCCTCGACGACTACGCCATGACCGCGGTGAAGCTCGCGCAGCCTTTTCCCCCGGTGCCCGACGAGCTCGCCAAGGCGACCCTGCCGATCAGCGCCCAGTTCCGCTACCAGATCGTGAGCGGGCTCGTGAATCAGCTCCTCCGGTAGCCCTCTGAAGCGCTCGCGGGACGCGGTCTGGCTGCTCCTGCTGCTGCTCGGCGCCGGGTGCGCCGAGACCCGGTGCGCGGACCGGCCGCCGGTCCGGGTCCAGCTCCTCTCGGTCAACGACGTCTACGTGCTCGAGCCGGTCGCGGGGCGGGGTGGCCTCGCCCGCGTGGCCACCCTGGTGCGGGCGCTCGAGCGCGAGACCCCCAACACGATCTTCGCGCTGGCCGGCGACACCCTGTCGCCGTCGCTGCTCTCGACCTTGCGGCGCGGCGCGCAGATGATCGAGGGCTGGAACGCGCTCGGGCTCGGCCTCGCCGCCTTCGGCAACCACGAGTTCGACTTCGGCCCCGCGGTGCTGACCCAGCGCATCGGCGAGTCGCGCTTCCCCTGGCTCGCCACCAACGTGGTCGACGCGACCGGCCGGCCGTTCGGCGGCGCGCGGCGGTGGCTCCGGCGCGACTTCGACGGAGCGCGGGTCGGCGTGATCGGCCTCACCACGCCCGACGCGGCCCGAACCTCGAACGGCGGGGCGGGTGTGCGCTTCGAGGATCCCCTCGAGGCGGCCCGCGGCGCGCTCGCCGCCCTCGGCGCGGTGGACCTGCGGGTGGCGGTCACCCATCTGCCGCTCGCGCAGGACCGCGCCCTGGCCGCCGCGCTCCCGATCGACGCGATCCTGGGCGGCCACGACCACGATCCGACGCTCGTCGAGGCCGGGCGCGTGGTGATCGTCAAGGCCGGCGCGGACGCGGTCAACGTGGGCCAGGTCCAGTACGAGCTCCGCTGCGGTGCGGTGATCAGCCGGCGGCCGCGGCTGATCCCGGTGGACGAGCGTCTGGCCGAGGCCCCCGACGTGGCGGAGCTCGTCGGGCGCCAGGCCGCGCTGCTCGCCCGGGAGCTCGACACTCCGGTCGGGCGCACGCCGGTCCCGCTCGACGGACGGGAGAGCCTCGTGCGCCGCGAGCAGACGCAGCTCGGTCGGTTGTTCGCGGACCTGATGCGCGAGCGGGTCGGGGGGCAGGTGGGCCTGCTCAACAGCGGGGCCATCCGGGGCAACCGGGTCCTGCCGCCGGGGCCGATCACCAAGCGCGACATCCGGGAATTGCTGCCCTTCAGCAACACCGTGACGCTGCTGGAGGTGACCGGCGACGCTCTGCGGGCCGCGCTCGAGCGCTCGGTGGACGAGCTGCCGCGCCCCACCGGCCACTTCCTTCAGACCGTCGGGGTCGAGTTCTCGGTCGACCCCGGTCAGCCGCCCGGTCGGCGCGTCGGGGCGGTCACGGTCGCGGGCCGGCCCCTGGACCCGGGTGGCCGATACCGCGTGGCGACGCTCGACTACCTCGCCCGAGGCCAGGACGGCTACCCGATGCTGGCGGCCTCCCGGGTGCTCCTGGGCCCCGAGGATGGGCCCGGGCTGATCGAGACGGTCCTGGAGGGCCTGGCCGCCGGCCGCTCCCCTTGAAGGGGATCGGGCCCTCCGGTAGTGTATTCAATGCTTTCGGGAACCTAGGCTCGTAGCTCAGTGGGAGAGCGCTACCTTGACACGGTAGAGGTCGGCGGTTCGAAACCGCCCGAGCCTACCATTTCCGCATGCAGTGTGACGGTCACCAGGGGGTGCGCATCGTTTGCCGGTCGAGCGGGAGTGAGTGAGGGAGTTGCGAGCATCACCGGGCGCAGCCCTGTGATGCTTTGTTGTTTTCTGAGACAGGGAGAACATGGCGGAACTTGAAGAGGCCCGGCACCTGAACCTGGCGGGGGAGTTCGACTGCGACCCCGAGCCCCTGCCCACGCTCCGCCATTCCACCTCGCACGTGATGGCGCAGGCGGTGAAGCGGCTCTTCCCCCATGTGAAGGTGGCCATCGGTCCCGCGATCGAGGACGGCTTCTACTACGACTTCCTGAAGGCGGAGCCGTTCACGCCGGAGGATCTCGCGCGCATCGAGGACACCATGCGCGAGATCGTGAAGGCCGACTACCCGTTCACGCGCGAGGAGATGCCGCGGGAGCGGGCCATCGCGTTCTTCGAGGAGCGGGGCGAGCCCTTCAAGGTGGAGATCCTGCGCGGCCTCACCGCGCCCACCGTCTCGATCTACCGCCAGGGCGACTTCCTCGACCTCTGCCGCGGCCCGCACGTGGCCTCGACCGGCCAGATCAAGGCCTTCAAGCTCCTCTCCGCCTCCGGCGCCTACTGGCGCGGGGACGAGAAGAACCCGATGCTGCAGCGGATCTACGGGACCGCCTGGCTCACCCAGGAGGAGCTCGACCGACACCTCTGGCGGCTCGAGGAGGCGAAGAAGCGCGATCACCGCAAGCTCGGGCGGGAGCTCGACCTGTTCGACTTCTACGACATCGCCCCCGGCGCGCCGTTCTGGCTGCCCGGCGGCATGGTGCTGGTCCGCGAGCTCGAGAAGTACGCGCGCGAGTCGCTCGATCAGCGCGGCTACCAGGAGATCGCGACCCCGCTCCTCGTGAACAAGAGGCTCTGGGAGCAGTCCGGGCACTGGGAGCTCTACCAGGACAACATGTTCAAGTTCGACGTCGAGGGCGACGTGTTCAGCTTGAAGCCGATGAACTGCCCGGAGTCGGCCTACGTCTACAAGCGCGCGCTCCGCTCGTACCGGGACCTGCCGATCCGCTACTCGGAGATGGGCCGCTGCCACCGCAACGAGCGGTCGGGCGCGCTCTCGGGCCTGACCCGGGTGCGCCAGTTCACCCAGGACGACGCGCATCTCTACGTCCGCCCCGAGCAGCTCCAGGACGAGATCAGAGATCTGCTCCACCTGGTCCGGGAGTGGTACGGCACCTTCGGGCTCGCCCCCTCGTACCGGGTCGCGACCCGGCCGCCCGACAAGCTCGGCACCGAGCAGCAGTGGGATCAGGCGGAGGAAGCGCTCCACCAGGCGCTGAGCGCGAGCGGGCTCACCTTCGATCTCGACAAGGGCGGCGGCGCCTTCTACGGGCCCAAGATCGACATCGACGTGGAGGACGCGCTGGGCCGCCAGTGGCAGCTCGCCACCATCCAGGTCGATCTCACGATGCTGCCCGAGCGCATGCAGTGCGAGTACATCGACACGGACGGCCAGCCCAAGCGCCCGGTGGTGATCCACCGCGCGATCTTCGGCTCGTACGAGCGGTTCGTGGCGATCCTCACTGAGCACTTTGCCGGCGCTTTTCCGACATGGCTGGCGCCGGTTCAGGCGCGGGTGCTGCCGATCAGCGAGAAGCACGGCGAGTACGGCCGCAAGGTGTTCGCGGCGCTGCGGGCCGCGCGCATCCGCGCCGAGCTCGACGATCGCAACGAGAAGCTGGGCTACCGCATCCGCGACGCCCAGCTCCGCAAGGTGCCCTACATGCTGGTCGTGGGGGAGCGGGAGGCCCAGAGCGGCGCCGCGAGCCTGCGCCGACGGACGGGCGAGGACCTGGGTGCGGTGCCGGTGGAGCGCATCGTGGCCGAGCTCATCGCCGAGATCGGAAGCCGTTCCGCCACCCTCACCGTGGGCCGCGCCGGCTGAGCCGGCCCCAGAAACGGAAGGAGCGCGCGCCATCCAGTCAAAAGACATCCGGATCAATGAAGGCATTCGGGTGAGGGAAGTGCGAGTGGTGTCGGCCGACGGCGAACAGCTCGGGATCCTGCCGATCCAGCAGGCCTTGGACCTCGCGCGCCAGCGGGAGATGGACCTGGTGGAGGTGGCGGCGGAGGCGCAGCCGCCGGTCTGCCGGATCATGGACTTCGGGAAGTTCAAGTACATGCAGGCGCGGCGGCAGAAGGACGCGCGCAAGAAGCAGACGATCATCCAGGTGAAAGAGGTCAAGCTGGGGCCCAAGACCGACACCCACGACTTCGACTTCAAGGCCAAGCACGTGCGGCGCTTCCTGGAAGAGGGCAACAAGGCCAAGGTCACGGTGCGGTTCAAGGGGCGCGAGATGGCCCACACCGAGCTCGGCTGGAAGATGCTCAACAAGATGGTGGAGGGCATGCAGGACATCGCGATCATCGAGAACCATCCCCGGATGGAAGGCCGCATGCTCAGCATGATCCTGTCGCCAAAGCCTCACTAGAAGGGACGAGACGACATGCCGAAGATGAAGACCAAACGGGCGGCGGCGAAGCGGTTGAAGGCCACCGGCACCGGCAAGCTCAAGCGGCGCGCCGGGTGGAAGCGCCACAACCTCCAGGCCAAGCCGCCCAAGCGCAAGCGCCGTCTCCGGAAGGCCAAGATGGTCTCGAGAGCGGACGCGCCCCGTCTCAAGACGCTGGTTCCGTACCTCTAACGACAGGGAGTCAGTCATGCCACGGGCAAAAGGCGGGGCCAAGACCCGCCAGCGCAGGAAGAAGATCCTCAAGCAGGCGAAGGGCTACTTCGGCGGGCGACGCAAGCTCTACCGCCCGGCCGCGGAGACGGTGCTCCGCGCGGGCGCCTTCGCCTACCGCGGGCGCAAGCAGAAGAAGCGGCGGGCGCGCTCACTCTGGATCATCCGGGTCAACGCGGCGTGCCGGCAGGTGGGGCTCTCCTACTCCACCTTCATGGCCGGGCTCAAGAAGGCGGGCATCGCGCTCGATCGCAAGATCCTCGCCGAGCTCGCGGTGTCCGATCCGACGGCCTTCGCCAAGCTGGCCGAGACGGCTCGCGCCCAGCGCGCCTGAGCGTGGCGGGGGACCCGCGGGTCCAGGAGGTCCTCGACCGGGCCCTGGCGGAGGTCGCCGGGGCCCGCTCCACGTCCGACCTCGAGCAGGTGCGCGTCCGCATGCTGGGGCGCGCCGGCCAGCTCACCACTCTGCTCCGCTCGCTGGGCGCCACCCCGGCCGCGGAGCGGCCCAAGGTGGGCGAGCAGGCCAACCGGGCCAAGGGTGAGGTCGAGGCCGCGATCGCGGCGCGGCTCGAGGGGCTGAAGGCGGAGGAGCACCGCCGCACCCTCGCGGCCGATCGCCCCGATCTCACCCTCCCCGGGCGCCGCCCGCTGCCCGGAGCGGTGCACCCGCTCACCCGGGTGACCGAGGAGATCATCGAGGTCTTCGAGGGGCTCGGCTTCTCGGTCGCGGAGGGGCCCGAGGTTGAGTCCGACTACTACAACTTCGCCGCGCTCAACTTCCCCGACGACCACCCGGCGCGCGACATGCAGGACACGTTTCACCTCTCGGCGGACACGCTCCTGCGCACCCACACCTCGCCGGTGCAGATCCGGACGATGAAGGCGCAGCGGCCGCCGGTGCGGATCATCTGCCTGGGCAAGGTCTACCGGCGCGACATCCTCGACGCGACCCACTCGCCGATGTTCCACCAGGTGGAGGGGCTCGCGGTCGACAGGCACATCACGATGGCGGATCTGAAGGCCACCCTCCAGCTCTTCGCGCGGGAGATGTTCGGGCCGAAGTCCGCGGTGCGCTTCCGCCCGTCGTTCTTCCCGTTCACCGAGCCCTCCGCCGAGGTCGACGTGCGCTGCTTCAAGTGCGGCGGCGACGGCTGCCGCTTCTGCAAGGAGTCGGGCTGGCTCGAGATCCTGGGCTCGGGCATGGTCCATCCCAACGTGCTCCGCAACGTGGGCTACGACCCGGAGGAGGTCACCGGCTGGGCCTTCGGGATGGGGATCGACCGGATCGCGCTGCTCAAGTACGAGATCGACGACATCCGTCTCTTCTTCGACAACGATCTCCGCTTCCTCCAGCAGTTCGGCGGCCTGCCCGGGCGATGAAGATCCCGTACCGCTGGCTCAAGGAGTTCGTCGAGACCGACCTCGACGCCCGCGCGGTGGCCGACCGGCTCACCAACGCGGGCATCGGGGTCGAGCAGATCGCCCCGGTGGTCGAGGGCCTCTCGGGCGTGGTGGTGGGCGAGATCGAGGCCATCGAGCGCGACCTCGGGGTGAGCGCGGCTGGCCACCACAACCGGCTCGTGCGCGTCGCCCTGCCCGGCCGCCACTTCCAGGTGGTGTGTGGCGCCCCCAACGCGGCCCCGGGCCTGCGCGCGGCCTTCGCGCCCCCGGGCGCACGGCTGCCCGGGGTGGGGGAGGTGAAGGCGGCCAAGATCCGCGGCGTGGTCTCGGAGGGCATCCTCTGCTCGGAGAAGGAGCTCGGCCTGAGCGACGACCACGGCGGCATCCTGGTGCTGCCCGCCGAGGCCCCGCTGGGCGCGGATCTCTCGCCCTACCTGGGCCTCGACGACTGGATCCTCGACATCGAGATCACGCCCAACCGGCCGGACGCGCTCTCGGTGGTCGGGGTGGCGCGCGAGATCGCGGCCCTCACCGGCGCGCCTTTCCGCTTCCCCCGGGTGGTCGCCGCCGAGAGCGAGCCCGACGCCTCGACGCTCGCCGCGGTGGACGTGCAGGCGCCCGATCTCTGTCCCCGCTTCTGCGCCCGGGTGATCACCGGGCTCACCGTGAAGCCGTCGCCGCCGTGGCTCGCCCAGCGGCTGCGGGCGGTCGGCCTGCGCCCGATCAACAACCTGGTCGACGTGACCAACTACATCATGTGGGAGCTCGGCCAGCCCCTCCACGCCTTCGACCTCGACACGCTCGCCCAGCACACGGTGGTGGTGCGCCGCGCGCAGCCGGGCGAGCGGATCAAGACCCTCGACGGCCAGGAGCGCGCCCTCGGCCCGGACATGGCGATGGTGTGCGATCCCGAGCACGCGGTCGGCATCGGCGGGGTGATGGGCGGCGCCGACAGCGAGGTGACCGCGGCCACCACGCGGGTCCTCCTCGAGGCGGCCTACTGGGATCCGGGCTCCATCCGTCGCACCGCGCGCGCGCTGTCGCTGACCACCGACGCGGCCTATCGCTTCGAGCGCGGCGGCGACGTCGAGGCGCCCCCCGACGTGCTGGCCCGTGCCGCCCAGCTCATGGCCGAGCTCGGCGGGGGCGCCGTCGCGCGCGGCGTGCTCGACGCCTACCCCGAGCCACGGCCACACCGACGGCTGGCCCTCCGCCTGGCCCGCGTCGAGCGCGTCATCGGCGCGAGCCCGTCGCGCGAGGAGGCGGTGCGCATCCTGCAGGCCCTGGGCTTCGCGGTGGACGATTCGGGCGACGGGGTGCAGGTGGTGGTGCCGAGCTTTCGCCGCGACATCCACCAGGAAGACGACCTCGTCGAGGAGATCGTCCGCATCTGGGGCTACGACAAGATCCCCCTGACCCTGGCCGGGGGCGGGGAGATCATTCCGGTCAAGCGCCCGGTTGGGCTGCGCCTGGCCCGGCTGATGAGCCGCGCGCTGAACGCGGCGGGCGTCTACGAGTGCGTGACGTGGGCCTTCCTCGATCCGGACCGGCTCAAGCGGATGGGCTGGAGCGATCGGGACGCGCTCATCGCGCTCCAGAATCCGCTCTCGGTGGAGCGGTCGGTGCTGCGCCCCTCGCTGCTCCCCGGCCTCCTCGAGGTCCTGGCCATCAACGCCAACCGCCAGATGCCGGACGCGCACCTCTTCGAGGTCGGCAACGTCTTCGCGCCGCACCGGCCCGAGGACGGCGACCGGCCGGCCCACGAGGATCTGCGGCTCGGCATCGTGCTCACCGGGCTCCGCGCGCCGCGGGCCTGGTTCACGGGGGGCCGCGACCGGGTCGACGTCCACGACGCCAAGGGAATGGCCGAGGCGGCCCTCGCCGCGGCCGGCGTGCCCGAGGCCGAGACCGTGCGGTGGGCCGACGACCAGGCGCCCGCCTATCTCGAGCCGGGGCGCGCGGCACGGCTGGTGCGGGGCGGCGCCGAGGTTGGCTGGTTCGGGGAGGTGGCACTGGCGGCGCGTGAGGCGTTCGACCTGCCGGGGGCGGTGTTCGCGGCCGAGCTGTCGGTGACCGCGCTGACCGGGTTGCCGCCCGCCCCCGCGAAGTACGAGCCGCTGCCGCGCTTCCCGGCCGTCCACCGCGATCTGGCGATCGTGGTGAGCACCGAGGTGACGGCCGGCCAGGTCGAGGCCGCGATCCGGGCGATGAGCCTGCCGCTGCTCGCCCGCGTGACCCTGTTCGACGTGTACACTGGCGGCCAGGTCGGCGCGGGTCGCCGGAGTCTCGCCTGGAGCCTCACGTTCCAGGCGCCCGACCGCACCCTCACCGACGCCGAGGTGAACCGGGTGCACGAGCAGATCATCGCCGAGGTCGTTCGGCGGTTCCAGGCCGAGGTCCGCGGCGCGTGACGGAGGAGCGGATGGCGGAAGGGCTCACGGAGCGGCTCGAGCAGCTCGAGAAGTCGGTGCGGCGCGCCGCGGAGACCATCACCCGCCTGCGCAAGGAGCGCGACTCGCTGCAGGCCAAGGTGGCCGGGGTCGAGGCCAAGCTCGCGGCCGTGGAGGGCGATCGGGCCGAGCTGACCAGCCTGCGCCAGGAGCGGAAGGAAGTGCTGGCGCAGGTGGATGGCATCTTGAAAGAGCTGGACCGGCTCGATATTCAGTGACAGGGGAGGGGAGCGCCATGGCCGAGAAGCAGCGGGTCGACATCGAGATCCTGGGGCAGAAGTACCCGATCCGCAGCGAGGCCGGCCCCGACTACGTCCGCCAGCTCGCCTCCTTCGTGGACCAGCGGGCCCGGGAGATCCGGGGCGACTCGGCGGGGCAGGACGCGGCCCGGGTCCTGGCCCTGACCGCGCTGGACATCACCGACGAGCTCTTCCGCCTGCGGGACGAGCGCAAGGACCAGGAGGTCGACCACAAGGACGTGACCGCCCGCCTCGGCGCATTGCGGCAACTCCTGGACGCGGTCGTCCCCGAGAAGTAACGATTCGCTTGACCGGCCGACCGGCCCAGGGGTACACAGGAGAGGCCCTGCACTGTTCGTGATGCCGGGGGGAAGTTTCAACCTCGTTTAAAGATTGGGAGCCGCTCACGAGGGTGGTGCGCATGCCCCTCCTAGAGGGGAAGCCTGAAGCCCTCCATTTTGGCGCCCACCTGGTGCATACCAGGTTCGAAACACCGTCGGCACACGGCAGAGGTGGGGCTCTTTCCTCCCGTCGCCCTTCCGTAGCACTCCCACGTTCGTTGACATTCCGCTTTCCTGCGGCCTATAATTCGTCAACTTTAGCGGCTACTTGCCGCACGCAGCCCCGAGTGCACACGATCCGGCCCGGGCCTCGCCCCGGGATGGAGTGATCGATGATTTCCATGCCGTGGCTGGTGCTACTGCCGTTGGTCGCGGTTCTCGCCTTGTTCGTCGGGTATTTCGGATCCCGCGCCGCCACCGCGCGGACGCTCGGCGATGCCGAGACGCGCGCCGCCCGCATCCTCGAGGACGCCAAGCGCCTGGTCGACCAGGCCCGCGCCGACGCCGACGCCAAGGTGCGGGAGGCCGAGGCCAAGATCCGCAACGCCGACCTCGAGGCCAAGGAGCTGGCGCTCAAGGTCCGGGCGGAGCTCGATCAGGAGTCGCGGGCCCGCCAGCGGGAGATCCAGGAGGTCGAGCGGCGGGTCGTCCAGCAGGAAGAGCAGCTCGGCCGGCGGCTCGATCAGCTCGACCGGCGGGAGACCGACGTGCAGGGCCGCGACCGTGCGCTCACCGAGCGGGAGCGGAGCCTCGGCGAGAAGGAGGCCCGGCTCGGGTCGGCGATGGAGGAGCAGCGCCGCAAGCTCGAGTCCATCGCGGGGCTCACCGCCGAGGAGGCCAAGCGACAGGTCCTGGCCCAGGCCGAGCTCGAAGCCCGTCGCGAGGCGCAGCTCCTGGGCATGCGCCTCGAGGAGGAGGCCCGCGAGACCGCGCACGTGAAGGCCAAGGAGGTCCTGGCCACCACGATCCAGCGGCTCGCCCCCGACTACACGGTGGAGACCGCGGTGTCGATCGTGGACCTGCCCTCCGACGACATGAAGGGCCGCATCATCGGCCGCGAGGGGCGCAACATCCGGGCCCTCGAGGGCTTCACCGGGGTGGACCTGATCGTGGACGACACCCCGGAGGCGGTGCTGATCTCCGCCTACGATCCCTACCGCCGCGAGATCGCCCGGCTGGCGCTCCAGAAGCTGATCGCCGACGGCCGGATCCACCCCGCCCGCATCGAGGAGGTCGTCGAGAAGGTCAAGAAGGACATGGAGCAGCACATCCGCGAGGAGGGGGACAAGGCCTGCTTCGAGGTGGGCGTGCACGGCCTCCATCCCGAGCTGATCAAGCTGGTGGGGCGGATGAAGTACCGCACCTCCTACGGGCAGAACTGCCTCCAGCACTCGAAGGAGGTGGCGTGGCTGGCCGGCATGATGGCGGCCGAGATCGGCGCCGACGTGCAGCTGGCCAAGCGCATGGGCCTGCTCCACGACATCGGCAAGGCCCTGACCCACGAGCAGGAGGGGAGCCACCCCCAGCTGTCGCTGCAGGTGCTCACCAAGTACAACGAGTCGCCGCAGGTCATCAACGCGGCGCTGTGCGGCCACGAGAACGTGGAGCCCGAGACCATCGAGGCGGTGCTGACCGAGGCCGCCGACGGCATCTCGGCGGCGCGGCCGGGGGCGCGGCGGGACGTGCTGGAGAGCTACATCAAGCGCCTGGCCAAGCTCGAGGAGATCGCGATGTCCTACAAGGGCGTGGAGCTCTGCTACGCGATCCAGGCCGGGCGGGAGCTCCGGATCATGACCAAGGCGGAGCAGATCTCGGATCTCGACGCCCACCAGCTCGCCAAGGACATCTCCAAGCGCATCGAGGCCGAGATGCAGTACCCGGGTCACATCAAGGTGGTCGTCATCCGCGAGACGCGCGCGGTCGAGGTGGCGCGGTGACCAAGCCCCTCACCGTCATCTGCGTGGGCGACGTCTTCGGCGAGCCGGGCCGCCGGGCGGTCCAGATGCTGCTGCCGAAGCTGAGGAAGCAGCACGAGGCCGATCTCGCGATCGTCAACGTGGAGAACTCCGCCTCCGGCTTCGGGGTCACCCCGCTGATCGCGCGCACCTTTCTCGAGCAGGGCGTGGACGTGATGACCTCCGGCAACCACATCTGGGACAAGAAGGAGATCATCGAGTACATCGTCAAGGAGAACCTGCTCCTGCGTCCGGCCAACTACCCGCCCGGCACCCCCGGCGCGGGGTCCATCGTGGTGAAGGCCGGGCCGCACAAGGTCGCGGTGCTCAACCTGATGGGCCGCGTGTTCCTGCCGCAGCTCGACTGCCCCTTCCGCAAGGCGGACGAGGAGCTCCTGCGGCTGCGGGCGGAGACGTCGATCATCGTGGTGGACATGCACGCCGAGGCCACCTCGGAGTCGCAGGCGATGGGCTGGCACCTCGACGGGCGGGTGAGCGCGGTGGTCGGCACGCACCGCCACGTGCAGACCGCGGACGAGCGCCTGCTGCCCAAGGGCACCGCCTACCTCACCGACCTCGGGCTCACCGGCCCGGTGGACTCGGTGATCGGCGTGGAGCCGGAGCTGGCCCTCGGCCGCTTCCTCTCCCAGATGCCGAACCGGTTCGAGCCGGCCAAGGGCCCGGCCATGCTCCAGGGCGCGGTGATCCGGATCGACCCCGAGACCGGTCGCGGGCTGTCCATCGAGCGTCTTCGCGTCCCCCTCGCCGGCTGACCGTGTCGGCGCTGATCCTGAGCGGCAAGGAGGTCGCGGCGAAGGTTCTGGCCGACGTCAAGGCCAGCGTCGCGGCGCTCGGCGCGAAGACGGGGGTGCACCCCACCCTCGCGGTCATCCTGGTCGGCGAGGACCCCGCCTCGCAGATCTACGTCCGCAACAAGAAGCGCGCGGCCGACGAGGTCGGCATCACCACCCGCGACTATCTCTTCCCGCAGGGCTGCTCGCAGGCCGAGCTGCTCGAGACCATCGCCGGGATCAATCGCGACCCGGCGATCCACGCCATCCTGCTGCAGCTGCCGCTGCCGAAGGGGATGGACGAGGACGCCGCGGTGGCCGCGATCGCGCCCGAGAAGGACGCCGACGGCCTGCACCCGGTGAACCTCGGCAACCTGCTGGGCGGCAAGCCGGGGGCGGTGCCCTGCACCCCGGCGGGCTGCGTCGAGATCCTCGACCACTACGGCATCCGGATCGAGGGCGCGGAGGCGGTGGTGGTGGGACGCTCGCGGCTGGTGGGCAAGCCGCTGGCCCAGCTCCTCCTCGCCCGCAACGCCACCGTCACCATGTGCCACACCCGCACGCGCGACCTGGCCGCGCACTGCCGCCGCGCCGACATTCTGTGCGTGGCGGCCGGGAAGGCGGGCGTGATCACCGGCGACATGGTGCGCGAGGGCGTGGTGGTCATCGACGTGGGCGTCAATCGCCTGCCCACCGGCAAGGTCACGGGCGACGTGCACTTCGACTCGGTGGCCCCCAAGGCGCGCGCCATCACCCCGGTGCCGGGGGGCGTGGGCCCCATGACCATCGCGATGCTCATGCGCAACACCCACCGCGCCGCCCTCCGCCAGCTCTCCCCATGAGCGAGCGGGTGGTGTGCACGGTCAGCGAGCTGGCGATGCGCATCAAGGCGCAGCTCGAGGACCAGTTCCCCGCGGTCTGGGTGGAGGGGGAGATCAGCAACCTGCGCACCCCGTCGTCGGGGCACGCCTACTTCACCCTGAAGGACGACGGCGCCCAGCTCCGCTGCGTGCTCTTTCGCGGGCGCGGGCGGCGGGTGGCCTTCCAGCCGGAGGACGGCATGCAGGTGCTGGCCTTCGGCGGCCTCGACGTCTATCTCGCGCGAGGGGAATACCAGTTGGTCGTGGAGCTGCTCGAGCCCAAGGGGGTCGGTGCGCTCCAGCTCGCCTTCGAGCAGCTCAAGCGCAAGCTCGCCGGGGAGGGGCTCTTCGAGGAGGCGCGCAAGCGGCCGCTGCCGCCGTTCCCGCGCACCATCGGTATCGTGACCTCGCCCACCGGCGCCGCGATCCGGGACATGCTGCACGTCATCGGCCGGCGTTTCGCCGACCTGCGGATCCTGGTCACCCCGGTCCGGGTGCAGGGCGAGGAGGCGCCGGGCGAGATCGTGGGCGCGCTGCGGGATCTAGAATCGGTCGAGGATCTCGACGTGGTGATCGTCGGCCGCGGGGGCGGGTCCATCGAGGACCTCTGGGCGTTCAACGACGAGCGGGTGGCCCGCGCCATCGCGGGCTGCCGCGTGCCGGTGATCTCGGCGGTGGGCCACGAGACCGACTTCACGATCGCCGACTTCGTGGCCGACCTGCGCGCGCCCACCCCGTCGGCGGCCGCGGAGCTGGTGGTGCGCGAGAAGCTCCAGGTCGCGCGGGCCCTCGTGACCCTCTACGAGAGCCTCAAGCAGGCGATGGCGGACCGGCTCGAGCGCGAGCGGGAGCGGGTGGAGGCGCTCGGCAAGCGCCGCGTGCTCACCGACGCCGCGCGCGCCCTGCGCGATCTTTACCGCCGGGTGGACGATCTCACCACGCGCCTCACGCGGGCGGTGCAGGGCAGCGAGCGGCAGGCCACGCATCGCCTCTCGCTGGCCAGAAACGCCTTGCGCTCTCTCAATCCCGTCGCTAGGATTGCCAACGGCACGGTGCTGCTCGCCCAGCTGCGCGGTCGGCTCGCCTCCGCGGCCGTCCACAGCGTGAAGGTGTCGCGGCACC
>DATJIR010000277.1:0-19351 GCA_035493135.1 Verrucomicrobiia bacterium
GACCAGCCACGCGTAGAGCGTGCTCGCGAGCATCACCAGGACCAGCGCCAGCGCCACCCAGGTCGGATGCCCGCGCCCGAGGAGGCTCCGGGCCAGCAGGGCCGCGAGCGCGAGCGCGCCGAGCGCGGCGCCGACCGCGTAGTAGCGGGGAAAGACCGCGCTCACGAAGCGACCCGCCGCCTCGCGGTCGAGCGTGGTGAAGGCGGCCGGCGCGACCACCGCCGCGAAGAAGCCCATCACGGAGAGCCAGCCCACGATCGCGCCCGCGGCCAGGAGCCTCATCGCGCCCTACCATACCGGTGGGAGGCCGGCATCGCAAGGCGCGGGCGCGCGCCGCGGTTGACAGTCCGGGCGCGGCCCCACTAGCATCGGGCGCGATGCGCCTCCTCGCCGCCCTGGTCCTGGTCGTCGGCACGTCCGGCGCGGCGTGGGCCCAGTCTCCCGTCGCCGCCGAGGTGCGCGCGCTGGCTTCCCGCTACCACGAGGATCCGGCGCGGATCGACACGCTGCGGGCCGCGATGTCCCGCGCGGCGGAGAGCGACCCGCAGGTGGAGAACCTGCTGGCCCTCGCCCAGATCGCGTTCCTCGCGGGCGACATCCGCGCGACGACCACGGAGGATAAGCTCGCCGCGTACGAGCAGGGCCGCCAGGCCGCCCGCCGGGCCGCGGAGGCGGCGCCGCGCAATCCACGCGCCCACTTCTGGTACGCCACCAACGCGGGACGCTGGGGTCAGACCAAGGGCGTGCTCCGCTCGCTGTTCCTGCTCCCCGAGGTCAAGCGCGGCATGGAGACCGCGCTCGAGCTCGACCCGCGCTTCCCGCCCGCGTACGTGCTGGCCGGCACCGTCTACTACGAGGTCCCCGGGCTCTTCGGCGGCGACCTCGAGAAGTCCGAAGCGCTCTTCCGGCGCGGCCTCGAGGTGGACCCGCGCTTCACCGGTCTGCACCTCGGCCTCGCCCGCACCCTGATCAAGCGCGGGCGGATCGCGGAGGCCCGGCGCGAGCTCGAGGCCGTGCTCGGCGAGAAGGCCCCCGCCAATCTGGCCGACTGGACCCTCAAGGACGCGCCCCAGGCGCGGGCCCTACTCGCGTCGCTCGAGGGCCGCTCGTGAGGATCGGGGACACGATCCGCCGCCTGCGCCGCGAGGCCCCATCCTGGCGCGTGACCGCGCTGGCCGAGGTCGCCGAGCAGTGGCACGATCCGTTCCGCGTCCTAATCGCGTGCCTGCTCTCGCTCCGCACCAAGGACGAGACCACCGGCCCGGCTTCCGCGCGGCTCTTCGCGCTCGCCGACACCCCCGAGCGTCTGCGTCGGCTCCACCCCCGGACCATCGAGCGGGCGATCTACCCGGTGGGCTTCTACCGCACCAAGGCGCGGGTGCTGCGCGAGGTCAGCCGCGACCTGATCGAGCGCTTCGGGGGCGCGGTGCCGGACGAGATCGACGCCCTGCTCACCCTCAAGGGCGTGGGGCGCAAGACTGCCAACCTGGTGGTGACCCAGGGCTTCAACAAGCCCGGCATCTGCGTGGATGTGCACGTCCACCGGATCTCGAACCGCTGGGGCTACGTCACGACGCGCACCCCGGAGGAGACCGAGACCGCGCTCCGTCGCCGTCTGCCGCGCCGCTACTGGATCGGCTACAACGATCTGCTGGTGTCGTTCGGGCAGAACATCTGCCTGCCGGTCTCGCCGCACTGCTCCCGCTGCCCGATCCGCGCGGCCTGCCCGCGCCGCGGCGTGCGCCGCTCGCGCTAGGCCCGGGAGCGCCGGCGGAGCCCGCGGAGCAGGGCCAGGGCGTCCCGATCGGCGCGCGGCTCCGGATCCTTCGGGGTCTCGAGCGCCATGGGGATCCGTGCGAAGCGTCGGTCGTTCAGCAGCCAGCGGAACGGCTCGACGCCCAGGTGGCCGCGGCCGATCTTCTCGTGGCGGTCGAGGCCGGAGCCGAGGGGCTGCTTGGCGTCGTTGAGATGGAAGGCGAGCACGCGTCCGGTTCCGAGACGGCGCACGCACTCCGCCATCGTCGCCCGGTAGCCGGCGCGCGACCGGATGTCGTAGCCGGCCGCGAAGAGGTGGCAGGTGTCGAGGCAGACCCCCACGCGCTCCGGCTCCCGCACCGCGCCGATCACGCGCGCCAGCTCCTCGAGGCTCCGCCCGATGCTCGCGCCACCGCCCGCGGTGTTCTCGAGCACGATCCGGACCCGCTGACCGCGCGTGCGCTCGTGGAGCAGGTCGATGGCCCGCGCCACGCGGCGGATCCCCTCCGCGAGCCCCGCCGCCCGGTGCGAGCCGGGGTGGATCACCACGAAGGGCAGGCCGAGCGCCTCGGCCCGCTCGAGCTCGTCGTGGAACACGTCCACCGCCCGGCGCCACTCGGCATCGACCGGGGTGGCGAGGTTGATCAGGTAGTTCGCGTGGGCGAAGACGACCCGGATACCGCTCGCCCGCCACGCCCCACGGAACTCGCGCACCTCGCTGTCGGTGTACGGCCGCGCCGTCCACTGGCGCTGGTTCTTGAGGAAGATCTGGACCACCGAGCAGCCCACCTCGAGCCCCCGGTCCAGCGCGCGGGCCAGCCCGCCCGCGATGGACATGTGGGCGCCCAGCCAGTCACGCGTCGAGCTGCCGGGCGACCTCACGGAGCTCGCGCTCGAGCCGGCGCAGCCGGCCGCTCAGGGCCGGACCTCGGCGCCGCTGCCGGAGCAGCCCGCCCTCGATCAGCGCGAGGAACGCGGTCGAGATCTCCTCGGCGCCCCAGCGTCCGGCGGGGTTGTACCACTTGTGCACCCAGTTGACCATGCCGAGGAGCGCGAAGACCACCAGCCGCGGCGGCACGTCGCGGAACACCCCGCTCCGGATGCCCTCGGCCACGATCCGCTCGACGCCCTTGTCGTAGCGGTCCTTCTGGGCGGCGAGAGAGCGGGCGAAGCGGGCCGGCAGGTTCGCCTCCTCGCCGAAGAACACGGTCAGGAACGAGCGGTTGGCGATGACGAACCGCACGTGCTGGTGGACCATCCGCCGGAGCTTCTCCTCCGGACCGAGGCGCGAGCCCAGGACCAGGGCCAGGTCGCGGGTGAAGGCCTCGATGGTCTCGCGGGAGATGGCGGCCAGCATCTCCTCCTTGGCCCGGAAGTGGGTGTAGAGGGAGGCCTTGGACATGCCGAGGCGCGCCGCGATGTGGTCCACGGTGGAGGCCTGGTAGCCGCGCTCCCGGAAGAGGTCGGCGGCGGCCCGCAGGATCTGGGCCCGCGCGGTCTTGCGCCTGGCGTTCATCCCGGGCCAGTCTACTTGACGGTCCCTTCCCGCCCGTGGTAAAAACCAGACAGTTCAAAAGCCATACTCTCCGGTTTTCAGCACCCAGGAGGCCCTCATGGAGCGGCGCGTTATCCCCGGCACGATCGATACCGTCTTCGAGTTCGACTACTCGGTGCAGGCCGAGGACATGCGCAGCCTCTACGAGAAGGCCAAGCGCGACCAGTGGAACGCGAGCCGCGACATCTCCTGGGAGACCCCCGAGCCCGGCGACGGGCGGGTGCTCTCCGACGAGCTGGTGGACATCCACGGCAGCAAGCTCTGGTCGAGCCTCTCCGAGAAGGACCGGGTCGAGCTGAACCGGCGCATCGCGGCGTGGCGCCTCTCGGTGCTGGTCTACGGCGAGCAGGGGGCGATGCTGGCCTGTAGCCAGATGGTGAACATCGTCACCGGCACCGACGAGAAGTTCTTCCAGGCCACCCAGGTCGTGGACGAGGCCCGCCACAACGAGGTGCTCGAGCGCTACATCCAGACCCGCCTCGGCGGCCTGCACTACCCGATGCCCGACAACGAGCGCGTGCTCTTCGACACGATCCTCACCGACTCGCGCTGGTACATCAAGACCATCGCCCTCCAGCTCGTGGCCGAGACCTTCGCGGTGGCGATCTTCAAGATGATGCAGGAGGCCGCCGCCGACCCCCTCCTCCGCCAGGTGTGCGCCCGCATCCTGCAGGACGAGTCGCGGCACATGGGCTTCGGCATGCTGGCCCTGCCCGACATCGTCAAGGAGGCGAGCGACGCGGAGCGCCGGGAGATGGAAGACTTCACCTGCGTGGCGCTCGAGAAGGTGCTGACCGGCTTCTTCCCCCTGGAGGCCTACCGCGACGTCGGCTTCACCGCGGCCCAGATCGAGGAGGCCAAGACCTATCGCCGCGACGTGGCCGCCCGCAACGACTACGCGATCTACCGGAAATATTTCAAGCGGGACATGCACACCTCGATGGTGAACAACCTCTCCCGCATCGGGCTCCTGACCGAGCGGGTGCGGCCGCGCCTGGCCGCCCTCGGCATCGAGCTGCCCGCCGCCGCGGCCTAGCCGCCGCCGAACCGCTCGCGCAGGCGGCGGTCCCGGTAGTCGAAGAGGCCGCGCAGCCGGCGGCCTCCGCCGAGCGCGTGGACGAGACGTCCGACCGCGCCGGCGGGGAACCGATAGGTCACGCGGTCCTCCACCCAGGTGCCGGACTCGTTACCGGCGCCCGGCCCCACGATGAACCGGTGCCGGTGCTCCCAGCGCGCGAAGGGGCCGCGGAGCTGCACGTCGACGAAGCGATAGGGCGCGTCGAACTCCCGGATCATCACCCGCCAGGCGATCGGCAGCCACCGCACGCGGAAGTCGAGCACCGCGCCCGCGGCGAGGCGCGGCGGGGGCGGCGCGAGCCAGCGCGGCCGCGCCCAGGGAGGCTGGACGATCGAGAGGTTGCCCGCGTCCGCGAAGAAGTCGAACACCTCGGGGCGGGGCCGCGGCAGCCACACGCGACGCTCCAGGATATGGTCCGGCATGACGGCCGCGTTATCATAGGCGGGTGCCCGGCGCCGGTCAAACGCGAGCGTACCTCGCACTCACGCTCATCTCGGCGCTCTGGGGCTCCTACCCCGCGTTCGCCAAGCTGGCCCTCGCCCACTTCCCGCCCTACCTGCTGGTCTCGCTCCGCTGCACGCTCGCCTCCGCGTTTCTCACCGTGCTCCTGTTCCGGCGCGGCTGGGAAGAGTTCCGCGAGCTGCGCTGGGCCGACGTGCGCACCTTCGCGTTCCTCGGCTTCACCGGCCTCTTCGTCTCCACCGGCGGCACCTATCTCGGCATCGCGCTCAGCACCGCGGCCAACGCGGCCATCCTCCAGGCCGCGACGCCGGTGCTGGTGGCCGTCGGCGCTCGGTTCTACCTGAAGGAGCGGCTCCGCCGACGCCAGTGGGCGGGGGTGGCGGCCTCGCTGGCCGGGGTCCTGCTGGTCATCACCCGCGGGAGCTGGCGGGCGATCGCCCACCTCGAGCTCATGCCCGGGGACTTCATCCTGCTGGTCTCGCAGGCCGGCTGGAGCGCCTACACGATCTACGGCAAGCAGGTGCTCGCGGTGCACTCGCCCGCCGTGGCCACCACCGCGTCCTACATCCTGGGCTCGGCGATGCTGCTGCCGATGATGCTGGTGGCGGCCCCGTTCTTCCCCCGCCCCGACCTCACCTCGCGGACCGCGTGGCTGGTCGTCCTCTATCAGGCCTTCCTGGGCGCGGTCGCCCACGTCTGGTGGTACGAGGGGGTGAAGACGGTCGGCCCCAGCCGCGCCGCGATCTTCATGAACCTGCAGCCGATCGTCGGCGTGCTGCTGGCCTGGGTGATGCTGCGCGAGGCCATCGAGTGGCCGGAGGTGGCCGGCGGCGCGCTGGTGCTGCTGGGCGTGGCCTTCACCACCCAGGCGCAGTCGACGCCGCCGGCCCCGCCGGCTACGGCTAGGTCAGCTTCTTGACCTCGGCGAGGATCTTGTCCGGATCGGGCAGCTCGCCCTTGCCGTAGCGCTCGGTGAAGCGGATCACTCCCTGCTTGTCGATCACGAAGGTGGCGCGCAGGTTGGCGTTCCAGTCCGGCCAGTAGACGCCGTAGGCCTTCACCGCGGAGCGCTGCATGTCGGACAGGAGCGGGTAGTTCGAGATGCCCACCGACTTCGCCCAGTTCTCGTGGCTGAACGGGCTGTCCGTGCTGATACCCATGACCTGGGTATTGGCCGCCTCGAAGTCGCGGATGCGACGATCGAAGGCGGGCATGCAAGTGGATCAGCCGGGGGTCCAGTCGAGCGGATAGAAGAGCAGCACCACGTTCTTGCCCCGGTAGGTCTTGAGGCTCACATCCTTGAGCCCGATCGTCTTCAGCGTGAAGTCCGGAGCGGGATCGCCCACCCCGGGTGCCTTGCCCTCGCTCATCGCGCTCATCCCTCTCTCACCCGCCCGAACCGCGGGCGGAAGTCGGTCGCCGCGCGCGCGCCGTCCGCGCCCGGGCCTGCGCCCGCGCCACGCGCCCGCGACGGTCGCACCGGCATGGGCGGCTTGCGCCGGCCCGTCCACAGCTCGCGGCGTCGCGCCTCCAGTGGCGCGTCACGCTCCCCCAGGAACCCGGCCGCGGTGACCACGCGGCCGGTGTCCCACAGCCGCCGGAAGCGCTCCGGGTACGCCGCGTCCCGCAGCGCGTGGTGATCGAGGATCACCCGGCAGCCGGTCTGGTCGATGATCCGCAGCAGGTGCTCGATGCCCCGGTCCACCAGGTCGGCTCCGAGCTGCGACTCGAGATAGGCCGGTGGGCCCGACAGGTAGAGCAGCGTCGGGCGCTGGCGCGCCAGGTACGCCGCGGCCACCGCCGACAGCGGACCCTGCACGTCGGAGGCGTGGACGAAGCGGGTGCCTTCCCGGCGGTCCTCGACCGTCAGGGCCACCACGTAGCCGAGCGACGTCCCGTCGGGCCCGTGGCTGAGCGGCGGCGAGGCCTGGAGCACCGCGTCCATCGTCTCGAGCCGTCGGCCCTCCGCCGACGCCGGGGGGCAGGACGCGGCGAGCGCGCTCCACAGCCGCTCCGCGCGCTGCGCCTGCCGGCCCGTGATGTGCCGCTTTGGGTCCTTGGCCCAGAGGTGCCGGCCCGCGTAGAGCCCGAGGTCGTGGCGGAAGTGGTCCTCGTGGTAGTGGCTGACGAAGATCAGGGAGGCCCGCGCCGCGTACCCCGAGATGCGATCGTTCGCGCGACGCAGCGCCTCCCACTCTTCCTCGACGGGCGGCAGGTTGAAGCGGCTGGGGGCCAGCATCGCGCCCGGATCGATGAGCACCCGCGTCTGTCCGCACTCGACGTAGGTGGCCACCGAGCGCACCCCCAGCGACTCGGCGGCGAGCGGGGTGACGATCATCGCCCCTTACCCTGCCCTCTCCCGCCGGGGGAGAGGGGGAATCCTAGATGCACCGGCCGCCGTCGACCGGGAACACGCTGCCGGTGATCATCGCGGCGTCGTCTGAGGCCAGGAAGAGCGCGGCGTTCGCGAGGTCCTCCGGCCGGTTGAGCCGCCCGAGCGGCACCGTTCCGCGGTAGCGGGTCATGCCCTCCTCGTCCACCTGCTTCTTGCCCATGAAGGTGGCGAGCATCGGCGTCTCGGTGGCCACCGGGGCGATCGCGACCACGCGGGCCCCGAAGGCGGCGAACTCGAGCGCGAGACTCGCGGCCATGGTGTGCACCGCGCCCTTGGAGGCGGAGTAGCACTGCACGCCGGGCCGCGGGCGGACGCCCGAGGTCGAGCCGGTGATCAGCAGCACGCCGCCCTTCTGCTTCTTGAAGACCGGCATCACGTGCTTGGCCGCGAAAAACACGCCCTTCACGTTCACCGCCATGATCTGATCGAACACCGCCTCGTCCACGCTCTCGACCGGCGTCGGGAACTGCGGCACCCCCGCGTTGGCGTAGAAGACGTCGAGGCGGCCCCAGCGGGCCACCGCCTGCTGGATCGCGGCCTGGTTGTCGGCCGACTTCGCGACGTCGGCCCGGATCGCGAGCGCCTGGCCGCCGCTCCGCTCGATCTGCTCGGCGGTGGTCTTGGCCGCGTCCTCCCGGAGGTCCACCACCGCCACCTTCGCGCCCTCGCGGGCGAACAGTACCGCGGTCGCCTGCCCGATGCCGGAGCCCGCCCCGGTGATCAGGGCGACCTTGTCCTTGAGCCTCATGGTCGCGCTCCTTTCGAATGGCTCTCCGATTCCTTGATGTCGACGACCTTCCCGCCGGTCGCGCGCACCAGCTCCGGCGGCGCGATGGGGAAGACGCACTCGGGCAGGCCCGCCGCCGCGTAGACCAGGTCGTAGGCGAGCAGGTCGCGGTCCACGTAGACCGCGAGCGGGCTCGCGAGGCCGATCGGCGGCACTCCGCCGATGGTGTAGCCGGTGGCCTCCTTGACGGTGGCCGGATCCGCGCGGCGGATCCGGCCACCCGCCAGATCGCCCAGCCGCCGCTCGTCCACCCGGTTGGCGCCCGAGGCGACCACCAGCAGCGGCCGCCCGTCCGCGGTGAAGACGAGCGACTTGACGATCTGCCCCACCGTGACCCCGAGCGCGTCGGCAGCCTGCTGCGAGGTGCGCGCGTGGACCGCGAGCTCGATCACGTGCCGGTCGAGCCCGTGCGCGGTGATAGCGGCCTGTACCTTCTCGACCGCGGGCTTCACGGGGCTAGAGCACCAGCTCCGCCATCAGGTCGAGCGCCTCCGGCTGCACCGCGCCGCAGATCAGCGTGGTGATGCCGGAGCTCTTCCACCGCGGCAGGCGCTCGCGGATGCGCTCCTTCGGCCCGCACAGCGCGACCTCGTCCACGAGAGCGTCGGGCACCGCGGCGGCCGCCTCGTCCTTCTTGCCGCCCAGGTACAGGTCCTGGATGCGCTTGGCGTCGGCCTCGTAGCCGTAGCGGCTCACCAGCTCGTTGTAGAAGTTCTTGCCGCGGGCCCCCATGCCGCCCACGTAGAGGGCGAGCCGGGGCTTGACCATGTCGCGGCACGCGGCCGCGTCCGGCCCCAGCACGATCGGCACGGTCGGCGCGATGTCGAACCGGGCCAGCGACTTGCCGCCGCCCGCCGCCTTGAAGCCGGCCTCGAGGCTCGGGGCGAACACGCTCATGCGCTCGGGCGAGAAGAACACCGGCAGGAGCCCGTCGGCGATCTCGGCCGCGAGGGCCACGTTCCGGGGCCCGATGGCGGCCAGGTAGATCGGGATATCGGCCCGGCCGTGCAGGATCGACTTCAGCGGCTTGCCGAGCCCGGTGGCGTCCGGCCCCGCGTACGGGATCTGGTAGTACTCGCCCTTGTGCTCGACCGGCCGCTCCCGCTTCCAGACCATGCGCACGATCTCGACGTACTCGCGGGTCTTGGCGAGCGGCTTGCCGAAGGCCACCCCGTGCCAGCCCTCCACCACCTGTGGGCCGGAGACGCCCAGACCCAGGATGAAGCGACCGCCCGACAGCTGGTCGATGGTGAGCGCGGTGGTCGCGGTCAGGGTGGGGGTGCGGGCCGGGATCTGCATGATCGCGGTGCCGACCCGGATGCGCTCGGTGCGGGCCGCGATCCAGCAGAGCGGCGAGACCGCGTCGGAGCCGTAGGCCTCCGCCGACCACACCGAGTGGAAGCCGAGCCGCTCCGCGTGCTGGACCAGCGACAGGTCGATGCCGAGCTGGGAGCGCGAGTAGCCGATGTTCAGTCCGAGTCGCATGTGTCCTCCGATCGGTGCCCCGGGCGATCAGTGCCCCGGGTCAGAACCCCTCGAGGGCGGCGACGGCGAGCGGGCGCCCGCCCCGCGGGCCGGTCCACCGGTGATCCCGGAGCCGGATCCGGCCCCGCCGGACCACGACCCCCTCCTGCTCGAGCAGCACGCGCTGGGTCAGCATGCCGCCCACGTTGGCGCGTCGGCTGATGCTGCCCTGCGCGTTCACCACCCGCTGCCACGGCACGTGCGCCGGCGCATGCTTCATCGCGCGCCCCACCGCGCGGGCCGAGCGCGGGTGTCCGAGCAGCGCCGCGATCTGGCCGTAGGTCGCCACCCGCCCCCTCGGGATCCGCGCGATCAGCCGGTAGACCGCCGCGTCGAAGCCCTTCATGTCCGCTCCAGGCCGAACTGCAGCTCGTACAGTCGTGAGTACAGCCCTCCGAGGGCGAGCAGCTCCGCGTGCCGCCCCGTCTCGCGGATCTGCCCGCGGTGCAGCACGAGGATCCGGTCCGCGCGCTGGATCGTCGAGAGCCGGTGGGCGATGACGAGGCTCGTCCGTCCCTCCACCAGGCGCGCGATCCCGACGCGCACCAGCGCTTCCGATTCCGGGTCGATGCTCGACGTCGCCTCGTCGAGGGCGAGAACGCGAGGATTATAGATGATGGCGCGGGCGATGGCCAGCAGCTGGCGCTGCCCCTGCGAGAGGTTGACGCCGCGCTCGCGCAGCTCCTCGCCGAGGCCGCGCGGCAGCGTCGCCACGAAGCGGTCCGCGCTTGCGGCGGCCAGCGCCCGCTCCACCGTGGCCCGATCGACCGTGCCGTCGCCGGCCAGGCACAGGTTGTCCTCCACCGTGCCCGAGAACAGGAACACCTCCTGCGGGATCAACCCGACGTGGCGCCGCAAGGTTTGGAGATCCCACTCCCGCACGTCCACCCCATCGACCAGCACCTGGCCCTGCGCGACGTCGTAGGCCCGGGTCATCAGGCGGGCGATCGTCGTCTTGCCCTCCCCGGTCGGGCCCACCAGGGCCACCTGCTCGCCGGGCGCCAGGTGGAACGAGCAGTCGCGCAGCACCCACTGCTCACCCTCGTACGCGAACCACACGTTGCGGAACTCGACCGCCGGCGCCGCCGGGCCGTCGGGCGCCCCGGCCCGGGCGGTGGGGCCGGGGCGCCGCCCGGGCCGGCTCGTGATCGTCGGCTGGGTGTCGAGCAGGCCGAAGACCCGCTCGGCCGAGACCATCGCCGCCTGCATGACGGTGTACTTGGCCCCCAGGTCGCGGATCGGGAGGAAGAACCGTCCGGTGTACTCGAGGAACGCCACGAGCCCGCCGAAGGTGAGCGCCCCGGTCACCACCTGCCCGCCGCCGTACCAGAGGAGCAGGGCCACCGCGGCCGCGCCGAGCGCCTCGACGGTGGCGTAGAGCGAGGCGTCGTAGAAGGTGGAGCGGAACTGCCCGCGGCGCAGCGCGCCCGACAGCTCGCCGAACATCTGCCGCTCGCGCGCCTCGCGGGCGAAGAGCTGGATCACGCTCATGCCCTGGAGCGACTCCTGCAGGAACGCGTTCATGCGGGCGAGGCGGGTGCGCACCACCCGGTAGCTGTCGCGCGCGCGGATCCGGAAGTAGCCGGCCGCGAGCACGAGCAGCGGGACCAGCGCGAAGGTGACCAGGGCGAGCTTCCAGTTCATCCCCAGCATGATCGCCACGACCCCGGTGAGGGTCACCACGTCGCCCAGGAGCGAGACGAGCCCGCTCGTGAACAGCTCCTGGATCGCCTCACCGTCGTTGAGCAGCCGGGTCATCAGCCGCCCGACCGGGCTCCGGTCGTAGAAGCGCGCGTCCTGCCGCTGCAGGTGCGCGAAGAGGGCCGCGCGCAGGTCGTGGATGACCCGCTGACCGGTGAGCTGGGTGAGGTACGCCTGGGCGGCCCGCAGGACGTAGAGGCCGACGAGCAGGAGCATGAAGAGCAGGGCCACGCGCCCCAGCCCCGGCCAGTCGCGGCGGAGGATGTGCTCGTCGATCGCGATCTTGACCAGGTAGGGCTGGGCCAGCTCGAGCAGCGCCACCGCCGGGAACAGGGCGCAGGTGACCAGCACCAGCCGCGCGTGCGGGCGCGTGAAGGCCCAGACTCGGCCCACGAGGCGCGCGTCGTAGGCCCGGCCGAGGATCTCGTCGTCCGGCTCGGCGTCACGCACTGGCGAGCTCGTCCTCGAGCTGCTGCACGCGCCAGAGCCTCGCGTAGAGGCCGCCCGCGGCCAGCAGCTCGGGGTGACGCCCCTGCTCCACCACGCGGCCCTCGTCGAGCACCACGATCCGGTCCGCCTCCGCGGCCGCCTTGAGCCGGTGGGTCATCAGGAGCGTGGTGCGGCCGCTCGCCGCCGCGCGGAGCGCGCGGGTGATCTCCCACTCCTTGGCCGCGTCCACCGAGGCGAGCACGTCGTCCAGCACCAGGAACGGAGGATCCGCCACCAGCGCGCGCGCCAGCGCCACCCGCTGGCGCTGGCCGCCCGACAGGGTGAGCCCGCGCTCGCCCACCACCGTGTCCCAGCCGGCCGGCAGCGCGCCCAGGTCGTCGGCCAGGCCCGCGGTGCGGGCCACCTCCGCGAGCCGCTCCGGGCCCGCGTGCTCGTCGGCGAGGCGTACGTTGTCGCGCAGCGGGCGCGAGAACAGGAACGATTCCTGCGGCACGTAGCCCACCGAGCGGCGCAGCGGACCGAGCGGGAGGTCCAGCACGTCGCGCCCCCCGATCCACACCGTGCCGCGCGGCGGCTCGTAGAGCCGGCAGAGCAGGGTGCCGAGCGTCGACTTGCCGCTCCCGGTGGGCCCGACCACCGCCACCACCGAGCCCGCCGCCACCACGAACGACACGTCCCGCAGGGCGGGGCCCCGGTCGTCGTAGGCGAACGTGAGCCCCCGGAACTCGAGTGTCCCGTTGGGCAAGAGCGCGGCCTCGCCTCTATCGGGATCCGGACTGCCGGGCAGGAGCCTGGGAGGCTCTTCTGACGCGTTCTTCTTCATCTGCGGGGGCCCAGAAAGGGCCCCCGCACTCCCCCAGTCCGCGGACCGCCCGTCCGCGTCGGATAAGCCGCCGGGGCTCTCGTGCGGCCGAGAATCCAAGATCTCCGTCACCCGCTGCATCGCCGCCAGTCCGCGCTGGATGCTGGCGAGCGTCCAGCCCAGCGCGACGGTGGGCCACGCGAGCTGGGCCAGGTAGCCGTTGAAGGCCACGAACGAGCCCAGCGAGATGCGCCCGTCCACCACCGCCTTGCCGCCCAGCCAGAGGACGATCAGGGCGCCCACGCCCGAGACCAGGCCCATCAGAGGCCAGGACACCGACTGGGTGCGGGCCAGGGAGAGGTTGCGCGTCCGGTACTCCGCGTTGAGCCGGGCGAACTCGGCGATCTCGCGCTCCTCCATGGTGTAGGCCCGCACCACCGCCATGCCGGTGAGGTTCTCCTGGGCCTTGGCCGACAGCGCGCCGAGCTGCTCCTGCACCGCGGTGGAGCGCACCTCCACGTCGTGATTGAAACGCTTGGCGATCACGACCAGGCCAGGGAACGGCGCCATCGCGAACAGGGTCAGCCACGGGTCGATCGTCCACATGGCGCCGAGGGTACCCACGAACGCGAACAGGGTGCCGATCAGCATCACGCCGCCGAAGCCGGCGAGGGCGCGCAGGGCCGAGATGTCGTTCGACGCGCGCGACATCAGGTCGCCGGTGCGGTTGGCGTGGTAGAAAGCAGGCGGCAGCGTCAGCAGGCGCGCGTACAGCGCGGTACGGAGATCGTGCTCCACCCACTGCCCCGCCCCCAGGATCGCGAAGCGCGAGCCGAGCCGGGCCACGCCGTGACCCGCCGCGAGCGCGAGGATGAGGAGCACGAAGGGGGCCACGTGCGCGGCGGCCCCGTCGCGCTCGAGGGCATCCACCGCACGCTTGACCGTCCACGGGATGCTGACCGACATGACCGTCGCGAGGAGCAGGCACGCGGCCCCGCCCAGGTAGCGCAGGCGGTAGCGAAGCAGGTACGGCAGGAGGCGTCTGAACGAGGACACGAGCCAGTATAGACCAGCGGCCGGCGCGCCGCGCCGGCGGGGACGGCGCTAGCTGGCGGGGATGGCCGGCGCGCCGTCGCGGTACGGACGGAGCGCGGCGTAGATCGCGAAGACGGTGGGCGCGGCCACGCCGTGACGCTCCGCGAGCCGCAGCACGTGGCCGTGGAGGGCCTCGAGCTCGAGCCGCTTGCCGTGGGTCAGGTCGTGGTGCAGCGAGGAGGAGGCGGTCGGGGCCACCGCGTCGAGCATCTTCAGGCCCTGCGCGAGCTGCCCGTCGTCCACCGGGGCGCCGGCGGCGCGCCCGACCGCGACGATCTCGGCCCCGATCCGCCGGTACAGCTCGCGCACCTCGGGCAACGCCCGCACCACCCCGGCCGGGCAGCGGGTGATGGCGGTCACGCCCGCGTGGGTGGTGAGGAAGACGTACTTGTCCCAGAGGGCGCGCTCGACGTCGGGCACCAGCTCGGTGGGGATCTCCGCCTTGCGGCACGCGGCCAGGAACGCGCGCGCGCGATCCGTCTCGCGCCCGTCCATCTCGCCGAAGGTCATGTGCCCGCCGAAGGTGTGCCGGATGATCCCGGGGGCCTCGATGGTCGCGAAGACCCGCACCGCGCCGCCCAGGACGTGGCCGGGCCCCAGCACCCGCGCCAGCGTCTGCTCGTTGTCGACCCCGTTCTGGATGGAGAGCACGCCGGTGTGCGGCCCGATCACCGGCCGGATCAACGCGGCGGCTTCCTCGGTGTCGAACGACTTCACGCAGAAGAGCACGAGGTCCGCGGGCGGCAGGCCGTCGAGGCGCTCCACCGCGGGGGCCCGCACCACCCACTCCCCTTCGCTGGCGGAGCGGATCCGCAGGCCGCTCGCCGCGATGGCGGCCAGGTGCGCGCCGCGGGCCACGAACGTCACGTCCTCCCCCGCGCGCGCGAGCTTCGCGCCGAAGTAGCCGCCGGTCCCGCCCGAGCCCATCACCACGATACGCATGCGCGCCATGCTGCGAGAGGCGCGGCGGGTTGTCAAGCGGCGCCGTGGTACTCTCGAAGTCCGTGAGCGAGGCCTTTCGCGAGGTGGCGGTCGACGCGGCACTGCGCGCGGGCGCCTTCCTCCGCTCCCGGTTCGGGAGCCGTCCCGCCGTCGCCTACAAGGGCAGCCCCACCAACCTGGTGACCGAGATGGACCGGGGCGCGGAGGCGATCATCGTCGAGGCCATCCGCGCGCGCTTCCCCGACCACGCCATCCTGGCCGAGGAGAGCGGCGCGCTCGCCGGCTCGCCGGGCCACCGCTGGATCGTGGACCCGCTCGACGGGACCACCAACTACGCGCACGGCCTGCCGATCTACGGGGTGTCCATCGGCCTCGAGATCGACGGCGCGATCGCGGTGGGCGTGGTCCACGACCCGAGCCGCGAGGAATGCTTCGTGGCGGTGCGCGGCCGCGGCGCCACCTGCAACGGCGCGCCGATCCGGGTCTCGGCGACGCCTCGCATGGCCGAGAGCCTTCTCGGCACGAGCTATCCCAACGACATCCGCGCGGCGCCCCGCGACAACCTCGCCGAGCACGGTGCGCTGATGCACCGCTGTCGCAGCGTGCGCTCCATCGGCTCCGCGGTGCTCGGCCTGGCCGCGGTGGCCGCGGGCCGGCTCGACGGCTACTGGGAGCAGCGGCTCGGTCCGTGGGACGTGGCGGCGGGGGCGCTCCTGATCCGCGAGGCGGGCGGCGTGGTCACGTCCGTCCACGGTGGGCCGCTCGACCTGGGCGCCCCGTCCATCACCGCCTCGAACGGCGCCATCCACCCCGAGATGATCGAAGCCCTCAAGGAGGTCGCGTCCCGCCGATGAGCGATGCCCAGACGTCCCGGCCGGTGCACGTGCGCACGATTCGGGTCGAGGTCGCGCGGGCCGGTCCGCACGAGCTCGACGTCACCGCGACCCTGGTCGACGAGCGGCCCGGGGACAACTCCGAGTGGTTCGGGTCCACCCCGCCGCCGGTGATCCACGACATGCGGCTCGGCCTCCGCGTGCGCCATCCGGACCTCGTGATCACCGCGGTGCGGAGCGAGATGGCGTCGCATCCCTACACCATCTGCCCGGAGGCGCTGCCGCCGCTCGGTCAGCTGGTCGGCCTCTCGATCGCGCGGGGATTCACCCGCGAGGTCAACGAGCGCTTCGGGCGGCAGCGCGGCTGCGCCCACTTCACCGCGCTGATCCACGCGATGGCTCCCGCGGTGCGGCAGGGCGCCGGAGCGGCCTTCCCGGAGCCGGCGCGTCCGATCGCGATGGATCCGTGGTTCGTCAACACCTGCCAGGCCTGGCGCGAGGAGGGACCGCTGCACCGGCTGATCCGGGCCGGCGACGAGGCGGGACTGCGCGCGCTCTCCGCCTTCCCGCCCGATCCGGACGAGACGCGCTAGAGGCCCCGCACCGGCCACCGCCGGTCGCCCAGGACGAGGACCGCCGGCCGCCCTGCCTCGCCGGGCTCGACCAGCTGCAGGAGCTGGTAGGTCGCGGCGCGGTCGAGGCGCGCGGTGAAGTGCCCGTCCTTCACGCGACAGCGCGGGATGCCCCGCTCGTCCACCGCGAGCGTCTCGACCGAGAGCGGCTCGCGACCGAGATCGTTGCGGGTAGCCACCAGCCCGTGGCCCTCGCGCTCCACCCTCACGATCACGAACGGAGCGTCCTCCACCTCGACCGGCACGCGCACGGGCCCGATCTGCAGATAGTGGCCCCGATCGTCCACCTGGAGATTCTCGCGCAGGCTGGCCAGGATGCCGGCGTGGGTCACCTCCGCGTCGTCGTGGAACCACGCGCCCTCCCGGTCGATGCGCAGGCGAGGCAGCGTCCAGGTCGACGGGTCGGGGACGGGCGGAGACGTCACGGGAAGCCGACCGCGCAGAAGGTCACCGCCCCCTCCGGATCGGGCCACTGGCGATACTGCAGCAGCCGACCGGGGCCGGTGGGCAGGAGCCGGAGCAGCGAGTAGATCGGCGACAGCCCGCAGATCCGGCGGGCGTCGCGATCGGCCGCCACCTGGGCGAAGAAGCCGCGGGCGTCCCCGGCCACCACCGACTCGAGCATGGTCCGGTCCGCGCGCTCGACCGCGGCCAGCGACGCGTCCGTATTCTGATCGGGGTCGCCGAATCGCGGACCGACGTGCGCGAGGTCCACCCCGGCCACCAGGCACACCCGTCGGGTCGAGGCGGCAATCGCCTCGCGGAGGGCGTCGAGGAAGCGGGGCACGCGCCGGTCTCCCTCGGGTTCGGTGCCCGCCCAGACCGCCTCGTGCAGGTAGGAGGCGAGCACGGGCAGGATGGTGAACGGGCGCCGCCCGCCCAGGAGGGACTGGAGCATCACCGCCTGGAACTCGATGGAGTGCTCCGCGCGGTGCGCGGGCTCGGAGGCCAGGAGATCCTGGCCCGCCCGCCGCCCGAGCGCGTCGTAGAAGTCGCGGTCCACGGCCACGGGACCGAGCGGCGTGTCGTACGGCTTGAGCGTGACCGCGAACGGATCGGCCATCCCGGCATGACAGGTGCCGAGGATGACGAACAGATCCGCGTCGGATCGCTCGAGCACCTCCTGATAGGCCCACGCGTACGTCGGCCCCCCGCGGTGGAAATCGATGTGGGGAGCGATCAGGGCCGAGAGACTGCCCGGCCGCGGCGCCGGCGCGACCGCGGGCGGGCCCGGGCCGTCGGCGTGGGCGAAGAAGCCGGCGATCTGGGCGCGCAGCGCGGCGGCCTCCCCGGCATAGGCGCCTCCCGCGTGCGCGGCGGCGCGCACCGGGCTCCGCCGGAACGCGTCCTCGGTCGCGCGACGGCGCGCCGTGAATCGCTCGCTCTCCAGGAAGCCCGCGTCGTCGAGCTGCTCGACCAGCGTGGCGATCTGCTCGACCGACGGCGCCTCGCCGTGGCGGCGGCGCAGGACGTCGCGGATCACCTCGATCGGATGCTCGCCGTCGAAGAGCGAGACTAGGTCGAGCAGCGGTCCGGGCAGCACCGCGATCTGGTCGGTGAAGCCGGCGGGGTCTCGCAGCGCGATGCAGCGCTGGCCTTCGTGCTGGACCGGAAAGGCCTCGATCGCCCGCAGGCGTGGATTGCCGGCGCGGGTCACTCTGCTTCGAGGTAGTTCAGAGCCGACGCGACGTAAATCTTCGCGGCCTCGACGATCTGATCCGCCGAGACCCACTCGTCGATCTGATGCGGGATCAGGCGGTCGCCCGGCCCGCAGGTGACGATCGGGATGCCGAGCTGCATCCGGAGGATGGTGCCATCGGTCGAGCCGGGGACCCCGCCGTATCGCGGCGCGCGTCGGGCGGCCTGCTTCACGCCGCGGACCATCGCCTCGACCAGGGCCTCGGAGCGATCGACCTTCGTGGCCAGCCGGAAGGCGTTCACCGGCTCCCACTCCACCTTGACGCCCGGCTGGCCGGCCGCGACCTCGCGGCAGATGGCCTCCAGCTCGGCGCGGACACCGTCGTCGTCGATCCCGGGGGTCAGGCGGATGTCGAACGTGGTCTCGGCCACCGCGGGGATCACGTTGGATTGCGGCACGCCGACCCGGGGCGGCGGGCCCTGGACGATGGTCGGCGTCACCGTGGGCGGTCTCAGGTAGCGGCTCTTCTCGCAGGCCTTCCGCAGCCGCCGCTCGAGTCCGGGCGCGGCGGCGAGCAGGCGTCCGAGGCCCGCGATGGGGTTGATGCCCGCCTCGGGCATGGCGCCGTGGGCCATCTTGCCGCGCACCCGGAAGCGCGCCCACACGACGCCGCGCTGCTCGAGGCAGAGGTCGTTGTCCTCCGGCTCGCAGATGATGGCGGCGTCCAGCTCGCGGCCGACCTCGGTGGTGCAGAGGTGGCGCACCCCGATCATGCCGTCTTCCTCGTCGACCAGCGCCCCCACCACGAGCTTGCCCCGGAGCGCCACGCCGGCGCGCTTGAAGGCCGCCGCGGCGACCATGGCGGCGGCCAAGCCGCTCTTCATGTCGGCGGTGCCGCGACCGTAGATGCGGCCGTCGACGAGATCGGCCCCGAAGGGCGGGTGCGACCACTCCGCCGGATCGCCCTCGGTCACCACGTCGGTGTGGCCCTCGAGGAGCAGGCTCTTCTGCCCGGGCCGCTTCTCGCCGAGGGAGCCGATGACGTTGGGGCGCCCGGGAGCGACCGGCTGGATCATGACGTCGAAGCCCTCGCGGCGGAGCCACGCCTCCACGAGGGCCGCGACCCGGGCCTCGGTGGCCTCGGGATCGCCGGGACGGTACACGCTGGGGATCCGGACGAGCGAGCGGGTGAGCTCGACCACCTCGTCCGCGTCGATCTTGCGGAGGACCTGCGACAGCGCGGTCACAGCGGGAAGCGGGCTATTCCAGCGGGAAGGACAGGATGATCGCGTCGAGCCGGATGACGCGGTGCTCCTCGCCCGAGATATAGAAGTAGTGGCCCTCCACCTCCTCGGGGTTCTCCTCGAAGGCGACCACCGAGCGAACCGGCGGCATGTCGCGGAAGGCGTTGGCCCCCTCGTCGAAGCCGTCGCCACGGCCCACCACCTCACCGTAACGGATCGGCGAGCCCTTGGGGCAGTGCACGCGCACGTCCGCGGGTGGCTCGGCCATCAGTCGGACGAGGAGGTTGATGCCGTAGACCTGGAACTGAATATCGGGCATGGGACCCTCTGATGGTGGATTTCCTCGATCATACCACAACCGCTAGTTTCCGAACCGGGGCGAGGCCCGATTCTCCCTCGCGGATCAGACGCCGGGCAGCGCGCCCTGATCGCCGTGCCGCTCGATGCCCTCGAGCTT
>DATJIR010000278.1:0-6953 GCA_035493135.1 Verrucomicrobiia bacterium
CGCTGGCCGCCGACCTGGTCGGGCCCCGCGGCACGCGGCCGGAGCCGGGCGCCCTGGGAGCCGGCCTCGTGTTCCGGGGTGAGCTCGGCGGTGACGGCGACTTCCACATCGCGGGACGCTTCGAGGGAGAGATCAACGTGACCGGTCGGGTGCTCGTGGGCGAAGGAGCCGAGGTGGACGCCAACATCAACGCACGCGCAATCGTGGTCGGCGGCACCGTGCGCGGCAACCTCTCGGCCACCACGCGGGTGGAGATCCTGCCGACCGGGGCGCTCACCGGCACGCTGCGCACCGGCAGCTTCTCGGCCGCCGACGGGGCCGCGGTCAAGGGCGAGATCTGGATCGAGCGGCCGCCGGACGGCCGGCCGCCGGAGCGCCGCTCGTGAGCCTGAGCGAGCTGCTGGCCTCGCGCGGGGCCCGGCTCGGCCTCAAGATCGGCGGGGCGGTCCTGGTGGTCGCGGTCCTGGGCCTGGCCACGTGGCTCTGGCTGCGCGCCCAGGACTCGCGCGGCCAGGCGGCCCTGGCCGCCTCCGCGGACCTCGTGCAGCAGGCCGACGGCCCGCAGGCGACCGCGGATGTGCGTGCCCAGGCGATCGCCTCGCTGCAGGCCGTCCTGGCTCAGCACGGCCGCTCCTCCGCCGCGGTGCAGGCCGCCTACGAGCTCGGCAACCTCCAGTACCAGGCTGGCGACTACGCGGCGGCGCGCGGCGCCTACGAGATCGCGCTCGCCAAGGGCGCGGCCGGGAGCCTGCGGACGCTGGCCGCCTCGGGCGTGGGCTACACGTGGGAGGCGCAGAAGAACTACGCCAACGCGGTGACCGCCTACGAGGCGGTCGCGCGCGCGGTGCCGCCCAAGCAGTTCTTCTTCGAGGACGCGCTGCTGGATCTCGCGCGCGCCCAGGCCCTGGCCGGCAAGCCGGTGGATGCGCTCGCGACCTACGAGCGCCTGCTCAGGGACGTGCCCGAGACCCGCCGCGCGCCCGACATCCGGGCCAAGATCGCCGAGCTGCAGGCCCGCGGCAAGTAGCCTCGCGACCCAGCCGATCCGGTCTCGCCACAGAGTCCGATAAGAGACATTATGTCAAGTTCGCCCCGGGGCCACGGTCCGCTACCTGGCGCTGATCTATCTCGAGCCCGGCCAGCACGAGGCACTTCGCGGATACGAGCGGCGGGTCCTCCCCGTCTTCCAGCGACACGGCGGCGCCTTCGAGCGGATCTGGCGCCCGGTGACGCCCGAGGCCGAGCCACGGCCGCCGGACCCGGACACGCGGGACGAGATCGGGCCCTAGTACTTCGCGGACGGAGCCTGAGCCGCCCGGCCGATCAGCCGGGCTCGGAGGGCTCGAGCGCGTGGATCAGCGCGCCCTCGAGGTCGGCGAGGCCGTCCATGAGGTCCGCGGTATCGGTCCAGCGCTGCTGCACGGCCCAGTACTGAGCCTCGCCGAAGCACTGGGCCTTCCGCTCGAGGAGCCCCGCGGCCTCGGCGTGGCCGGCCTCGCGCAGGAAGGCGGCCGCGTCGTGACTGCGCCGGGCCGCGAGCGGCAGCGCGAAGGACGTGAGATGGCCGGCCAGCCGCTTGGCCATCGTGCCGCGCAGGTCCGCGGCCAGGAGCCGGAAGGCGCGCGGGCCGCCGTAGCGATCGGGGCCTCCCGGGTCGGCGCCCAGGCTGGCCCGGGCCGCGCCGAGCGTGCGCGCGATCATCGCCTCGCGCGTTGGGTGGCGTGCCTGCCGGAAGGCGGAGCGCATCGTGTACGGGGTCTGGGCGTAGCGCACGCGCTCGGCGCGCCACGCGCGCAGGAACTCGACGGCCGGCATCGCCACGCACGGGTAGCCGTCGGGATCGTGGACCCGCACGCGCTCGCCCTCGACGCCCAGCACGACCACGAAGTGATCGCTGCCCGACATCTGCGCGTGCTGCGGCATGTAGCCGAGCGCACCCATGTCGAGCGGTCCGGCCAGGACCGGTCCGCGCGCGGCCGCCGCCCCGAGGCGGGCCAGCGCCGCCTCCGCGGTGCCCTCGCGCTCCTCGAGGCACTCCCAGCCGAGCACGTCGAGGGCCGTGGAGAGCCCCTGGTCCGGGGTGGCGAGCGGCGAGCTGAAGTAGACGAGCAGGTCCCGCCCCACCCGCAGGTAGTCCGTGCCGAACGGCATGGTGGTCAGGCACTCGAGGAAGCCGGGCTCGGGCAGCTCGGCGGGCGCCGCCCCGGACTCCCGCAGCGCCATGTACAGGCTGTTGGCGTAGCCGTAGGCGGCGTTCCCGGTGTACCGGATGGTCACGGTGGGCCCACCCGATGGGCCACGCAGTGCACGGCCGCGACCGCGACGCCGGCGTGGGTGGCGACCGTGACGTCGTAGAAGCCGGCACGCCGGCCGTGCCGGCGCTCGCGCGCCTCCGCCACGAGCCGCGCGCCGGGAGGAGCCGGGGCCAGGAAGCTGATCGTCATGGAGAGCGCGACCCAGATCCCGCCACGCGCGTTGCAGGCCGCGCCGAAGGCCACGTCGGCGAGGGAGAAGATCACGCCGCCGTGGGGCGTGCCCTGGTGGTTGAGCATCTCGGGCCGGAGCGTGAGCGCGACCCGGCAGAGCCCGGGCGCGAGCTCGAGGTACTCGACGCCCAGCTCCTGCGCCCACGGCTCCCGCCGCAGCGCCGAGGCCAGCCCCTCCGGCACGTCCTCGCGTCGCGCGTGGGCGGTCACCGCGCCCCTACTGGATCGTCGCGGTGACCGTCAGGGCGGTGTCCTGCGACGACTGCTCGGCGCGATAGCCCAGCACCTGACGGGTGACCGCGTGGAGGCTGCCGGTGCTCCCGCCGAACTGCATGCGCCCGCCGTTGGGCACGATCAGCTGGGTCGCGGCCTCGACGACCTCGATGGTGCCGCCGCCGCCGGCCGTGAAGTAGCTGATCACCGGCGTGAGGGTGACCCGGATCTGGTTGCCGGGCAGGATCACCGGCCGCACCGACAGCGCGGTCCCGACCCGCTGCCACGCGACGCCCTGGGCCACGTAGCCCTTGCCGGTCGCGTAGTCGTAGTAGTACGCGAGCTGCGGGGTCGGCACGTCGTCCGTCACCATGATCGAGCCCGCGCCGCCGTCGAGCACCACCGTGAAGAGGCCCGACGACCGCGTGACGCGGGTGGTGGTGTCCTCCACCGCGAGCCCGCCGCGCCCCCGCACCCGTGGGTCGCCGCTCCGCCGCTGCTCGACGATCACGTTCCCCTGCCCCTGCACGCCCTGCCGGCTGCCGCGCGCCTGCTGCTGGAACTCCAGCAGCACCCGCACCTGGCGGGTGGCCTGGGCGGCTGCCGGGCACGGCCCGGCCGCGAGAGCGGCCGCGGCCAGGACCCCGAGCGCGAGAATGCCCGCGAGGCGCACGGGCGCTATCCCGGGATCTGCGCTTCTTCGGGCAGGCGGTCCCAGACCGGCGTCCACTCCGGCAGCGTGAGCCCGACCGCCCCGGCCTTCTCGGCCACCTCGCGGGCGAAGGTCTGGCGCACCTCGTCGTTGTCGCGGAGCTTGAGACGGTACTTGCGGTAGAGCACGTTCTTGGCCGAGCCGGGCCGGCCGAAGATGTTCATGGTGCGGATGTACCAGCGGTTGAGCGTCTCCTGCGCCTCGTCGTGGGTCTCGGGATCCTCGGCGAGCCGCTTGACCCAGAACTCGCCGTGGCGGATGTGGAACTTCTCCTCCTTGAAGATCCCCTCGATGGCGCGCACCCACGGCCCGTAGGAGCAGGTCCGCACGTCCTCCAGCTGGTGGCCCGCGCCCCGGTCCATGCAGAAGTTGAAGAAGATGAAGTCGGCCCACGTATCGATCGGATAGTAGAAAATGTTGACCCGTTTGTCCGCGGTGATTCGCGATGTCCCGATGTCCGCGTCGGCCGCGATGCGCATCGTCAGCACCTCGTCGTGGGCGCGCACGTGGGCGTCGACGTCGACCCCCAGGTCGGCGAGCAGCCCGTACATGACGGTGGCGTGGCGCAGCTCGTCCTTCACGATCTGGGCCACCAC
The DNA here is from genome assembly GCA_035493135.1 of Verrucomicrobiia bacterium. Classification (GTDB taxonomy): domain Bacteria; phylum Methylomirabilota; class Methylomirabilia; order Rokubacteriales; family CSP1-6; genus CAMLFJ01. The sequence goes on from DATJIR010000278.1 coordinate 4,008, forward strand.
GTGCTTCTCCTCCACCCCGGGCGCCTTCGCGATCCACGGCACGTAGCCGTAGCCGCCGGCCAGCTCCGAGTCGGCCTGCATGGTCATGAGGTGGATCAGGTTCTGCCGGTAGTCCTCCGTCATCTCGTCGGGGGATTCGATGCGCTCCCCCGCCTCGATGCGGGCCAGCAGTCGGGCTTCGTCGCGCTCGGCCATGACTATCTCCTTTCCACGACCCGCACCGCCTTGCCTTCGCTGCGCGGGATGGTCTTGGGCGCCACCACGGCGATCTCCGGGTTGAGCCCGAGGTGGCCACGGAGCTGCGCCGCGACCCGCGCGCCGAGCGCGGTGACCTCGGGTCGGGCCGCCTCGAAGCCGCCCCATTCGCGTACCACGTGCTCCGTGGGCTCCACGTGCACCGCCAGCACCGGGAACCCGCTCCGCCGGTCCACCAGGAGCTGGTAGTGCGGGGCCAGCTCCGGGACGGTGAGGAGCGCGGCCTCGAGCTGGGACGGGTAGACGTTGACGCCCTTGATGATCAGCATGTCGTCGGTGCGGCCCTTGATGCGGGCCATGCGCACCGTGGTGCGCCCGCAGCGGCACGGCGCGGGGTCGAGCCGGGTGACGTCGCCGGTGCGGTAGCGGATCATCGGCAGCGCCTCCTTGGTGAGCGAGGTCAGCACCAGCTCGCCCTCGCGGCCGTCCGGCAGCGGCGACCCGGTCCGCGGGTCGACGATCTCGGGCAGGAAGTGGTCCTCGTTCAGATGGAGGCCGTCGCGCGCCTCGACGCACTCGGTGGCGACGCCGGGGCCGATCATCTCGCTGAGCCCGTAGAAGTCCACCGCCGCGCAGCCCCACAGCGCCTCGAGCTGCGCCCGCATCGCCTCGGTCCACGGCTCGGCCCCGAAGAGCCCGTATCCGAGGCCGACCTTCCGCGGGTCCAGGCCCTGCTCGCGCATGCTCTCTCCGATGTGGAGCGCGAAGGAGGGCGTGCAGGCCAGACCGTGCGGGTGGAAGTCCTGGAGCAGCAGGATCTGGCGCAGGGTATTGCCGGAGGACACCGGCACCACCGTGAGCCCCATGTGCTCGGCACCGTCGTGGAAGCCGAGCCCGCCGGTGAAGAGGCCGTACCCGTAGGCGACCTGCACGAGCTGGCCGGGCTCGGCCCCGGCCGCGGCCAGGGCGCGGGCCATCACCTCGCGCCACACCTCGAGGTCGCTGCGGGTGTAGCCCACCACGGTGGGCTTGCCGCGCGTGCCGGAGGAGGCGTGGAGGCGCACGACGTCCTCGCGCGGAACCGCGAAGAGGCCGAACGGATAGTGGTCCCGCAGGTCCTCCTTCCGCGTGAACGGCAGATCGCCGAGCCTCGTCAGGTCGACGTCGCCGTCTCGCAAGCCGGCCGCGGCGAGGGCGGTGCGGTAGAAGGGCACCCGCGCCTGCGCCCGCGCCACCGTGGCGCGCAGGCGCTCGGCCTGGAGCGCGCGCAGGGCCGCGCGCGGTGCGCTCTCGATCTCCCGGTTCCAGATCATGCCGCTAGGTCACCGCCACCCGGCGAACGAGCCAGCTCTGCCGCTCGAGGAAGCGGGCCATGGTCTCGAGCGTGCGCGGGTCGGCGGCGGCGTCGAGGCTGATCCGGTCCGGCAGGATGTAGCGGACCTCCGGGTAGGACACCAGCACGCGCAGGAGCGTCCGCACCCGATGGTCCCAGGCGAGGAGGCCCTGGTGGCCGGGACCGGCGGTGTGCGGGTCCCAGTCGGCCTGCAGCCCTACCCGCAGGGTGCGGCCCAGGGCGATGGCCGGCATCAGAGCGACCTGCGGCACAGGGCCTCGTAGCGGCCGACCATGGCGTGAATCTGCCGCTCGGTGGAGAAGCGCGCCTCCGCGAGCCGCCGCGCCGCCTGTCCCATCGCCACCCGGCGCTCCGCGTCGAGCAGGAGGCCGATCGCCGCGTCGGCCATCTCGCCGGTGTCGCTCTTGGTGAGGAACCCGGTCTCGCCGTCGGTCACGACCTCGTCCACCCCCGAGGCGCGGACCGCCACCGCGGGCAGCCCGCAGGCGTGCGCCTCGGCCAGCACCAGCCCCTGGGTCTCGGTCTCGGAGGCGAAGAGGAAGAGGTCGGCGGCGCGATAGTAGTCGGGCAGCACCTCCCGGCTGAGCCCACCGTGGAACACGACGCGGCGCCCGACGCCGCCCGCGGCGGCCCTCGCCTCGAGCGCCGCCCCGTGGCTCCCCTTCCCGACCAGGTGCAGTGTCGCGCTCGACACCGCGGCGGCCACCGACTCGAAGGCGTCGAGCACCCGCTCGAGGCTCTTCTCGCGATCGAGTCGCCCGGTGTAGAGGCAGATCAGGCCGTCGCCGGGTAGCCCGAGCCGGCGGCGCGCCCGCGCGCGGCTGCCCGGACTGAACAGCGCGAGGTCGACTCCGGTCGGGATCACTGTGACCGGCGCGCGGACGCCCCGGCGCCGCAGCGTCTCCGCCACGTGGTCGGACGGCGCCACGACCAGGTCCGCCGAGTTCGCGAAGCGGCAGGAGAGTCGGACCGCGAGGCTCCGCACCAGGCGCGGAGGCAGCGGGACGTAGTGGGCGTACTTCTCGTAACGCGTGTGATAGGTGAAGACGAGCGGACGCCGCTGCCCCCGGGCCAGCCTCCGGCCAGTCACCCCGAGCAGGAACGGATGGTGGACGTGGACGACGTCGAGATCGAGCGCGCGGGCGACCCGCCCGAGGCGCCGGGAGACGGGCAGCGGCAGCGAGAAGCCAGGGTACGTCGGCGCGGGGATCGACGGATAGCGATAGACGAACGGCGGATCGGGGTGCGGATGCTGCGCGGCGGGCGCGAAGACCCAGGCGCGGTGGCCGAGCGCCTCAAGCCCCAGCCGCAGGGTCTCGACCGCGGTCGTGACCCCGCCGCGGAACGGCAGGTAGTTGTTGGTGAACAGCCCGACGCGCATTCACTATTCGTCCGCG
>DATJIR010000279.1:0-4246 GCA_035493135.1 Verrucomicrobiia bacterium
ACCGGCGCCACCGTCACGATCGAGGCCATGCTCGCCGCGGCCTCGTCCGCGATCACGCCCGATCCCAGCACCAGTCCCACGATCACGAGCCAGCGTGTCATCCCGGTCTCCCTTCTCGATGTGTCTCTGCCCTCGGAGACGGGCAAGGACCGTGCCGGGGCCCTTCCCGGCGGAGATCACGGCCACTTGCTCGCGGCGAATCCACGGCGACGGAAGGTCTTACCGCGTCCCGCCGGCCCCTTCCGCTCGCGTCGCGGCGTGGTAGCATGCCAGTCATGCCAGCCGGGAACGACAACGAGCCGACGGCCGAGAGCCCGCAGCCGATGCCGATGATCCTGCCCGGCGCTGCACCGGGACCGATCGTCGAGCAGCCGGCCAAGCTGATCCGCATCGCGTCCATGATCCGCGAGCTGCTGGAGGACGTGCGCCAGTCGAAGCCCGACGAGGCCGGACGGAAGCGACTCCGCGAGGTCTACGAGCGCGCGCTCGCCGCGCTCAAGGAAGGCGTGTCGAAGGAGTTGCAGGACGAGCTCGAGACCCTGACCCTGCCGCTCGAGAACACCCCGACCGAGTCCGAGGTCCGCCTCGCCCAGGCCCAGCTGCTGGGCTGGCTGGAAGGTCTCTTCCAGGGCATCCAGGCCGCGCTCTGGACGCAGCACATGCAGGCCCGCGCGGAAATCGAGGAGATGCGCCGGCGCCGTGGGCTGCCGCCCGGGCCCGGCGGTGAGCTCGGGGGGCCGCGCGAGCCCGGGCAGTACCTCTAGCCGCCTCTCGCGGCCGTCCGGCGCGCGGCTCCCCGGCGGAACTTACCTGGTAACTTTTTCAGCCTCCAGCATCAGGGCGTCCTCGCTCGGCGTCACCTTCACCCCGTGGGTCGGCTGCTGCCGAAGATGGCGAACGCCCTCGGTTTTCGCGTCCGGCTCGGTGCGAAAGACCACCTCGTAGCCACAGTGCGTACAGGTCATCGTGTAGCTGGGCATGGCGCTCTCCTCCTCTTGGAAAGCGGGTAAACAGCAAGAGGGATGCCATCGCCGACGCCCCACCGCGGTGCTAGAATCGCGCCGATCATGACCGGCTGCCTGATCACCAACGCGCGCATCCTCGACGGCACCGGCCGCGCGCCCTTCGCCGGCGCGGTGCGCGTGGAGGGCTCCCGCATCGTGGAGGTCGCGGCCGACGCGACGCTCGCGGAGCGCCCGGGCGAGCGCGTCATCGACGGACGCGGCGCGACCCTGATGCCGGGCCTGATCGAGCCGCACGCGCACCTGAGCTTCGCCGACGTCGTCTCGTACGAGCTCACCCGCCTGACGCCCGAGGAGCACCTGCTCGCCACGATCCGCAACGCGCGCACCATGCTCGACTCGGGCTACACCAGCGCGCTCTCCGCGGCGGCCGCCAAGCCGCGGCTCGACGTGGTGGTCAAGCGCGAGATCGACGCGGGGCGGCTGCCGGGGCCGCGCCTGCTCGCCAACGGCCCGGAGATCACGGTGACCGGCGGGCTCGGCGACAGCAACCTGCTGCACCTGCCCTACCACGAGACGCCGACCTTCTGCTGGATCGCCGACGGACCCGACGCCATCCGCCGGGTCTGCCGCCTGCTCGCGCGCGAGGGCGTCGACCTGCTCAAGCTGAACCTCTCCGGCGATCTCGGGACCTCGGCCTGGTCCTCCGAGCTCACGCCCATGTCCGAGGCCGAGGTGGGCGCCGCGATGGAGGTGGCCCGCGCCCGCGGCCTGCGCGTCTGCGCCCACTGCCGCAGCGGCCACTCGGTGCTCATGGCGGTGCGCCACGGCATCGAGATCATCTACCACGCCAACTACTGCGACGAGCGCGCGCTCGACGTGCTCGAGGCCGCGCGCGACCGCGTCTTCGTCGCGCCGGCCCTCGGCATCACCTACAACCTGACCCAGGCCAACGGCCAGTGGGGCATCACCCCGGAGCGCGCGCGGGGCTTCGAGCGGGAGCTCGCGGCCTCCGTCGAGACCATCGGCCGCATGCGCGAGCGCGGCATCCGGGTGCTCCCGGGCGGCGACTACGGTTTCGTCTACACCCCGCACGGGACCTACGCGCGCGACCTGTGGCTCTTCGTGAAGATCCTCGGCTTCTCGCCGATGGAGACCCTGGTCGCGGCCACCCGCCTGGGAGGCGAGATCATGGGACGGCCCGGCGAGCTCGGCCTCGTGAGGCCCGGCGCCCTCGCCGATCTCCTGCTGGTCGACGGCGATCCCCTCGCCGACATCGCGATCCTCCAGGACCGCGCCGCGCTGCGCGTGATCATGAAGGACGGTGCCCTGCACAAGGCGCCGTGATCGGGAGACCCGCATGATCAGGAAGCTTCCCTCCGGGCGGTACCGCCTCTACTCGCGCAAGAAGGATCCGCGCACCGGCCGGCGCCGCAACCTCGGGACGTTCCGGACCCGGGCCGCCGCCCTCCGGCACGAGCGCGCGGTGCAGTTCTTCAAGCGGGGCGGCTGACCCGACGCCGCCGTGAGCCGGGCGCGCCTCTTCCGCTCCCTCAAGGGCCTCGACCTGGAGGCGGTCGCCGCCATCCTCGCCGCCCAGCCCGAGCTGCTCCGCGCCACCGACGACCGGCGGCGCAACCCCCTCCACTTCCTCTGCAGCCTGCCCGCGAGCCCCCGCACCCGCGAGCGCTCGATCAAGCTCGCGCGCCACCTGCTCGGCCTGGGCATCGACATCGACGCGCCCGCCTTCGTCGAGGGCGCGTTCCAGGCCACTCCGCTCTGGTACGCGATCTCGCGGGGGCGCAACCTCCCGCTCGCCCGCTTCCTCCTGCAGCAGGGCTCGACCCCCGAGTGCTGCCTGTGGGCGGCCGGGTTCAAGGACGACGCGGAGGCGATCGACCTGCTCGTGCGCCACGGGGCCAGCGTGGATCCGGTCACCGAGGACGAGACCCCGTTCCTGGGCGCGATCAAGTGGAGCCACTTCGCGGCCGCCGAGCGGCTCCTGCACCACGGCGCCAACGTCAACTTCCAGAGCTCCCGGGGCCTGACCGCCCTGCACCTGCTGCTCAAGAAGAACGCCGCCCCCCGGCACGTCGAGATGCTGCTGCGCCACGGTGCGGACCCGACCCTTCGGAGCAAGGACGGCAAGAGCCCGCTCGACCTGGTCGCCAAGCGTCGCGACAAGACCTACCTCAACCTCCTCACCCGCCGGTGACCCACGTGGCCGAACACGGTCTCAGCGAGGCGCCATGACCGGAGACGAACGCCGATACTACGCGACGCAGAGCCGGGTCTCCGACCCGGGCGACCGGGCGCTGCTCCTCGACGCCCTGCCCGCGGAGCCGAGCCGCCTGGTCCCCGCGGTCTCGGCGCTGGTACTGCACCCGCTCTTCGTGGGCCCGCTCGGCATCACCCCGCCGGCCGACAGCGCCGATGACGTCGAGAGCCGCTCCCTGGCGAGAATCCTCGACCGCATCCTGGCGCGCGACCCGGCCCCCCTCGACGCGCCGCGGCCGCCCGCGCGGCGGTTCATCGGCATCTGCCGCGACTACGCCCTGCTGGCGTGCGCCGCGCTCCGTCACCACCGCGTCCCGGCGCGCGTCCGCGTCGGCTTCGCCGACTACTTCACCCCGGGCTATCTCGAGGACCACTGGGTCTGCGAGTACGCGGCCGGCGACCGCTGGCGGCTGCTCGACCCCGAGCTCGCCGACCGGGTACGGACCCACTTCGGGATCGCCTTCGACCCGGCCGACGTCCCGCGCGACGCGTTCCTGGTCGCGGGCGAGGCCTGGCGCCGGGCGCGTGTGGGCGCGGTGGACCCGCAGACCTGCGGCGTGCCCCGGATCGGCGTGGTGGGCGCCGGCTTCATCGCGGCGAGCGTGGCCCGAGACCTGGCTGCGCTCAACAAGCGCGAGATGCTGGCCTGGGACGTCTGGGGCCTCCCGCTCGCGCTTCGACCCGGCGGTCCGGTGCCCGAGGCGACCGCCCGCCGTCTCGACGCGGTGGCGGCGCTGACCGCCGGGCCCGAGCTCGACTGGGCCGCGGTGCGCGACGCGCACGACCGGGACGACGGGTTCCGGGTGCCCGCGGTCGTGACGAGCTTCACCCACCGCGGGCCGGTTCAGGTCGCGGTCGACGTAGAGCCGTCCCCGGCACCCGCTACCCCGTAGCGCCCGACCGGCCCCCTGCCCGCCGGCCGGGCAGGCTTGTCCTGGCGCCGCCTCTGGGAGTAGGATCGCGCCACGAGGAGCTTCCCCGAAGCGCCAAGGAGGGCGTTCATGCTC
>DATJIR010000280.1:0-8933 GCA_035493135.1 Verrucomicrobiia bacterium
GCAGTTCACCCGGATGCCGTCGCCGGCGTGGGCCAGGGCCAGGCTCTTGGTGATGCTGATGACGGCGGCCTTGCTCGCGTTGTAGGGCAGGTTGTTGACGCTGCCGATCTTGCCCGCCATCGAGGCCAGGTTGACGATCGCCCCGCTCTTCTGGGCGATCATGGTCGGCAGCGCCGCCTGGCTGGCGAAGAAGACCGCCTTCGCGTTGATGGTCAGCACCGCGTCCCAGTGATCCTCCGTGACCTGGAGCGTCGGGGCGGCCCGGTAGATCCCGGCGTTGTTCACCAGGATATCGAGGCGGCCGAACGCGGCCCGGGTCCGCTCCACCATCGCGGCGAGGTCGGCCTTCCGGGTGACGTCGGTCGGCACCGCGAGGGCGCGGCGGCCGAGCGCGGTCACCTCGGCGGCGGTGCGCTCGGCGCCGGGCTTGTCGAGCTCGGCCACGACGACGTCGGCGCCCAGCCGCGCCAGCTCGAGCGCTGTGGCGCGGCCGATGCCGCGGCCGGCGCCGGTGACGATCGCGATCTGTCCTTGCAGGTCCATGGGGCTCCAAGCTAGTCCGCGCGGCGGGCGCAGTCAACGCCCACCCGGCAATGCGCCGGGCCGCCGGCGTCGCCTGGTATCCTGTCGCCAGAGCGAATGCCGGGAACCGGCAAGGAGGGACCTATGTGCCAGTCACTGCTGAGAGGAGCGTTGCTGTGCCTGCTGGTGGCGCCGGCCGCCGCCGGCTGCGTGGTGCCGAGCTCGTCCGCGCCGCCCCGGAGCCAGGTGGTGGAGGCCGACGCGCGCGCGCTGGCCTACGGCCGCTCGGCGGGCGAGATCCTCGAGAACCCGCAGATCCGCGACAAGGTCCGCGCGCTCTTCGGCGCCGACTGGGCGCCGCCCACACCCGGAGGCGTGGGCAAGCTGAGCGCGGCCGCGCCGGAATACTTCGAGCTGGGCGGCCCGGTGCGGATGGTCACCGTGGGGGACGCGAACTATATCTCGGTCACGGGGTGCGCGCGGCAGGCCTGCGACAGGCGGCGCGGGCTCCTGCTGATCCGCGAGGGCGGCGAGCAGCTGATGGCCCGCCTCGACGAGGGCGGCTTCCTGCACCACTACGCTCACGGCCCGGGCGCCCAGCCGGCCGCCGCGGTGCCGGTGCTGGAGAGTGCGCTGCGGGCGCTCACGCGCCTGTCCGACGGCAGCCCGTACCCGCGCCCCGCGCCCTGAGGCTTCCGCTGCCCGTGGACCCGGCGCGCTCGCGGCCCGCGATGCAGATCGCTCCGGACAACCCGAAGCTCGCGGTGGTGATGGTCGGGCTGCCGGCGCGCGGCAAGAGCTATACCGCCCGTCGCATCGAGCGCTATCTCTCGTGGCTCGGCTACCGCACCGGGGTCTTCAACGTCGGCGAGTACCGGCGGGCGCGCGTCGGGGCCCAGGTCCGGCACAGCTTCTTCGATCCCGACAACGCGACGGGCGAAGAGGCGCGCTGGCGGGCCGCGATGGACGCGCTCGAGGACATGGTGCGGTGGCTCGCGGGCGACGGCCAGGTCGCGATCTACGACGCCACCAATACCACGCGGGCCCGTCGCGCCACGGTGCGGGCGTGTTGCGAGCGCGCCGGCTTCCAGGTGCTGTTCATCGAGATCCGCTGTGACGACCCGACCATCATCGAGGCCAACATCCGCAGCACGAAGCTGTCCTCGCCGGACTACGAGGACGCCGATCCCGACGAGGCCACCGCTGATTTCCGCGCCCGCATCGCCCACTACGAGCGGGTGTACCAGCCGCTCGAGGACGACGAGGGGGCCTACCTGCGCGTCACCGGCGCGGGGCGAGGCGTGACCGTCAGCGACGTCGACGGCTACCTGGAGGCGCGCCTGGTGTTCTTCCTGATGAACCTGCACCTGAGCGCGCGGCCGATCTGGCTCACGCGTCACGGCGAGAGCGTGTACAACGCCGCCGGTCTGCTCGGCGGCGATCCCGAGCTGACGCCGGCCGGGCACCGCTATGCCCGGTCGCTCGCCGAGTTCCTGGACCAGCGCTACCCGGATCACGACGACGTCGTGATCTGGACCAGCTCGCTCCGGCGCGCGGTGCAGACCGCGAGGCCCCTCGATCGCACGCCCTGGGCCTGGCGCGCGCTCGACGAGATCGACGCGGGCGTCTGCGACGGCATGAGCTACGCGCAGATCCAGGCGCAGATGCCCGAGGAGTACGGGGCGCGCCGGCGCGACAAGTTCACCTACCGCTATCCGCGGGGCGAGTCGTACCAGGACATCATCCTGCGACTCGATCCGGTGATCATCGAGCTCGAGCGGACGCGCCGGCCGGTGATGGTGATCGCCCACAACGCGGTGCTGCGGGCGCTCTACGCCTATTTTCAGGGCGTGCCGCGCGAGCGGTGCCCGTACCTGCCCATTCCGCTGCACACCGTGATCGAGCTGACGCCGCACGCGTACGGCTGCCACGAGAGCCGCGTGCCCCTCGAGCCGAAGCTGGACTCGGGCGAGGCGCTGTAGGGCGGCCGCCGCGGCCCCGGGCGCGGCGAAGGGTCAGAGGGGCGAGGGCCCCCGCAGCTCCCAGCCGTGGCGCTCCAGCATCTCCGTCTGCTCCCGCGCGGTCATCGAGGCGAAGGTGCGGCTTGTCCGCTGCTGCTCCTCGATCAGGCCGCCGGCCTTCGCCGGGGTGTAGAGGAAGAGGATCCGCCCGGTTTCCGCGCCGGTGTACTTCCAGCAGTGCGGCACGCCGCGCGGCATGAAGGCCCAGCTGCCGGCGGTGGCGACCGTGGTCTGCTCGCCGATCTTGAAGACGACCTCGCCGCTCAGGACGTAGGCCACCTCGTCGCTGTCGTGATGCAGGTGGAACCAGCTCTTGGTGCCGGGCGGCACGATCTCCTCGAACACCATGATGCTGCCACCGGTCGCCCCGCACCCGAGCTTCGGCAGCAGCGCGCGCGGAGAGTCCCTGGTGACCGATTCGTCTCCGGGCAGCACGACCATGCCCTGCGCCGCCATCGCGGTCCCTCCTCTCGCCCGGGCGGTCGCGCGCGGGGCGAGCGTCGAGGCGCCTGCTCCCTGGCTACCGCTCCATCTCCACCAGCTCCGGCGTGTCCTTCGCCGGCTTGTACCCCATGTGCGCCGGGAACTCCGGGCTCAGCGGCCACGGCTTGGGGAACTTCAGCCAGAGCCGCAGCATGTGCCGCTTCTGATCCGGCTCCGGCCCGTCCACGAACCCGGTGCGCGAGTGGAGGATCGTGTAGTTGTTGATGAACTGGATGTCGCCGGCCTGGAGATCCATGTCCAGGCGCAGGTCGGGGCGGCGGGTCTGCTCGTCCATGAAGTCGAGCGCGGCGCGCTCGAACGTGGTCAGCGGCACCTCGCGCTTCACCGCGCCGGCGTTGATCTGGTTGCGGATGTAGCGGCAGCTCACCACGCCGTCCTGGTAGCCGAACACGGGGATCGGCCGCTCGGAGACCCCGCGCTCGGTGAGCGCGGCCTCGCGGCGGATGTAGTAGTAGCCGTTGTAGAGCAGGCCCAGGTACGCGGGATGCTGGGCCAGGATCTCGTTGTGCACGGTGGTGGAGCTGACGATGCTGCTGAGCCCGCCCTCGAGCGAGCGGCGCAGGCAGAGCAGGCCCACGACGTCGCCCGCGTCTGTGTGGTAGGGCAGGTAGGCGTTGGTCTCGTAGCCGCGCACGTCGATGTTGCCGTACGTCCGGCCGTGGTCATAGACGTGGCCGAGCAGCTCGCCCTGGGGGTTCTGGTAGAGCGGGGCGCCCATGTAGCGGCCGAAGCCCCAGAAGATGAGCCCCACGTCGTCGTCGCGGTAACGACGCACCGGCAGCCCGCGCAGCACCACGAAGCCGCGCCCCTCGTACATCTCGGCCACCGCCTGGTCCAGCTTCGCGCGCAGGGCCGTCAGCGGGAAATGCTCGCGCTGGATCTGCTCGAGCGGCAGGCCGGAGGCCTTGGCGGTGGTCAGCGCGCGATCGATGTCGGCGATCTCGGCGTCGGTCAGCGTGACGATCCTGGAGGTCTCGCGGGCGAGGGCCTCGCCGCGCCAGGCCTTGGGGCTGTTGATCGGGGTCATGCACACGTGGCTCACGGGACTACCTCCTGGGATCGGATGTCGGCGACACGCACCGCGCCGACGCGCACCGCACGGATACGAGGACTCACCACCCGAACATAGCCCTACTGGTGCCGCGGGTCCAGCACGTCCCGGAGCCCGTCGCCCAGCACGTTCAGCGCCATCACGATGCCGAAGATCATGAGCCCGGGGTAGAGGGCCATCCACGGAGCGGGCCCCAGGTACCGCTGGGCCGCGTTGAGCATGCTGCCCCACGACGGCGCGGGCGGCTGCTGGCCCAGTCCCAGGAACGACAGGCTCGCCTCCGCGATGATGGCGGCGGCCACCGTGATGCTCACCTGCACGAAGAGCGGCGGCAGCGAGTTCGGCAGGATGTGGCGCAGGGCCACCCGCGGGCGCGAGCAGCCCAGCGCCTGCGCGGCCTCCACGTACTCCTCGGTCTTGATGGCCATCACGGTGCCGCGCACCAGCCGCACGAACGTGGGCAGGGCCGCGATCCCGATCGCGATCATGGCGTTGCCGAGGCCGGGCCCGAGGAACGCGGCCAGGGCGATGGCCACGATGAGGAACGGGATCGAGAGCATGGCGTCGTTGACGCGCATGATGAGGCCGTCGGTCCAGCCGCCGACGTAGCCCGAGAGCAGGCCGAGCGGCACGCTGATCGCGACCGCGATGCTGACCGGGATGACGCCGGCCAGCAGCGAGGCGCGCGCGCCCCAGAGCACGCGCGAGAGCACGTCGCGGCCCACCTCGTCGGTACCCAGTACGTGCGCGGCGGACGGCGGCTTGCGCAGCGCGCGGTAGTCGATGGCGTTCGGGTCGTAGGGCGAGAGCCGGGGCGCGGCTACCGCCACCACGATGAAGCCGAGCACCACGAGCAGCGCGGCGATCGCGGCGGGCCGGCGCGCGAGCTGGCGCGCGGCCTTCCAGCGCCGCCGCGGGGCGGCCACCGCGGATGCGCCGACCAGCACCGCCGGGGTCGCGCTCACGCGGTGCCCCGCAGGCGCGGGTTGGCCACGAAGTACAGCACGTCCGCGCCCAGGTTCAGCAGCACGTAGAGGGTGGCCGAGACCAGCACCACCGCCTGCACCACCGCGTAGTCGCGGTTGAACACCCCATCCACCAGCAGCTTGCCGAAGCCGGGGATGGCGAAGACCTGCTCGGTGAGGACCGCGCCCGACAGCAGCCGCCCGAACTCGATCGCGCCGAGCGTGATGACCGGGATCAGGGCGTTGCGCAGCGCGTGCTTCAGCACCACCAGCCGCTCGGGCACGCTCTTGGCCCGCGCGGTACGCACGTAGTCGGCGCCGAGGGTCTGGAGCATCGCGCTCCGGGTGTGGCGCATGATCACGCCGGCCACCCCGGTGCCGAGGACGAACGAGGGCAGCAGGATCGTGGTCAGATTGCGGCGCAGGTCCTCCCACGGCGGCACGTAGCCGGAGGCGGGCAGCCAGCCGAGACGCACCGCGAAGAGCAGGATCAGCATGATGCCCAGCCAGAAGTGCGGCACCGAGAGCCCGGACAGCGCGAAGAGGTTGGCCACCACGTCCACCGCGGTGCCCTTCCGGGTGGCAGAGAGGATGCCGGCCGGGATGCCGATCGCCAGCGCGATCGCCATCGAGCAGAGCGCCAGCTCCACCGTGACCGGCAGCTTGGAAGCGAGCAGCTCGCGCACCGGGATGCGGCTGCGCAGCGACTCGCCGAAGTCGCCCACCAGCACGCGGCCGAGCCAGAGGACGTACTGCACCGGGAGGGGCCGGTCCAGGTGGTAGCGCGCGCGGATGGCCGCGATCGCCTCCGGGTCGTTCTCCTCGCCGGCCAGCGCCACCGCCGCGTCGCCGGGCAGCAGCTGCTGCAGCGAGAAGATCAGCACCGAGACGAAGAAGAGCGTGGGCACCAGGACCGCCAGCCGGCGCGCCACGTAGAGCCAGAGCGCCATGCGGGGCGGCGCCTCAGTTGGTGAGCTTCAGGCCCCGGAAGCGGATGATGCCGTCGGGGTAGGGCGTGAAGCCCTGCACCCGCGCGCTGAAGCCGGTGAACACGCGGCGGTGCCACAGGATGAGCCGCGGCACCTCCCGGGCCATGATCTCGGTGGCCTGGTCGTAGAGCTTCTTGCGCTCGGCCGGCTCCGCCACCTGGCGGGCCTTGGTCAGGAGCGCGTCCACGTCGGCGTTGCAGTAGTGCTGGTCGTTCTGCGCGCCCTTGCACGTGGCGAACGAATAGACGTTGCCGTCGGGATCGGGCCGGCCGCTCCAGAACGTGAAGTAGGCCTCGAAGTCGCCCTTGCGTCCCGACTGCAGCATCGTCACGTTCTCCTGGGTTTGGAGGTTCGCGGTGATGCCGGCCTCCGCCCACATGGCTTGCAGGATCAGCGAGGCTTCCTGCCGATCGCGCTCCGGCGGAACCACCAGCGTGAAGGTGAAGTTGGGCTGGCCCGCATCCTTCAGGAGCTGCTTGGCCTTGGCCACGTCACGCTTGGCCACCGGGGTCTTCTTGTCGTAGTACGGGTTCGCGGGACTGATGAACTGGTTGCCCTCGATGTACTCGCCACCGAACACGGTCTTGACCAGAGTTTCCCGATCGATCGCGAGGTCCAGGGCCTGGCGCACCCGCACGTCGGAGAAGGCCTTGCTCTTGGGCCCGTTGGCCACGTTCAGCGGGATCATCTGGTAGCCCAGCTCGGGGACGCCGGTGACTTTGAGCTTGGAATCCCCACGGATTTCCGCGAGGTCGGTGGGCGAGACGCGCTCGATCATCTGCAGGTCGCCGGAGCGCAGGCTGGCCAGGCGCGAGCTCGAGTCCGTGATGGGCACGAACTCGACGCGGTCGACGGCGAAGGAGCCCTTGTCCCAGTAGTCCGCCACCTTCTCCAGCACGATCTTGCCCTGAGCCACCCGCTGCACGAACTTGTACGGTCCCGCGCAGACCGGCTGGGTGCCCAGCTTGTCGCCCAGCGCCATGGCGGCCTTGGGCGAGACCATCAGGCCCGCGCGGTCGGTCAGGGCGGCCAGCAGCGGCACCAAGGGCTGCGAGAGGTGGAAGCGCACCGTGAGGTCGTTCACCACCTCCACCGACTGGATCTCGGCGATCTCCGACTTGCGGAACGAGCCAGGGGTGGTCTGGTGCCGCTCGATGTTGAATTTCACCGCCTCCGCGTTGAAGGGCTCGCCGTCCTGGAAGCGCACGCCCGGCCGCAGCTTGATCACGATCGACTTGCGGTCCGCGGCCCACTCGTAGCCGGTGGCGAGCTGGGGCACGATCTTGAGGTCGGGGGTGACGTCGAAGAGCTTGTCGCAGAGCGCGGCGAAGACCAGGCGGCCGGTGTAGGCGCGGCTGATCGTCGGGTCGAGGGCGTCGGGGTCGTCGTTGAGCCCGATGCGGAGCACGCTCTGCGCCCCCGCGGGAGCGGGCAGCAGGGGCAGGATCGCGAGCAGCGCGGTCAAGATCGTCTTCACGGGGTCTCCTTCGTCCGATCGGGGATGCCGGGCATGGGTCGAGCTCCGGTGATGTCCGGGATACTGCGGCGCGGGGGCGGCACTGTCAAGACGGCCGTGTTCGCGGTACTGTATCGGGCGCGCCCGCGATGAAGGCACTCGGCCGGCGCGGGAGGCGTCACATGAGCGCAGGGCTCCGGATCATCGACATGGAGTGCAGCGTCCCCTACGGGGCCGAGCACGAGAAGAACGCCGCGGCGGCCTCCCCGGCGCCGGGCGGGAGCGCGGGGCAGCCCGCCGGCTACGGCATGGCCAACTACGGCCGCATCTTCCGCTCGCGCAGCGAGGGCAACGACCCGCGGCCGCGGACCGACCTGGACGCCTACATGAAGCACATCGCCGGGCTCGGCATCGTCCGCTCGGTGCCGTTCGGCGTCTCGAACCAGGAGGCCGGCGAGCTGATGCGCCGCTACCCGGGGCGCTTCCTGGGCCTGGCGCGCATCAGCGTCAACACCCACAAGGGCATGGCCGGCGTGCGCGAGCTGGAGCGGCTGGTCCGCGACGCGGGCTTCAGCGCCCTCGGCGTCTCGGCCCTGGTCGACTGCCTGCCCGCGAGCGACCGCCGCTACTACCCGCTCTACACGAAGGCCGCCGAGCTCGGCATCCCGGTGCGCATCTACTCGTCGATGAACTACGCCAACGACCGGCCCTACGACCTGGGCCACCCGCGCCACCTCGACCAGGTGGCGATGGACTTCCCGGAGCTCACCATCATCGGCGGCCTCGGCGGCTGGCCGTGGGTGAACGAGATGGTGGCGCTGGTGCGGCGGCACCCGAAGCTCCACATGGACACCTCGGCGCACCGCGCCCGGTATCTCGGCCAGCCGGGCTCCGGCTGGGAGATGCTGATGCAGTTCGGCAACACGCTGATCCAGGACAAGGTGCTGGTGGGCATCTCCGCGGGGCTCGTGGGGCAGCCGTACGAGACCCTGATCCAGGAGTACCTCGGGCTTCCGCTCAAGGACTCGGTGAAGGAGAAGTGGCTCTACGGCAACGCGGCGCGCGTCTTCGGGATCGTGTGAGGCGCGGGCGATGACGCCGCCGATGCAGACGCCCGCGCCGCGGCCGGGCCTCCCGGGCGCCGACCGCGGCGGGGCGCTTGCGGGGCTGCTGGTGCTGGAGCTGGCGGAGACGTTCGCCGGCGAGCTGGCGGGCGGCCTGCTCGCGGACCTGGGCGCCACCGTGATCAAAGTCGAGCCCGCCGCCGGCTCGCCGATGCGGCGGCGAGGGCCCGCATTGCCGGGCGAGGACTCGCTCTACTTCCAGTCGGAGAACCGCGGCAAGCTCTCGGTGCGGGCCGAGCTGGCGGACCTCGTGCGCGAGCCGTGGCTCGGCGCGCTGCTCGCTTCCGCGGACGCGATGATC
>DATJIR010000281.1:0-11707 GCA_035493135.1 Verrucomicrobiia bacterium
ATGCCCAGCTTCTCGATGCCGGAACGGCGGATGCGGTCCATGGTCTCGACGACGAAGCCGTACTGCAGGGCCTGGTCGGCCCGCAGGTACAGGGTCTTGTCCTGCCGGTTCTTGAACAGGTCCCGCAACGACTGCTCGAGCGACGCGAGGGAAACCAGCTTGTCGTTGACGTAGATGGTCTGCTCCTTGGTGAGCGTGAGGACCATCCGCTCCTCGGTGACGGTGGGCTTGCCCGACGTCTTGGGCAGGTTCACGTCGATGCCGCGGTACATGAGGGGAGCGGTGAGCATGAAGATCAGCAGCAGCACGAGCGTCACGTCGACGAGCGGGATGATGTTGATCTCGGCGAGCGTGCCCCCGATGCGGTAGCTGCCGGTCCCGATGTCGGAGCCGTCGACCTTAATGGCCATCTTTCGCCACTCG
Organism: Verrucomicrobiia bacterium; assembly: GCA_035493135.1. Classification (GTDB taxonomy): domain Bacteria; phylum Methylomirabilota; class Methylomirabilia; order Rokubacteriales; family CSP1-6; genus CAMLFJ01. The sequence goes on from DATJIR010000281.1 coordinate 424, forward strand.
CGCCATCTTCTGCACCGGGCGCGCGAACGCGTTCAGCAGGTCGAGCGTGAAGCCCTCCATCTCCATCGCCCAGTGCTTCGTGCGGTTCACGAAGAAGTTGTAGCCCATGACCGCGGGGATCGCGGCGCCGAGACCCGCCGCGGTCGCGATCAGGGCCTCGGAGATGCCGGGGGCCACCACCGCGAGGTTGGCCGAGCCCTGCTGCCCGATGCCCTGGAACGCGGTCATGATGCCCCACACCGTGCCGAAGAGGCCGATGAACGGCGCGGAGCTGGCCACCGTGCCCAGGAACGGCAGGTAGCGCTCCATCCGCGCCACCTCCGACGAGCCGGCGCGGCGGAGGGCCCGGCTCGAGGCCTCGAGACGCTCCGGGGGCAGCCCCTCGTCCGCGTCGTCGAGCACGTGGTCCACCATCTCGGAGCTGCCGTACGCGGTGACGAGCTCCTGGCCGGCCGAGACGTAGAGCTGGGCCAGCGGGCTGTCGCGATGCTTCTTGGCCGCCGCGTAGACCACCGAGAAGCGGCGCGCCTCGCGGAAGATCTGGCGGAAGCGCAGCGACTCGCGGCGAATCTTCCGGAACTCCCACCACTTCTCGACGATCAGGGCCCAGCAGACGACCGAGAAGATCGCGAGGATGAGCAGGATGAACTTGGCGACGGGACCGGCGCTGAAGACGAGCTCTGCAACGCCGCCGTTGACGCTTCCTGACCCTGGCACTCGGGTCTCCTTATGGGGTGGATGGTGAACGACGCGCGGAATTGCTTCATTTGATGATACCGGACGATTTTTGAGAGTGTCAACAAATTCGCCGGCAAAACGCCTGAAAAGTCGCTGAATTATTGACAGTCTCGACCTGCCGCCGTATAAGCCTTCTATGTTCCACTCGCCCGGACCGATCGCGCTGCACGTGGGGCCGATCGCCATCCGCTGGTACGGGGTCCTCATGGCGAGCGCGATGGCCCTGGGGCTCTGGCTCGGCCACCGCGACGCGCGTCGGCGGGGCATCGACGCCGAGAGCCTGCTCAAGGCGGCAGAGCTGGCCCTGCTCGGCGGGCTCGTGGGCGCGCGCCTCTACTACGTGCTGTTCAACCTCGACTACTACGGCCAGTTCCCCGGTAAAATCTTCGCGCTCTGGGAGGGCGGGCTTGCCATCCACGGTGGCGTGATCGGCGGCATCCTTGCGGGGGGCGGCTACGCGTGGCTCCGCGGGCTGCCGGTGCGGCAGTACCTCGACATCGCGGCGCCGAGCCTCGCCATCGGGCAGGCCATCGGCCGGTGGGGCAACTTCTTCAACGAGGAAGCCTTCGGCCGCCCGACCGACCTCCCCTGGAAGCTGTTCATCTCGCCGACGCACCGGCCGCTCGAATACGCCCAGTCGGAGTACTTCCACCCGACCTTCCTGTACGAGTCGCTCTGGGACCTGCTCGTGTTCGGCGTCCTGATCGTCGCGCTGCGGGATCGGCTCGAGCGGGCCCCGGGAGCGCTGTTCCTCGCTTACCTCGGGCTCTACTCGGCGGGCCGGCTCTTCACCGAGGGACTGCGCACCGACGCGCTGATGCTGGGGCCGCTCCGCATCGCGCAGGTCGTGAGCCTGATCGGCATGGCGGTGGCTGCGGTAGGCGTGCCCCTGCTGCTGCGCCACCGCGGCCGCGCCGCCTGATCCCTCGCCCGGGGCGCCGTCGGTGAAGCGCTACGCGAGCCGCGACGGCCGGGTCCGCCTCCGGGTAGGCGACAGCCGGCGGCTCGCCGACGTCCCCACCGGCAGCGTGGGCTGCATCCTGACCTCGCCGCCCTACTGGGTGCGCGGACGGGGGCGCGAGCGCGCCGAGCGGTACGCGCGCGAGCTCGCCACCGGGTTCGGCCGGGAATGGCGCCGGGTCCTCGCCGACCACGGCGACCTCTGGCTCGTCATCGGCGACCGCCACGACGGCCTCGAGTGGATCGGCATCGACGGCCTGGTGACGCGCTGGCTCCGGCGCGTCGGGTTCCGGCTCCAGTCGAAGGGCCTCTGGGCCCAGGTGCGCTCGCGCGAGCGCTGGGACAACCGGGTGAACTACCTGCTCCGGTACCGCAAGGCGGGGCACCCCGTCCGCCCGGGCGGCGCCACCCTCTGCTTCATGCTGCCGCTGCCGCGGTCGCACCCGGACAGCCTGTGGGACGCCACGCCGGACCCGGTGCTGCGAGAGCTTCTGACGCTCTCCGCGCGCCGGGGCGTCGTCCTCGACCCGTTCGCGGGGGCGGGCACGGTCGGCCGCATCGCGGTCGCGCTCGGTCGCGAGTGGATCGGGGTGGAGCGCGATCCGCACATGGCCGGGGTGGCCGCGCGGCGGCTCCGGCTGCGGCCGGTCAGTCCTTCACGCCGCTGAGCGTGACCGACCGGCCCTCACGGAGGATGATCACCGAGATGATGGACCCGGACGGCAGGCTCCGCAGGCGGGCCTGCAGCGCCTCGTAGGTCTCGGAGCCGAGCTCCCGCTCCTGCACCGCCATGATGATGTCACCGCCGAGGAGGAACGCTTTCCCCTCGATCGTCGCCGGGATGACCCCGGGACGGAGGCCCATGCGGGCCGCGGGCGAGTCCGCCGCGACCTGCTGCACCATCAAGCCGACCGGCTGGGGCAGGTTGAGCGCCCGTGCGACCTGCCCGCCGACGACCACGCCGCTCATGCCGCTCCAGAACGAGCGCTGCTCGAGCAGCAGGCGGCGGGCCATGTTGACGGTGACCACGAAGCCCAGGCCCTCGGAGCCGCCCGACTTGGTGATGTTGTGGCTCGCGATCCCGATGACCTCGCCCGCCATGTTGAACATCGGCCCGCCCGAGTTGCCCGGGTTGATCGCCGCGTCGGTCTGGAAGAACTCGGCGAGCGCCAGCTCGCTGTAGACGGTGTTGGGCTTGTGGCGCCCGGTCACGTAGCCCACGCTCAGGGTATGGGCGATCCCGTAGGGCGCCCCGATGATGAAGACCTGATCGCCGACCTCCGCGCGGTCGGAGTTGCCGAACCGGGCCACCGTCGCCTTGGCGGGGACCCGCTCGAGCTGCAGCAGGGACACGTCGGCCTCCGGCTCCGACGCGATCACGCGCGCGGGCACCACCTCGCCGCCCAGGAACTCGGCGGTGATCTCGTCGGCGGTCTGCACCACGTGGGAGGCGGTCATCACCTTGCCGTCCGGGGAGACGAGGACGCCCGAGCCCACCTCGTTGACGCGTCCGACCTGGCCCGAGCCTCCGACCTCCTTCCAGCGCGCGCGGATGATGACGACCGACGGGTTGACGCGCTTGAAGGTCGACACCAGGCTCTGGGCTTCCACGGGGGCCGCGGGGGCGGTGCCCACCACGAGCAGGACGGCCACGAGCAGTCGCTTCATGTCTTGTCTCCGAGTAGGGAGTGGACGAGCCGGCGGAGTGAGGCCTGGTCGAAGGCGGTGGCTCGGCGGGCGGGCGCGCTCGCCTCGGTCTTCAGCCCGGTCTCGCTCAGGATCACGCAGATGGTGGCGTCGGGATCGAGGGCCTTCGCGGCCAGGAGCTTCCGCAGCACCGCCAGGGCCGCCACCCCGGTCGGGCCGGCCCAGATGCCCTCGGTCCGGGCGAGCAGTCCCTGCGTCTCGAGGATCTCCTCGTCCTCGGCGTCGCCGGCCAGGCCGCCGTGCTCGCGCAGGAGGCGCAGGACCCACTCGCCCTTGCGGCCGGGATTGCCGGCGGCCAGCCCCTCGGCCACCGTGTAGCCGATCTTCACGGGGGTGAGCGGGCGCTTCTCGCGCCAGGCCCGCGCGATCGCGTCGGCCCGGCTCGCCTGGGCGGCCACCATGCGGGGGCGTCGCGGGATCCAGCCGAGACGCTCCATCTCCACGAAGCCACGGTGGGCGGCGATGAAGGTCTCGCCGACCGCCGCGGGCGCCACCACCACGTCGGGCGCCCGCCAGCCGGACTGCTCGGCGATCTCGTAGGCGAGGGTCTTCTTGCCCTCGTGCTTGTAGGCGTTGCGGGAGGCCCCGCAGTCGAAGAAGAGCCGGTCCTCGACGAGGCGGTCCCAGAGGCCGATGAGGTCGTCGTAGACCCCTTCGTAGAGGATCAGGTCGGTGGCGGTGGCCGCCATGTGCACGAGCTTGGGCGCGGAGGTGCGCGCGTAGGCGAAGATCAGCGAGCGCAGGCCCGCGCGCGCGGAGTAGGCGGCGATCGAGGAGCCCGCGTTGCCCGAGCTGACCACCGACGTGGCCCGGAAGCCGAACCGGAGCGCGGCGGCCACCGCGGTGGGCGAGGAGCGATCCTTCACGGTCCCGGTGGGATTGGAGCCCTCGAACTTGACCTGGAGCCGCCGCACCCCGAGGGCGCGCCCGAGGGTGGGGCAGTCGAGCAGCGGGCTCTCGCCCTCTCCCAGCGTCACCCGGTGGGCCGGGTCGGCGATCGGCAGCACCGGGGCGTAGCGCCAGAGCCCGCGCCCCGCGAAGACGGCGGGACCGGCGCGTCGCAGCGCCTCCCAGTCGTAGGCGAGCTCGAGGAGGCCCCGGCAGGCCGCGCACTCGAGCCGGTAGTCGAGCGCGAACTCCGCGCCGCACTCGATGCACCGGAGCGCGGTCGCGAACGAGGCGGGCGGGCTCACCGGAGGATCGCCAGCATCTCCTCGATGCGGTGGCGCAGCGTGTGCTCGGCGAGCGCCCGCTTGCGGGCGCGCTCCCCGACGTCGCGCGCCTCGTCCGGGTGGGCCAGGTAGTAGGCGATCTGGCGGCGCAGCTCGGCCAGGTCGTGGTAGACGATCGCCTCCTGGCCGGGCGTGAAGAGCCGGCCGAGCTCCTCCTTGGCGTCCACCAGCTGGCAGGCCGCGCTGGCGGCGAGCTCGAAGGCGCGGGTGTTCACGCCCACGATGTCGTTCATCGGGTGGTGGTGGTTCAGGGACAGCGTCGAGCCCGAGTAGACCGCGAGCTTGGCGCGTCCGAACACCGGCCCGCCCGCGACCATCCGGCGGACCTCGGGCGCCTCCACCCGGTCCCAGCCCGCGCCCCACAGGCGCAGCGGGGTGTCGGCCAGCTCGCGCACGAAGCGCTCGCGGTACGCGTAGGCGCTGCCCACGAAGGAGAGCGGGGCCGCGTAGCGCCGGGTCTCCTCGGGGATGAGCTCGATCGGGTGGTGCATCTCCGGCACGCAGTACATCGGCAGGTAGTGCAGGTTGCGCAGGCCGGCCTGCTCCAGCGCCTGCAGCGCGTAGCGCTCCTTCGTGAAGAAGGCGTCGTAGGCCTCGATGCACTCGAACGGGATCATCCACAGGGGGTTGTCGGGGAAGAAGTTGAGAAAGCGGGTGTCGATCCGCGCCTTCACCCGCCGGACGAGCCCGGGGGTGACCGGGCCGCCCTTGATCACGAGCACCAGGTCCGGCCGGTACGCCACGCAGGCCCGCTCGAGCCGGCGGAGGATGAAGAGCTGGTAGGTGGCCTTGGTGCTGCGGTTCTTGTAGAGCGGGTTGTCGCGGCGGTAGGCGAAGGTCCGGGCCTCGTGGCCCATCGCCACGAGCTCATCGCGGAAGTCCATGCCCATGTGACCGGGGCGGGCGAACGGCAGCACGATCAGCCAGCGCACGGGCGAAGCGTATCACACCGACGCGGGCGATCAGGCGAACGCGGGCCGGACCTCCTTCGCGATCAGCTCGAGCTCGCGCATGATGTGGCGGTGGGGCATGCCCGGGAAGAAGACCCGACAGATGAGGTGGGTCATGCCGTACTCGGCCACGAACGGCTCGAGCGCGCGGATGACCTGGTCGGGGCCGCCGATGAGGAAGCGGTTCTTCATCAGGGCGTCCAGGTCGGTGGCGATGGAGGCGTCGATGAACGGGTGCCGCCAGCCGCCCGCGTACTCCTTCCGGTAGGAGATCATGATGTGCTTCTCGGCCAGGTCGCGCGCCTCGCGATCGGTGTCGGCGATGATGACGTCGCGGGTGAGCGGCCACTCGGTCACCGGCTCGACCCGCCCCGCCGCCCGCCGGTTGGCGAGGAACTGCTGCTTGCCGGCCAGGAGCCGGGCGAGATCCGCGGTGGGGCCGGGCACCCAGTTGTCGGCTAGGGTCGCCGCGCGCCGCAGGGTGATGTCGCCCCAGCCCCCGATCCAGACCGGCGGGTGGGGACGGCTCACCGGCCGGGGCTCGAGCCGGCCGTCGACCGTGTAGTAGGTGCCGTGGAAGGCGACCCGGTCGTGGGTCCAGAGCGCCTTCATAATCGCGAGCTGCTCCTCGAAGCGGGCGCCTCGCTTCTCGAGCGCGGCGCCGTAGAGGGCGAACTCGTCGGGCTTGTAGCCGATGGCGATGCCGAGCACGAAGCGACCGCCCGACATCACGTCGAGCATCGTCGCGTCCTCCGCGAGCCGCACCGGATGATAGAACGGGGCCACCAGGATGTCGGTGCCGAGGCGCATCCGGGTGGTCCGGGTCGCGAAGCCGGCCAGGACCGGCAGGGGCGAGGGCCAGTAGTGGTCGGTGACCGAGTGGTGCTCCTCCATCCACACCGAGTCGAACCCGAGATCCTCGGCGCGCACCACCTCCTCGAGCGCGTCGCGGTAGTAGTGCCCGCCCTCGATGGGGATGAAGCCGACCTGGATCCCCGCCACCCTAGCGGTCGCTCGCGAGCTTGCCGTTCACGCCCCAGTTGGCCTTCTCGACATCCTGGAAGACCACGTGCACCTGGTCCGCGGTGGTCTTGCCGATCTTCACCATCGCGTCGGTGATGGCGGCCACGATCTCGCGCTTCTGCTGGTCGGTGCGTCCCGCGTACCACTGGACGGTGATGTTGGGCATGGAGGCCTCCTGAGTTGATCGAGGTTACTTGACGCGCTTCGGGTCGTCGAGCCGCCGCAGGTCGTCCGGGAAGCTCGAGGTGAACGAGTAGGACTTGACGATCCCGTCGGCGCCGAAGCGCACCGTGAGGTCCTTGCTCGTCTCCGCGGTGGAGTCGCGCTGGCCGTAGAACCAGCGCCACGTGGGGTCGCCGTTGTCGAAGCCGATCTGGACCGGATCGCCGAACATGCGCACGAGCCCGTACCGGTCGGTCTTGCCCTTCACGATCCATCCCTCCTCGGGAGACGGGAAGTCGCGGCCGAACTTGACCGAGATGCAGCCGGCGACGAGGAGGAGAACGAGCAGACCGACGAGCCATCCGGGCGAACGCATGGCGCGGATTATGGATCAGACCAGACGACCAGTCAACGAATCGCGCGGTCGCGCGTCGATCAGCGTCCGCCGGCGCGTGGCTCGAGCAGGAGCGTCTGGAGCGAGCGCCCCACCGGACCGCTCGTGTCCCACAGCCGCGCCCGCGTCAGGCCGACACCGTGGCGCTCCGCGGTGGTGGCCGCGTCGAGACCCATCCACTCGCCGACCGGGATACGGTGCAGGGCGATGGTCAGGTCCGCGTTCACGAACGTCGTGCGGGCCGGATCGACCGCGACCGCGATGCCGCTCGCGGAGTCCGCGACGGCGACGAGGCATTCGAGCGGCGTCGGCGCCTCGCCCCCGATGACCGGAACGCGTAGCCTGAGCCACGCCGCGACCGGTCCTCGCCCCCAGGTCCCGGTCGCGATCCGCCACTCCACCGCGCGGTGATATCCCTCGTCGCCCGACATGAGCGGCAGCTCGAAGGGCGCGCTCTGCGCGGGAGGCGCCGGGCCCGTCCGCGTCTCGGGCGGGACGGCGACGCGGTCCGGCGCCACGCGCATGACGAGACACGTGGCCTCGATCAGGGCGGCGCCGTCCTCCGCGAGGACGGTGCCCGCGAGGCGCTGGACCTTCGCGCCCGTGCGGACGACACGGGTGGCGACGGTCAGCGGCGCGAGGGGCACCGGCCGCAGGAAATCGAAGGTCAGGCGCGCGATCTGCCCGTCGGGCCCGGCCCGACGTGAGAACGCGCGCGCGAGGAGCGCGGCGGGTGGGCCGCCGTGCTGATGCCGGGGGCTCCATGGCCCGCGCGCCGATGCGGAGGGGACGAACGAGTTCCCCTCGGAGACGAAGAACGGCGGAAGGTGACTCACACCTCCTCGGCGGGCGGGCCGCCGAGCGGCAGCGTGAAGGTGAAGGTCGCGCCGTGCCCGACCACGCTCTCGACCCAGATGCGCCCGCCGTGGAGCGTGACGAACTTTCGCGAGAGGGCCAGCCCGAGGCCGGTGCCCTCCACGCTGCGGCTCGTGGTGCCCACCTGGCGAAACTCCTCGAACACCGCCTCGTGGTCCTCGGGGGCGATGCCGATGCCGCTGTCGGTCACCGCGATCTCGACCACGCCGTCGCGGAGGTCGGCACGCACGTCGATGCGCCCGCCCTCCGGGGTGAACTTCAGCGCGTTGGAGAGCAGGTTGAGCAGCACCTGCTTGACCTTGCGCTCGTCGGCGTGAATCGTCGCGAGCCGCTCGTCGACCGCGCGCGCGAGGGTGACCCCGCGCCGGCCGGCCCGCTCCCTCATCAGGATCAGGACGTTCTCGATGGCGGCGGGCAGGTCGAAGTCGGCGAGGGCCAGCTCCATGCGCCCCGCCTCGATCTTCGAGAGATCCAGGATGTCGTTGATCAGCGACAGCAGATGCTGGCCGGAGGCGTAGATGTCCTTGAGGTACTCCTCCTGCTTGTCGCTGAGCTCGCCGAACATCCGCTGGATCAGCACCTCGGAGAACCCGATGACCGCATTGAGGGGAGTCCGGAGCTCGTGCGACATGTTGGCGAGGAACTCGGACTTGTGGCGACTGGCCGCCTCGAGCTGGCGGCCCTTGTCCTCGAGCTCGCTGAACAGGCGCGCGTTCTGGATCGCGAGGGCCGACTGGGCGGCGAACGTGCGCAGCAGGTCGATCGTCTCGGCCGGGAACTCGCCGGGACGGTTGCGGGTCACCGTGATGCAGCCGACGAGCCGGTCGTGGTGGGCCATCGGCATGGCGAGGATGGCCCGGATGCCGGAGGCGATCAGGTTGTCCCGCACCCGGCTCTCGTAGGCGCCCGGCGCCGTGATGTCGGGCACCTGCACGGGCTCGTGGGTGACCGCGGTGCGCCCGATCGCGCCCTCGCCCTTCGCGATCCGGATGCTGCGCCGGGCCGCCGCGAGAGCCCCGCCGGTCTCGGCCGCGGCCCGGTGGACGAACTCCTCGGCGGCCTCGTCGTACTCGAAGACCACGCCCCCGTCGAGCCCGGAGAGCTCGACCGCGCGGGAGACGATGGTGGTCAGCACGGTGGCCAGGTCGAGGGTCGAGCCGACCGCGCGGCCGACCTCGCCCAGCGCGGTGAGCTGCTCGACCGACCGGGTCAGGTCGGCGGTCCGGGCCTCCAGCTCCTTGAACAGGCGGACGTTCTCGATCGCGATGACCGCCTGGTCCGCGAAGGTGTGCAGCAGCTCGACCTGCTTGTCGGTGAACGGTCCGGCCTCACCGCGGCGGAGCTGCAGCGCGCCGATCGCCGCGCCCTCGCGCATGAGCGGCACGGCCACCGACGCGTGGAAGCCGAGCTCCCGGGCGTGGTGCCAGGTCCGAGGAAACTCGGCGGCCACCGCCGCGATGTCGGGCACGTGGACCACCCGTTGATCGAGCACGCTAAGGGCGGTGATGGTCTCGCGCGCGATCGGCAGGACCCGCCCCGTCGGGGAGGCGAGGGGGCCGTGATGGGCGACCAGCCGCAGGCCCTCGCCGTCCCGCCGCCAGATCTGGGCATCGGTGGCGCCGCAGTAGCGGGCCGCGCTCTCCACCACCGTGTCCAGCACCGGCTGGAGATCAGCGGGCGAGCTGCTGATCACGCGCAGGATGTCGGCGGTCGCGGTCTGCTGCTCCAGCGCCTCCGTGACCTGGCGATGGGCCTCGGTCAGGGCCCGATTCTTCTCCTGCAGCTCGGTGAAGAGGCGGACGTTCTCGATCGCGATCACCGCCTGGTCGGCGAAGGTCTGGAGCAGGGTGATCTGCTTCTCGGTGAACGGGCTCATCTCGGCGCGCCGGAGCTGGATGACCCCGATCGGGGTGCCCTCCCGCACGAGCGGCACGCTCAGCGTGGTGCGGAAGCCGAAGGTCCGCGCGTTCGCGCTGGCCTCGGGGAACTCGTCGGTCTCCGCCTGGAGATCCGCGACGTGGATGGTCCGCCGCTCGAGCACGGTGCGGCCACCCACCGAGCCGCGCGCGACTGGGAGCTGGAAGTCAGGCGGCTGGTGCACCGGGCCGTGGTGTGCGTCGCCGCGCAGTCGATCGCCCTCGAGCCGGAACAGGGAGGCGTCGGCGGCGCCGCAGAAGCGGACCGCGCTCTCGACCACCGCATCCAGGACCGGCTGCAGATCGGTCGGGGAGGCGCTGATCACGTTCAGGATGTTGGCGGTGGCGGTCTGCTGCTCGAGCGCTTCGCCGAGCGTCTGGTTGCGGGCCTGCAGCTCCGTGTACAGGCGCACGTTCTCGATCGCGATGACCGCCTGGGCCGCGAACGCCTTGAGCAGGGCGAGCTGGCGGTCGGAGAACGGCCGCAGTTCCATCCGCCGGATCAGGATCAGCCCGATCGGGTCCCCGTCGCGGAGCAGGGGCTCGGCGAGCACGGTGCGCCGGCCCATGCGCCAGGCCATGCTGTCGGGGAACTCCTGGACCGCGGCGTCGTCGACGTTCCGGACGTGGATGGTCTTCCGATCGATCACCGCCCGGCCGGCCACCGAGCCGCGGGTCACCGGCACCGTGCGGGCCGGTCCCAATGGGCCGTGGGACGCGGCCAGGTGGAAGGTGGCCCCGTCGAGTCGGAAGATCTGGGCGTCGGTCGCGTCGCAGAGGCGGGCGGCGCTCTCCGCCACGGTTTGCATCACCGGCTCGAGGTCGCCCTGCGCCCGGCTGATCGCGCCAAGGATCTCGGCGGTGGCGGCCTGCTGCTCGAGCGCCTCGGCGAGACGGCGCTCGAGCTCGAGGCGCGAGAGTGCCCGGCGTGGCCCGGATCGCGCAGCGGCGGGACGCGCGCGCTTCCGCTTGATCTTCCCGGGACCGGCCCGCCGAGCCATCGGCTCCTCCTTCCTGGCGGGCGTCGGACCGTCCCGCGGTTCGGCGATAGGCTAGGGGAAGACGCCGATGGGGGCAAGGGAATTGGCGGGGCGGCCCGCATGCTAGGATGACCGCCGTGGAGACCTTCACCGCCGAGGAGCGGGCGGCGCTCGCCCCCTACTTCACCGAGCTCGACGGGCCCGTCTTCGCCCTGGTGAACCTGCCCGAGGTGGTCAAGGGCGCGCTGTTCGCGCGCTACTCGCGCTCCGCCAAGTCGCTGCGCCGGCTCTTCCTGGACGAGTTCCGGGAGACCGCGGGGACGACCGGCGCCTCTCCGTCGATCGG
>DATJIR010000282.1:0-13076 GCA_035493135.1 Verrucomicrobiia bacterium
CCACGCCGTTGACCAGGGCGGCCAGGATGACGACGCCGGAGCTCACCGCATCGCTCATCACCTCGAGATAGGCGCTGCGCACGTTGAGGCTCTCCCCCGCGCCCGCGTGCAGGAGCCAGAGCCCGGCCGCGTTCACGGCCAGGCCCAGGACCGCCACCGCGAGGATGGGGGCGCCCGGCACATGCGGCGGCTGCCAGAGCCGCTGGTACGTGGCGACCAGGATGGCGATGGCCATCACGCACAGGACCACGCCGTTGACGAGGGCGGCGAGGATCTCGACGCGGTAGTAGCCGTAGGTCTTGGCCGGGGTGGCCGGCCGCTCCGCGAACCAGACCGCGAGCAGGCTCAGGAGGAGACCGCCCGCGTCCACCAGCATGTGCACCGCGTCGGCGAGGAGCGAGAGGCTGCCCGTCCAGAGCCCCACCCCCGCCTCCACCAGCAGGAACCCCGCGGTGAGGCCGAACACCGCGAGCAGCCGGTCCTTGTGGCGGGAGCCGTGGGTGTGGCGGTGGTGCGCGTGCCCGGCCATCGCGCGCTCAGCGGGTCGCGGGCACGACCAGCTTGGCCTCGCCCTGGCGGATGCCCTGGCTCGCGAAGAAGCCGGCATGCGCCTCGAGGGCGTAGCGGAACTCGCCGAGCGGGCCGTAGAGCTCGGTCGGGCTCGGGTCCATCTTGAGGATCGCGAAGATGCGCCCGTCGTCCTTGACGAAGGCGATGTCGAGCGCGGCCGGCACGTTCTGCATGTGGAACTGGGTGAAGATCTCCTTGCCGAAGTCGAACAGGATCAGGTGCCGCTTGATCTCGTCGGGCGTCGCGCACTGGAAGCCGCCGGCCTGGCGCTCGCCGCGGTCGGCCAGCTTCACGCGCAGGGCCAGGGTGCGGGGACCGGCCTGGATCGAGACCATGCGCAGCGGCATGCCCGCGAACGCCTCGCGCCAGCGCGGGCACTCGGGATTCGGCGCCGCCTTGCCCGCCGGGCCCTGCGCGGTGGCGGCCGGCGCGAGCGCGGCCAGGAGCAGGATCACCGCGGGCAGCGCGGCTCGGAGACGGATCATGGGTGGACCTCCCGGGCGAACGGACGGGGCCGGCGGCGGGCCAGGCTCGCCGCCGCGAAGATCAGCAGGGCGACCAGCACCACCGCGCCCCCCGCGGCGAGCCGCAGGTAGTAGGCGGCGATGAGGCCCGCGACCACGGAGAGCAGTGCGATGCCGACCGCGATGGCGGTGGCGGTGTGGAAGCTCCGGCCCAGCGCGAAGCCGGCCAGGGTGGGGATCACGATCATGGCCGACACCAGCAGCACGCCGACCATCCGCATCGCCACCACGGTAGTGAGCGCGGTGAGCACGGTGAGGAGCAGGTTGAGCGCCCCGACCGGCACGCCGCTGGTGCGGGCCAGGTCCTCGTTCAGCGTGATCGCCAGGAGCTGGCGGTAGAAGGCGCCGATCGCGACCGTGACCGTGGCGCCGAGCCCCAGGATGAGCCAGACGTCGGCCGGGGTCACGGTGAGGATGCTCCCGAACAGGATCGCGAACAGATCGGCGTTGAAGCCGCGGGCCAAGCTGATCAGGACCACCGCGAGGGCGAAGCCGCCCGAGAGGAACACCGCGAGCGCCGCGTCCCCCTGGAGCGCCCCGCGCGCGCGCAGCCGCTCCATCCCCACCGCGCCGACCAGGACCACCACGAGCGCGCCGACCACCGGGGAGATCCCCAGCACCAGGCCGAGCGCCACCCCGGCGAGCGCCACGTGGGCGAGGGTGTCGGCGATGAGCGAGAGCCGGCGCGGGATCAGGAAGACGCCGATGGCGGGGCAGATGAGGGCGGTGACCACGCCGGCCGCGAAGGCCCGGTGCATGAAGCCGTACTGGAGGAACTCGGGCACGGTCTAGTGCTCGTGGCTGACCACGCGCACCGCGGGGCCGTAGAGCGCGGTCAGGGCCGCGTCGCTCAGGAAATCGCCCGGGCGGCCATGGAAGATCAGGCGCCGGTTGAGGCAGGCGAGCTTGGTGACCTCCTTCGCCACCACGCCGATGTCGTGGCTCACCAGGATCAGGGTCACGTCGCGCTCCCGGTTCAGGTGGTGCAGCAGCGCGTAGAAGCTGGTCTGGGCCTCCGGGTCCACGCCGCCGGTCGGCTCGTCCAGGATCAGGAGCTCGGGCTTCGACACGAGGGCCCGCGCGATCAGCACCCGCTGCTGCTGCCCGGTGGAGAGCGCCCCGATGCGCGTGGCCGCGTGGTCCGCCATGCCGACCTGCCCCAGCACCTCCTCGATGCGGCGGCGGGCCGCGGCGCCGAGCCGGCCGAAGAGCCCGAGCGAGGGCAGGAGCCCGGTGGCCACCACCTCGCGCACCGTGACCGGCAGTGCGGGGTCGAGCGTGGCCTTCTGGGGCACGTAGCCCAGGCGGCCCCACTGCCGGAACGCCCCGGGCGGGTGCCCGAACAGGCGGACCGTACCCCGGGTGGGCGGCAGGAGCCCGAGCACGATGCGGAGCAGGGTGGTCTTGCCGGAGCCGTTCGGGCCGATGATGCCGAGGAAGTCCCCCGGGTCGACCGTCAGGTTGATCCGATCGAGCACCGGCACCGCGCCGTAGGCGAAGTCGACGTCCTCGAGCTCGACGAAGGGGCGCATCCTAGCCCTCTACCCGGACCGCGTCGTCCACCCGGCGCGGCGTCTCGCCGTGCAGGCTGTCCCACCAGGCGCCGGCGGCCGCGCAGCCGCCCCCGAGCAGCACCCCGCCCAGCACGTCCGAGGGCCAGTGCGCGTTGAGGATGATCCGGGCGAAGCCCACCGTGCCGACCAGGAGCGCGGCCAGCACGATCAGGCTCACCCGCACCCGCGCCGAGGCCGGCTCCCGCGACAGCGCGTAGAGCAGGAGCACCGCGAAGGTCGCCGCGGCGGTGACGTGGCCGCTCGGGAACCCCAAGTGGAAGCCCCGGGGGCGCGGCCGACCGACCAGGAACTTGAACAGCTGCTCGAAGGCGCCCCCGACCGGCATCAGGGCGCACCAGAGCCACCAGCGACGCCGCGCCGCGGGCGACCACGCGAAGAGGACCAGCATGGCGGGGCCGAGGACGATCCACTTGCCGCCGTAGTCGAGCCACCGCGCGGCCGCGTGGGCCAGGCTGCCGCGCGCCTCCAGGATCTCGCCGTGCAGCGCCGCGTCGCCGGGGAGCAGGCCCACGGCATAGACCACGGCGCTCAGCCCGAGGAAGGCGCCCAGCATCAGCAGGCACAGCACGCGCCAGCGCGCGACGGCGGATACGTCCATGGCGCTCACATTGTACTCGAACTCCGCGTGCCGCTTGCGGGGGTGCGGCGCAGTGTGCTGATCTGGGGGCATGGCCCGTCAGGGACGAAGCCGACCGGAGGTCCCCAGAGCGATGACGCTCCCCGATCTGGAAGCGGGATTCGCCCACGTGTCGGCGGAGGCGACCCGGCACGAGGACCAGCGTCTCGGCATCCTCGCCTGCCGGGAGGCATTGGAGGCGGCGAGGGAGGGCAACTACGGCGTGGGCGCCGTGCTCGTCGACCCACGGGGACGGATCGTCGCGCGGGGGAGGAACTCGGTGTTCTTTCCGCGGTTTCGCAGCGACCTCCACGCCGAGATGGCGGTGATGAACGCATTCGAGAAGCGGCACCCGAAGTCCGAGCACATGCGCGGGTACTCGCTCGTGTGCTCCCTCGAGCCCTGCCCCATGTGTCTGGCCCGACTCCTCGTGGCCGGGGTTCAGACCGTGAAGTTCCTGGCGCGGGACGACCTCGCCGGGATGGTCGGCCTCAGAAAGAATTTCCCGGCGGCCTGGCGGAGACTGTGGCGGCGGCAGGAGTTCGTGCGGGCCGACGTCTCCGACGGACTCCGTCGATTTGCCCTCGATGTCTTCCTCCTCAATCTCGAGGCGTGCCGTCGGCGGTTGCTGTCCCGCTGATCCTCGCCAGCAGCGCCTCCGCGAAGCGGAGGGCCGCGGCCGGTGGCGCGTGGGTGAAGAAGAGGCTGGGCTCATTGACCTCGACCTCCATGACGAGGGCGCCGCCCGGCGTGTCGACCGCGTCGATCCGCGCGTAGAGCGGCCCGTCGGGCAGGGCGGCCAGGGCTGCGCGCGCGGCCCGGACGACGGCAGGTGGCGCCGCCTTCGCCCGGACCGTGCCGCCCAGATAAGGCTGCACCCGGAAATCGCCTGCGGCCGGTAGCTTTAGCACGCTATGCGTCAGGCTTTCCTCGATGAAGATCAGCGACCACTCGCCGCGGGTTCGGACCTCATCCACGAACGGCTGCACGAGCAGCGGTCGGCGGATGGCCCCGGCGGCGATCGCGCCCGCCGCCTCGGCGAGGGTGCCCTCGGTCACGATCCGGGCGTCGTGGGCCGAGGCCCCGATCTCGGGCTTGAGGACGCATGTCCGCCAGCCGTGGGTGCGCATGATCGCCTCGAGCCCCGGCCCCGTCTCGTCTGCCAGCGCGGCGGTGGGGACGGTGGGCACGCCGGCCGCCTGCAGGGCCATGAGGTAGCGCTTGCTCACGTTCCAGCGAACGAGGGCCGGCGGGTTGAAGACGCGCGCTCCCGCCCGCTCGAGCCGGTCGAGCCAGGCCAGGAAGGCCCGCGGGTCGAAGTGATAGTCCCAGCTCGATCGCAGGACCACCGCGTCGAACCCCTCGAAGTCGGCCTCCGGCTCGTTCCAGGCGCGCCCCTCCACGTGGGCGCCGCGCTCTTCGAGGGCCTGCGCGACCAGGCGGTCGCTCTCCGAGATCTCCGGCCAGCGCCGGCAGGTGACGAAGCAGACGCGGGTCAACGGCAGCCGAGCCCCACGCGAAGGTTGGCCAGGTTGCCCTGCATCAGCTCGATGTACCCCGTGCCCGCGGCGACCTGCTCCCGGCTGACGCCCTCGATCGGATCGAGCGGCAGCGCCGTCGCCCCGATCTCGCGGGCGAGGGTCTGCGCGAGGCGCGGGCTCACGAGCGGCTCGAAGAAGACGTGCGTGACCTTGAGCCGCCGCGCGGTCTGCACGATCGCGGCGAGATCGGCCGGGCTCGGCTCGGCCTCGGGCGCCAGGCCCATGATCGGCACCTGGGTCAGGCCGTAGCGCCGGGTGAGATAGGTGAACGCGGCGTGGGAGGTGACGACCTCGCGACGTGCGCAGTCGCGCAGGCCGGCCGCGAACGCCTGGTCGAGCGCGTCGAGCCGGGCCGCGAGCGCGGCCGCGCGCTCGCGGTACGCGGCGCGGCCCGCGGGATCGGCCTGGGCGAGGCCGTCCGCGATGGTCTGCGCCTGGAGGCGCGCGAGCGTCGGATCGAGCCACACGTGGGGGTCGACCCCCGCGCCCTGCGGCAGCAGGCTCACGCCGCGCGAGGCGTCGACGACCGTGGTGCGGCCGGGCAGGCCGGCCCGGAGCCGCGCGGCCCAGGCATCGAGGCCCGTCCCGGTGTGGACCAAGACGGTGGCGCGCTGCACCAGCGAGGCGTCGCGGGGAGACGGCTCCCAGTCGTGGGGCTCGACGCCCGGCGGCACCAGCGAGACGACCTCGGCGCGATCGCCCGCCACCTGGCGGGCGAGCTCCCAGAGCGGATAGACGGTGGCGACCACCACGGGCCGGGTCGGCGCGGGCGCGCCCTGGCAGCCCGCGAGGATCGAGAGGGCCGCGAGGGCGATCCGGGCGAGACGACCGGTCACGCGGATCCGCCGCCCGGGTCGCCGAGCGCGGCGGGGCCGAGAGGCCGCGGCCAGAGCCGCAGCAGAAGTCCCAGGGCGAGGAGGCTCAGGCCGAAGGCGCACACCACGGTGGCCCCGGTGGGGAGGTCGAGCACCGCGGAGGCGACCATGGCCAGGATGCTGACGCCGGCCCCGAAGAGCCAGCCCACCGCGAGCCGGGGCCCGATGCGGGTGGCGAGCAGGATCCCGGCCAGCGCCGGCACGATGAGGTACGAGAACACGAGCAGGACGCCCGCGATGCGCACCGACGAGGTCACGACCACGCCGAAGGAGGCGTAGAAGGCGAAGTCCCACCAGCGCACGCGCCAGCCCGCGCGGTAGGCCGCGTCGGGGTCGGTCGAGATCAGGAAGAAGGGCCGGCGGCAGAGCCAGTGGAAGAGGCCGACGAGCGCGTAGAGGAGGGCGACCTTGAGCACATCCGCGCCGCGGACGGAGAGGATGCTGCCCACCAGCATGCCGCGCAGGTGCTCGGCCCCGTGGGGCGAGCGGTCGGCGAGCAGCACCGCGCCCGCCGAGGAGACCGCGTACACCACCCCGATCACCGCCTCGTGCGAGACCCGGCGCGTGCGCGAGCGGGTCAGCGCCAGCACGAGGGCGCCGAGCACGGTGAACCCGAGGCCCGCCGCGTACGACTCCCACGTCTCGAGCTCGTAGCCGACCAGGAACGCGGCGGTGGCGCCCAGTGCGGCGATCTGGGCGAGCGCGATATCGACGAAGACCACCTCGCGCGCGATGACGTGGAAGCCCAGGTAGGCGTGGATCCCGGTGAGGACCAGGCACATGAGGAACGGAAACAACATCAGGTCCAGCAGCTCGGCGCTCATCTCGTCGTCCCCCGTCCCCTCCGCGGCCCCCGCGTCACCGGAGCGCCTGCGCGATGCTCCGGACATTGTAGTCGATGGTCTCGAGGTAGCCGTCGGCGCCCTTGACCGAGCCGACCGCGGGAGCGAGCGGGACGACCTTCGCGCCCGCCTCCTGGGCCACCCGCTCCGCCAGCTTCTGATCGGTCCACGGCACCGAGACGATGACCTTGACCTTCTGGTCTTTCATCAGCGCGATGAGGCGCGTGAGGTGCGAGGGCGTCGGGGGGATGCCGGGGCGCTCCTCGACCGAGCCCGCCTCGACGAGGCCGAAGCGGGTGAGGAAGTAGATCCACATGTTGTGGTCGACCACCACCTTCGCGCCCTTGAACGGCGCCATCTCCGTGGTCCACCGCGCGAGGGCCTGGTCGACGCGCGCCAGGAAGGCCTGCCGGTTGCGCTCGAAGACGGGGCGCGACTGGGGCGCGACGCGGGCGAGCCCCTCGACGATGTTGGCGGTGACGCCGGCCGCCATGCCGGGATCGATCGAGTAGTGGGGATTGCCGACCGGGTGCACGTCGCCCATCGAGCGGTCGACCCGAGCCTGGGGCACCTCGAGGACGAGCAGCCCGGCGGAGGCGTCGACGCGCCCGGGCGCGCCCGGGCCCACCCGCGCGTTGCCGGCGCCCTGCACGACCACCTCCGCCCACTGGTCGAGCTCGAGCCCGTTCATCACGAGCAGATCCGCCCGGCGGACCTTGACCATGAGGCTCGGCCGGACCTCGAGGTCGTGCGGGTTCTGGCTGCCGCGGGCGAGCGCGTCGACGTCCACGAGGTCGCCGCCGACCGCCTCGACGAGGGCCTTGAGGTCGGTCGTGGTCGCGACCACCGGGATCCTGGACGCGGCGGCTCCGGGGCCGGCCGGCAGACCGGTCACGAAGAGTAGGAGCAGGCTCAGCGTGCGGGCGAGCGTGCGCGTGGTCATGGTCGTCTCCTCGTCGAGCCTAGAACGGGTGCGCCGGGTGGGCGCCCAGGATGAACGTGGCCTGGAAGAGGATCTCGTCCACCTTCCGGGCGCTCGATTCGTTGTCGGTGAAGCCGTCACGGGCCGCCCGCTCGGTGTACTTGTAGCCGAGCCGGAAGCGGAGGAACTCGGACGGCATGAATGCAATGTACGGGCCCACCGCCCACTCGCGGCCGCGCATCACCGGGTACTGCGTCCAGTCGTAGCGGAAGCCGGCGGCCCAGCGGGCGAGCTGGCCGCTGCGGAAGGGCTGCACCTCGCCGCCCACGTACCAGCCCCAGCGGTTGCGGGTGCGCGTCTGGTCCGGGGTGTCCTGGAGGCCGTCGCCGTTGGTGTCCTCGCCGAGCACGTCGACCCGCCGGATCTGGTAGATCATCTCGCCCAGCAGCGTGAGCAGCGGGTGCGGCCAGCCCTCCGGGCGATACTTGTACTTGGCGTCGAAGCCGAGCAGCGTGTTGCGATGACGTTCGGGGGTCAGGCCGTTGGCCACCGAGGCGCCCAGCTGGACGGCGCTCTCCTCGCCGAGCTCGAAGAAGGTGCGCAGGCGCCCGGTCACGAGCGGGGCGGTGAGCTTGCCGCGCCCGAAGGCGGTCTCGTTGTCGCCGTTGAAGGCGCCGACCAGCGCTTCCAGGAAGAAGGGCAGGGGCGCGACCCAGGTGAGCTCGGCCCCGCGCTCGACGAGGCCCTCGTCACCCAGGAAGCGCGCCAGCACGTTGGGCGCGTCGATGAACGGGCGGTCGTGCTCGTGCACCGAGTTGAGCAGGCCGAAGCGGTTGCGCATCTGGCCCATCTTGAGCTGGGTGCCGAAGGGGAGCGTCATCAGGGTCAGGTTGGCCTCGGCCAGGCGCAGCGTGATCTCGCCCGCGTTCTCCTCCCCGGCCTCCACGCGCACCTCCGCCCGCGCGTAGGGATCGATCTGCCCGAAGAGCGACAGCTCGATCTCGCGCGGGAAGAAGCGGTTCTCCCGTCCGGGGAACGATCCCGCGTTCGCCTTGTCGACATTGCTCTGGGTGAGGTTGCCGATGAAGTCGCCCGCCACCCCCATGTCGAAGAGGAGCTGGCCGGGTCCGCGCTGGCCGTAGAGGGAGAAGGGCTCGCGCGGCCGGGCCAGGTCCATCGGGTTGATGCCGCTCGCGGGGGCGGGCGCGGCGGGTGCCTGCGCGACCGCGGCCGGCGGCGGCGCGGTCGGCGGCGGGGCCGCGGCGGGCTGCGACCGGCTCTCGAGCTGCTGGATGCGCTCGCCGAGCCGATTGATGGCCTTCTCGTAGCCGTCCTTCATGGTGTCGAACTGCTTGCGCATCTGCTCCAGCTCCTTCCGGAGCGTCTCCACATCTTGGGCCGCGGCGGGCCAGGGCACGAGCAGGCTGATGAGGAGCAGGCCGATGCCGACGAGTGATCGCATGGATGCCTCCCTCTCGAGGGACGGTTCGGATCGCCCGGCCGGCCAGGGCCCGGCGGGCGGGGACTACGACGAGAGCGTGGGAGGGCTAGGCGAGACGGGGTGGAGCGCGCGAATCGGCGAGGCTCGCGGCGGGATCGGCGTGCCGCTCGGCCGGGCCCGCGGGGCACGGGGCGACGACGAGCGCGACGAAGTCGCCCGGCGGCCCGTCCGGCAGGGGCACGTCACCGCCGACGAACTCTAGGCTCGCCAGGACGTGCTCTTCGTTGTAGAGCCCGGCGCTGGTCGCCTGGTGGAGGTGGCGGGGCTGCACCGTCTTGAGCGGCAGCGCGAACGCGACCAGCGCCAGCAGCAGCGCGGCGGCGGCGATCCGGACGGGGTGGTGCAGGCGCGGCGGCATCACTGGTCGGTACTAGACCACGGAACCGCGCTCACGTGCAACATCGGCGGCCCGCACCTCGGGGTATCATGCTTGCGCGAAGCAGCTCGGGGTCCACCACGGGAGGAGGAGAGCATGGCGATCGCGATCAGGAGCCTGACGGTTCTCTTCATCGGCCTCGTCTTCGGGTCGGCGTGGGGGCAGTCCGCCCCATCGGCGGCCGACGTCCTGGAGGCGCTCCGCGGTGGCGGCTACATCATCGTGCTACGCCACGGCGCCACCCACACCGACCAGGCGGACACCGATCCGCTCAACCTCGATAACATCGCCAAGCAGCGGCAGCTGAACGACAAGGGCCGCGCGGACGCGAAGGCGATCGGCGACCTGTTCAAGGCGGTCGGGGTGCCGATCGGCAAATCGTACTCGAGCCGGTTCAACCGCGCGGTGGAGACCGCGCGGCTGGTCGGGGGCAAGGAGCCCCAGGCCACGCTCGACGTGACCGAGGGCGGTCTGGTGGTGAGCTCGGACGAGAACAACCGCCGGACCCAGGCGCTCCGGGCCCTGGTCGGCACCGCGCCGGATCCGGGCACCAACACCCTCGTGGTCACCCACAAGCCCAACATCCTCGACGCCTTCGGCAAGGAATGGTTCGAGATCAAGGAAGGCGAGGCCTCGATCTTCAAGCCCGCCGGCGGGGGCAAGTACGCGCCGATCGCGCGCGTGCAGATCGGCCAGTGGCCGACCGGGAAGAAGTAGAGCGCCTACTTCACGAGCGGGAAGCGCCGGCGGGTCCAGCCCTCGTGGCCCTCCTGCAGCACGACGTGGTTCAGGTAGCCGCGGGTCTCGAGGAAGGCGTAGGCGGCGGCGGCCTCCTCGACCGAGCAGCGGCAGTAGAGCACCACCATGGGGGTGGTGGGGATCTCGCCGAAGCGGCGATCCAGCTCGGTCATCGGCACCGAGCGCGCACCCGGCGGATGGCCCGCCGCGTACTCGGCCGCCGGGCGAAGGTCGATCACCACCACCGGCTGGCGTGAGTCGATCAGCCACTTGAGGTAGTCGGGCTCGGTGAAGGCCACGCTCGGCGCGCCGCCGTGCGCGGCCTGGGCGACGGGGGCGAGCGCGAGCCCCGTCGCGAGCGCGAGCGCGATGCCCAGCCGGATCGGCGACACCCCACGATGGCTCCGCATCACGGGGCCTGTTTGGCGAGCGCGGTGATCTCCACGTTCGGCGGCACGCCGGTGAGCGTGAAGCGGACGGTGTCGCCGATGTCGAGCCCCTCGTAGAGCTTGGGATCGTGGACGCGGAAGCCCATGGTCATCGAGCCCATGTAGCCGACCAGGTTCTCGTGGGTGAGCACCACCACGTTCAGCTCGGGCAGCACCGCGCGCACCACGCCGCGCGCCTGCCAGGTGCGCTCGACCCCCGCCACCACCTGCTGGCCGCGCGCCCGCTCGAGCTCTCCGGCCAGGCGCGTGCGCTCGCGGCCCCACGCCAGGTAGCCCAGCATGAGCCCGACGGCCAGGGCCAGGTTGACGAGCACCACGACCCGCCACAATCGCATCGCGGTCCTAGTGTACGTGCTCGTCGGGCGCGGGCCCGGCCGGGGTTTCCTTGTCGAGGAGCTGGATCTGGTCGGTCAGCGTCGCGGGCCGGTCCCAGGCGGGGCCGGGGGAGCCGGGCAGCCAGCGCGCGCGGATGTAGCCCTGCCGGTCGATGAGGAACTCGGCGTGGAGCGGCGGGGCGGCGCGCCCGGAGGGCGGGGCCGGCCCGAGGCCGCGCGCGAGCAGCGTGTAGGTCGCGGCGATGTCGGCCGCCCCGTCGGTGACGACCGGAAAGAGGATGGGCGGCCGGCCGCCGAGGCGGCGGATGATGTCGCGGCCGTCACCGAGCGGCACCGCCACGACCTCGGTGCCGAGGGCCTGCAGCGTGTTGTAGGCCTCGGCGACCTCGGCCAGGCGCGCCCGGGACTCGGGCAGCGTGAAGAGCACGAGCAGCGTCATCCAGCGATCGCGCAGGTCCTTGAGGCTTCGCGCCGGCGCGGGGCCGACCACGATCGCGAGGTCCGGGGCCACCAGCCACGGCCGGCCCGGCGGCACCAGCGCGGCCATCTGGCGTGCCCGCTCGCCGGCCCCGAGCGCGCGGATGAAGTTGATCACGTCCCAGCGCTCGTCCTCGGAGAGCACGCCGTCGAAGGGCGGCATGCCGCCGGCGGGGATGCCGCGGGTGAGCCACCAGAACATGTCGCCCGCGGTGTGCTGCGCGGTGTGCGGCGCGGTCAGGTCGGCGGGCGGCCGCGGCAGGCCCGCCCCGCCCGGCCCGTCGCCGCGCCCGCCAGCGCCGTGGCAGGTGGCGCAGTGGGCGCGGAAGAGGGCGGCGCCGCTCGCCACCGAGACCGCGTGGTAGGGGACCGCGGGGCGACGAAAGGTCGTGGGATAGGCGTCGACCGTCATCGGGGGGAGCGCGACCCAGAGGCCCACGACGAGCGCGAGCCCGCCCGCGCCGATGAGGAGCACGCGCCACGCGCGGAGCAGCAGGCCCACCACGACGGCCAGCAGCCCCAGGAACACGACCTGGACGCCGATCAGCACGCGGGTCGCGCCGCCGGGCAGCGCGGCGGCCACCTCCCAGGCGTAGCGCTGGGAGAACGGCCACCAGACCTGATCGTGCACCGCGGGCGGCGAGAGCGCGAGCCCGGTGGTCAGCAACAGGACCAGCAATCCGAGGCCGGCCTCCGCGGCCACGAAGCGCGCGAGCCGCGCCATCGCGGGTCGTCCCACCGTCTCGCCGTCGCCCCCGAGCCGCGGCAGCAGGCGTCGACGGTTGTGCCGGGCGAAGAGGAGGATCGGGACCAGCAGCGCGACCTTCGCGAGCAGCAGCCGGCCGTACGACGTGCCGACCAGCGCGGGGACGCTGCCCACCTGGAACCACGTGTTCGCGAGGCCGGTGGCCACGAGCAGGATCATGACGGTCAGGGCGAGGCGAGAGAAGGCGCGCACCGCGAGCACCGCAAAGGGCCGCGCGTCCGCGCCCTCCGGCCGCGCGGCCGCGCGCAGCAGCGCGGCGAGCGGCGGGAGCGCGCCGAGCCACGCCCCGGCCGCGAGGAGATGGAGCGCGTCGAGCAGCGCGGCGGGCAGCCCGACGCCCTCAACCGCGGCGGCGTGCCCGGCCCACGCCATGGCCGCGGCGCCGACGCCGGCGAGGAGCCAGGCCTCCGCGCGCAGGGCCAGCCGGTCGGCGGAGGACTCCTCGCGCTCCCGCAGCAGGAGCAGCGCGGTCAGGAGCAGCAGGACCGCGTGGCGCACGAGCCACACCGTGCCGAACTGGCTGTGGCCGAGCAGGCGCGTCCACTCCCCGATCTGCAGCGCGGCGCCGGCTCGCCCGGTGACCACCGTCGACGGGTGCGCGAGCGTGGCGAGCCCGGAGAGCAGCACGAGCCCCACCAGGCCGCGGGCCCACCGGAGCGTGCGCGCCTCCCACGCGATCGCGGTCGGCCGGTCGCTGCGCCCCGCCAGCAGCGTGGCGGTGACCAGGCCCACGAGCCCGAGACCGGCGGCGAGGTGCAGCCAGCGCGCCGCGACGCCGAGCGCGATCATCGCGAGTGGGTGAGCCGCATCACGATGATCACGATCAGCACGCCCGCGGCGAGGGCCAGGAGCCCGGAGAGCAGGCCCACGAGCAGCGGACTCACGCTCTCGGGGCGCGGTGGACCGCCGTGGTCGGCCCACGCGGTCGCGGCGAGGAGGCGGGCGGCGTTCATGCGCGGCCTCATTATAA
>DATJIR010000283.1:0-18293 GCA_035493135.1 Verrucomicrobiia bacterium
ATGTGCGTGCCTGGACGTACATCAATGCAGCCTGCGCGCTGCGCCAAGCCCGCGCACTCGACCGTGCGGCGCGTCCGGTAGGGCCGCTGCACGGCATACCGGTCGGCATCAAGGACATCATCGATACCGCCGACATGCCCACCGAGAACGGATCGGTGCTGCACGCCGGACGGACGCCGTCTCGCGACGCCGCGGTGACCGAGCTCCTCCGCGGCGCGGGCGCGATCATCATGGGCAAGACGGTGACCACCGAGTTCGCCACCCGGACCCCCGGCAAGACGCGCAACCCGCACGATCCCGCCCATACCCCCGGCGGCTCCTCGAGCGGCTCGGCGGCGGCGGTGGCCGCGGGCATGGTCCCGGTCGCGCTCGGCAGCCAGACCGGCGGGTCCACGATCCGGCCCGGCTCCTACTGCGGGGTGTGGGCGCTCAAGCCCACCCACGGCCTGATCTCGCGCCACGGCATGTTCCGCCTCTCGCGGAGCCTCGACCACGTCGGGCTCTTCGCGCGCACCGTGGAGGACCTCGGCCTGCTGCTCGAGGAGCTGGCCGGCCACGACGAGCGGGATCCCGACACGCACCCGCGCGCCCAGGCGCCCTACCGGGCCATCGCGCTCGAGGAGCCGCCGATCGCGCCCCGCTTCGGGTTCTTCCGCACCGGGCGATGGAGCCGCGTGGCCGATGACGCCCAGGCCGCCTTCGGGGAGCTGATCGAGCACCTGGGCGGGCAGGTCGAGGAGGTCGAGCTGACGGTAGGGGCGGACGAGCTGGCGGAGCGGCACCGCGTGGTGATGGACGCCGAGGTCGCGCTCAACCTGCGTCACGAGTGGGAGACCGGCCGCGACCGGCTCTCGCCCGCCCTCCGCGCGCGCGTCGAGAGCGGCCGCGCCGGGAGCGCGCTCGAGTACCTGCAGGCCCGCGAGGCGGTGCCCGCGGTGGACGCGATCTTCACCGAGCTCTTCGAGCAGCGCTACGACGCGATCCTGACGCCCGCCGCGGACGGCACCGCGCCGGCCGGGCTCGAGTCGACCGGCGAGCCGACCTTCTGCACGCTCTGGACGCTGCTCGGGCTGCCCGCGGTGAGCGTGCCGCTGCTGCGGGGCGCCAACGGCCTGCCGCTGGGCGTGCAGCTGGTCGGGTCGCGCCACGGCGACGGCCGGCTCCTGCGCACCGCGCGCTGGCTGGCGGAGTCGGTCGGGGGATAGGCGCTCCCGCACCGCGACCCTCACCCGGGCCCCTCACCCAGGCCCTCCCCTTAGGGGAGAGGGGGAGGAGGGGGGCGGTATACTACCGGGGTCATGATCGTCCTGGGCGTCACCGAGACCCACTGCGCGACCGCGGCGGTGCTGCGCGACGGCCGCGTCATCGGCTGCGCCTCCGAGGAGCGCTTCAGCCGGCTCAAGAACGACGCGGGCTACCCGCGCCGGTCCATCGACGCGCTCCTGCGCGAGCTCGACATCCGGCCGGACCAGATCGACCTGGTCGCGCTGGCGGGCGCCCGGGCGGCCTCGCGCGAGTGGCTGAACCGGGTGCTGCACGACGAGGACTACGCCCGGGAGTACTACGGGGTGGCGTGGCCCTCGCGGCGGCGGGCGCTCGAGAAGAAGGTCCGGAAGTGGGGCGCGAAGTTCGGCCTCATCGACGCCTCGCGCGGCAAGTTCGGCCTCCCGCAGCGCGAGCGGCTCGGCGCGGTCACCGAGCACCTGGGCATCGGGGCCGAGCGCATCGCGTGCCTCGATCACCACGCCTGTCACGCCGCCGCCGCCTACTGGGGCTCGGGCTTCGCGGGGCGCTCCGCGCTCGTGCTCACCAACGACAACTCGGGCGACGGCCTCTGCGCCACTGCCTCGACCGGTTCGGACCTGGGCCTCGAGCGGCACGAGGCCACCCCGAGCGCCCCGGGCTCGGTGGGCGCGTTCTACTCGTTCGTCACGCTCGCGCTGGGCATGAAGTTCGGCGAGCACGAGTACAAGGTGATGGGGCTGGCGCCGTACGCGCCGGACCGCTACGCCCGGCGCGCGGAGGAGGCCCTGCGCGCGGTGTTCGACCTCGAGGAGGGCCGGCCGGCCCGATTCCGCTGGCGGGCGCCCGGCGAGCGCTACCAGCTCCTGCTGCGCGCCATGGTCGGCCTGCGCTTCGACTGGGTCGCGGGCGGCGCCCAGCGGCTGCTGGAGGACGTGCTGCTGCGGTGGGCCCGGCTCATGCGTGAGCGCTACGGCGGCGGGCGCCTGGCGCTGGGCGGCGGCGTGTTCATGAACGTGAAGGCCAACATGCTCATCGGCCAGGAGGACTGGGTCGAGGAGCTGTTCGCGTTCCCGTCCTCGGGCGACGAGTCGAACGCGGTGGGGGCGGCCTACCTCGGCTACCTGCAGGAGTGCGGCCGGCGCGGGATCCTCGCGACCCCGCAGGCCTTCGGCCCCGCCTACCTGGGCCAGTCGGTGACCGACGAGGAGGCCGAGCGGGTCATCCGCGAGCGCGGCCTCGAGGGGCAGTACAAGGTCGCGTACCATGACCGCATCGAGGAGCGCATCGCCGAGCTGCTGGTCTCGGACGGGGTGGTGGCCCGCTGCGCCGGGCGCATGGAGTTCGGGGCCCGCGCCCTCGGCAACCGCTCGATCCTGGCCAACCCGTCGGATCACCGCGTGGTCGGCCTGATCAACCGCATGATCAAGAACCGCGACTTCTGGATGCCGTTCGCCCCCACCGTGCTGGCCGAGCGGGCGGGGGATTACCTCGTGAACCCCAAGGGCCTGGCCTCGCCCTACATGATGCTCGCGATGCCCACGCGGCCCGAGGCGCGGGAGGCGCTCGCGGCCGCGATCCATCCCCAGGACGCGACCGCGCGGCCGCAGATCCTCGAGCGCGAGTGGAACCCGGAGTACCACGCGGTGATCCGGGAGTTCGAGCGGCGGACCGGCGTGGGCGCGGTTCTGAACACCTCGTTCAACCTGCACGGCGAGCCCATCGTGGCGACCGCCGCCGACGCGGTCGACACCTTCGAGCGCTCCGGCCTGCCCCACCTGGCGGTCGGCCACTGGCTCCTCTCGAAGAGGTAATGGCGGCGCGCGCGCCGGAGCCGGCGGGCGGCGAGGCGGCGCTGCCCACCGTCGAGGCGCCCTGCTTTCTCTGCGGCGCCGCCGAGGCCCGGCCCCTCTGGGCCACACCCGATCGCGCCTTCGCGGTGCCGGGGGTCTACGTGGTGGTGCGCTGCCTCGGCTGCGGCTTCCTCTACCAGCGGCCGCGCGTGCGCGACGACCGACTGGCCGACTGCTACCCCGACCACTACCCACGCCACCAGGAGCCGTCGCCCCGGATCCCGTTCAAGGGCGGGTCGGCGCGCGTGCGCGCGGTGCGCTGGGCGCTCGCGTGGGGGCTCGGGTACACCGCGTGGCGCAGCGGCCGGGCCGGGCTCCTCACCCGGCTGCGCGCGCGCCTCATGCTGCGACGGCTGCGCTGGGACTGCCCGCCGTGGCGCGGGCGCGGCCGGTATCTCGACGTGGGGTGCGGCTCGGGCGGGGCGCTCGGCGTGGCCCGGGCGCTCGGCTGGCAGGTGGCCGGGGTCGAGGTCGACGAGGCGGCGGCGGCGAAGGCGCGGCGCTTCAGCGCGCGCGTCCACGCGGGCGACTTGCAGGCGGCGCCGTTCGCCCCGGGCGAGTTCGACCTCATCACCGCCTACCACGTGCTCGAGCACGTGCCCGATCCGGTGGGGGCGGTGCGGCGCATGCTCGGCTGGCTCGCGCGGGAGGGGCTGCTCGTGATCGAGGTGCCGAACGCGGGCGGTCTCGGGGCGCGCCTCTTCGGCCGCGCCTGGTCGGGCCTCGAGCTGCCGCGGCACCTCTCGCACTTCACGCCGGCAACGCTCGAGCGGGCGGTCGGGCAGGCGGGCGGACGCGTGGTCTGGTGCTGGCACCAGGCGAAGCCGCGCTACTACCTCTGGAGCCTCGGGTTCTGGCTGCGCGACCACCGGGTGCCGTGGCTCGCGCGCGCGGCCGAGTGGCGCCCGGTGTACGGCGCGCTCAAGCTGGCGCTCGAGCTCACGCTGCCTCTGGCGCGCTGGACGCGGCGGGGCGAGGTGATCCGGATCGGGATCGAGCGCGCCTAGCGCAGGCGGCGCGCGATCCCGGGGTAGTCGCGCACCAGGCCCGCCGCGTCCACCGCGAGCTCCGCGGTGAAGCCGCTGTCGAGGCTGCGGAAGCGCCATCGCGCGCCGTCGGGGCGCCGCTCGAGCAGCGTGTACTCCTGGGGAGCAGGCCGGACGGTCAGCTCCGGCAGCGCGACGTAGGCGACCGCGAGGGCCACCGGCGCGCCCACCGCGGGTGCGGGCAGCCGCCGGATCGGCAGCGTGTTGGTGAAGGGCGACGGGTAGACGTCGATGTCGAGGCAGCCGTCGAGCATCCGCGCGGCCCCGGTGCCCGCGTCGGTCCAGTGGCCGAGCCCGTCCGCGTCCAGATCGAGGGCCGGCGCCGGGTCCCCGAGGAGCTCGATGCGCGCGCGGCGCACCCGCCAGCCTGCGTCGGTCTCGATCGCGAAGCGGGCCCGGAACGGACGGCCGGCGTCGTCGAGCGCGATGATGACGCTGTCGGCCCGCGCGCCGTCCCCGTCGACCCCCAGCCGCAGGTGCTCGAGGCCCGCGCCCTCCCACGCGGCCCAGAGCGCCTCGATCGTCACCATCAGTAGCCGCGGCGGCGGTCGACCGCGTGGCGAAGGGGGCGCCCGGCCAGGTAGCGCCGGAGGTTGTCGGCGAAGATCGGGGCGATCTCGCGCGGGGTGCTGGGCCCCGAGATGTGCGGGGTGATCACCACGTTGTCGAGCGTCCACAAGGGGTGCTCGGCGGGCAGGGGCTCGAGGTCGAAGACGTCGAGGACCGCGCCGCCGATGCGGCGGGCCCGGAGGGCGTCGATCAGGGCCGCCTCGTCGACGATCGGGCCTCGCGCGACATTGATGAGCCACGCCGACGGCTTCATGGCCGCGAGTGCGGGAGGCCCGAGCAGGCCGCGGGTGGCCGCGCTCAGCGGCAGGGTCAGCACGACGAAGTCGGCGAGGCGGAGCACGGCCGGGAGCGTGCGCGGGCGGTACACGCGCTCCACGCCCGTGACCGCGCGACCGCTCCGCGAGACCCCGAGCACGCGCAGGCCCAGGGCCCGCCCGGTGCGCGCGATCCGCGCCCCGATGTCGCCCAGGCCGATCACGCACAGGGTCTGCCCCCGTAGCGGGATGGGGTCGATCGGGGCCCAGCGGCGCGCGCGCTGGCTCGCGCGGAAGCCGTCCATGCGCTGGGTGACCCAGAGGCACCAGCCGAGCGCGTACTCGGCGATCCACGGACCGAAGATGCCGGCGACCCGCGTGATCGCCACGCGGGGAGAGACCTCCGGCACCAGGAGCTGCTCGACGCCGGCGCCCATGCACTGGATCCAGCGGAGGCGCGTGGCGCCGGCCAGGAGCTCGCGAGGTGGCCGCCAGCAGTAGAGGATCTCGGCCTCCGGGGCGGCGGCGATCGCGGCCCCGGGCGTGAGCGCCGCGGTGACCGACCAGCTTCGCGAGGGGAGCCGGATCAGGTCCGCGTAGGCGCGGGTGTCCGCCGGCTCCGGGTGATATACGAGGATGCGGCGGGTCACGCGCCGATCTTGGCGAGCAGCCGGTCCTCGAAGGAGAAGTCGACCGGGCGATCCGCCAGCCCCTGGGCGCGGTACCACTGCCACGTCTGCACGAGGGCGCCGTGCAGCGTGTAGCGCGGCCGCATTCCGAGCTCGGCGCGCAGCTTGGTGGTGGTGTGGACGGCGTGGCAGTCGTAGACCAGGTTCTGGCCGAAGACCGGGCCGGGCTTGTCGAAGGCCTTGAGGAGCGCGGGATCGAAGTGGCGGAAGGTCACCGGGCGGCCCATCGCCTCGGCGACCAGCTCGACGAAGCCGACCTGGCTCACCACGTCCTCGCCCATGACGTTGTAGGCCTGTCCGTACGCGCGCTCGTTGCCGAGCAGGGCCGCCATGACCAGGGCCAGGTCCTCGACGTGGCCGAACTGGCGCAGCCAGCCGCCGGGCCCGGGCACCAGCACCGGTCGGCCGCGATGGATCCGGTCCATGAAGAAGGTTTCGTTGTTGCGGGTGTTGAGCGGGCCCATCACATGGGTCGGCCGCACGATGGTCACCGGCAGGCCGGTCCGGCGGTGGCGCTCGAGCAGCACGTCCTCGCCGCCGATCTTGTGCCGCGCGTAGTCGCCCCAGTAGAGCCCGCGCGCGGTCGCCTCCGAGTAGGGAATGGGCAGCGCGTGGTCGTAGACCCGGCAGGTCGAGACGAAGATCACGTGGGGGGTGCCCGCGAGGGCATCGACCAGGGCGGCCACGTCCTCGCCCAGGGTCGGCGCGTAGGCGACGTCGTAGACCGCGTCGAAGCGGCGGCCCGCCAGGCGCTCGCGCAGGCCCGCGTGGTCCTTGCGGTCGCCCGGGATCAGCGTCACCCCGGCGGGCAGGCGCTCGGGCTGCCGACCGCGGTTGAAGACGGTGACGTCGTGGCCCCCGGCCTGCAGCGCCCGCAGCAGGTGGAGGCTGATGAACTCGGTGCCGCCCATCACGAGGACGCGCATGGCCGCGGTGATTCTATCAGAGCCAGCCGGAGCGCTTGAAGCGGTAGTAGAGGAGCCCGCAGAGGAAGACGGTGACGGTCATGACCACCGGGTAGCCCCACCGCCACCGCAGCTCGGGCATGAACTCGAAGTTCATGCCGTAGATGCCGGCGATCATGGTGGGGATCGCGAAGATCGCGGCCCACCCGGTGATCCGCTTGGTGGCCTCGTTCTGGGCGATGGTGGTGAGCGAGAGGTTGGCCTCGAGCGCGGTGCCGAGCAGCTCGCGCAGGCCATCGACCTTCTCGCTGAGGCGGATCGCGTGGTCGTAGACGTCGCGGAAGTAGGGCCGGGCGTCGTCCGGGATGAGGTCGAGATCGGTGCGCATCAGCCGGTTGCAGATGTCCACCAGGGGCGAGACCCCGCGCTTGATCTCGAGGAGGTCGCGCTTGAGGTTGTAGATGCGCATGGTGGTGTCGCGGCTGATGGCCTCCCCGAAGATGTCGGCCTCGAGCGCCTCCAGGTCGTCCTCGAGCCCGTCCACGATCGGGAAGTACTGGTCCACCACGAAGTCCATGATCGCGTGCAGCACGAAGCCCGGCCCCTTGGCCAGGAGCTGCGGAGCCGCCTCGCAGCGGGTGCGGACGTCGGCGTAGGAGAGCGAGGCCCCGTGCCGGACCGAGACCACGTAGCGGGCGCCCACGAAGAGGTGGGTCTCCCCGAAGGCGATGCGCCGGTGCTCGCGGTCCGGCTGGGCGGTGCGGAGCGCGATGAAGAGGGAGTCCCCGTAGCGCTCGAGCTTCGGCCGCTGGTGGGCCAGGTGCGCGTCCTCGATGGCGAGGTCGTGCAGGCCGAACTCGGCCTGCACCTCCTTGAGCAGGGGCTCGTCGGGCTCGTACAGGCCGATCCACACGAAGCGGTCGTCCTGGGTGAGAACCTCGCTGATGTCCTCGATCGCCACGTCGGCGACCCGGCGCCCCCCCGCGTAGGCGGCGCAGGCCACCACCGGGCCCTGGCTCGATCCGGGCATCAGCCGACCGTCACCGCCACGCAGGTGGTGGTGCGCGTCACCCCGTCGATCACGCCGATGGAGTCGGTGACGAGGCTGCCGATCGCGTCGAGGGTCTGGCCGTCCACGATCGCGATGAAGTCGTACGGCCCGGTGACGGCGTCCATGGCCGCCACCGTCGCGCGGGTGCTCTTGATCTTGGCGAGCGCCTTCTTGACGTTCTTGGTCTTGCCGGCCGCGGTCTCGATCAGCACGTAGGCTTTCATCGTCGTCTCCTTTGTCAGCGGGTCAGCGGAAGATCCACCAGCCGGCCAGCACGGCGCTCGCGGCCGCCACGGCTCCCGCCACCCGGCGGAAGTTGGTGCGAAAGAACGGGATGACGAAGAAGGGCGAGCGGCGCTCGGCCGGGCGGATGCGCCCGTCCAGCAGGGCGTCGACCAGGGTCATGGCCTCCGCGAGGAGCACCTCGGTGGTCGCGCGCGCGAAGGCCGGATCGGCCAGCGCCGGGTGCCCCACGTAGCCCGGGCCGCCGCGCCGCAGCGGATAGTTCGGCACGAGCCGCGCGCGGAGCGAGTAGCGCGCGGCGGGCAGCGTGCGGTAGCCGTCGTCGACCAGGTCGGGCCGCAGCGCCAGCATGATCGAGGTCTCCCACCAGCCCCCGTGCGCGTCGTCGGCGAAGGCGGCGCGCTCGACGGGCGCCAGCGGCCGCCCGAGGCCGGCCTCGATGCGCGGCAGCAGGCGGCCGCGCAGGAACTCCCACGCGAGGTGGCCGGTGAACGAGGCCATGGTGACGCGGTGGCGGCGCGACACGATGGCAGCCGCCTCCTCGAGGGCGACCAGGTGCCCGGGTCCGCCGTGGCCGTTCGAGATCAGGATGTGGCGGAAGCCCGCGCGGGCCAGCGCTCGCCCGTAGTCCACCACCACGTCGCGGACCACCCTCTGCCGGACCCGGACCGTGCCGACCGTGTCGAAGGTGAAGGAGCCCACGTGGAGCGTGGGCGCCAGCACCACCACCCAGCCCGGCCGGCTCGCGACGATCCGCTCGGCGATCGCTTCCGAGAAGTACCGCGCGGTGAACGCGTCGACCCCGAGCGGCAGGTGCGGGCCGTGCGTCTCGAGCGGGCTCACCGAGAGGATCACCACGGTGCGGTCGCGGTCGAGTGCGTCGAGCCCCGGCGTGGACAGCTCCTCCAGCCGATGGACGGTCAAAAGCTGCTGCCCCGGGTGGCGCGCAGGTAGTCGTCCTTGGCCCGCTCGAGCTCGGCCACCAGGGCCTGCCGCTCGTCCAGCAGCCGGGTCGCGAAGTGACGGTGGGTGAGCGAGAGCCAGCCGAAGCGGAGCTGGTGCTGCAGCCGGCCCACCCCGCCGAGATAGCGATAGGCGAGGAGACCGCTCACCGGCAGCGAGGCCGCGAACCCGAGGGCCCAGCCGAGACCCGCCAGACGCCACACGATCCAGATCTCGAGGGCCCAGAAGAGCGGGAAGGCCACGATGCTGGCCAGCAGTCGCGTGGTCGCGTAGTCGGTCTCCTTGCGCGCGGTGCGATGGGCGAGCAGGCGCGGCAGCAGGTAGGGCAGCCCGTTGACGGCCAGGCCGTACCCGAAGAGCGGTAGGCCGAGGGAGGCCTCCCACGACCGGCGCAGGCGGGCCCGGCCACGGGCGCCGTCGGCGCGGGCCCGCACCGCCTGGTCGCGCACCCGGTAGGCGGACAGCAGCCCGCGATAGCGCTGCACACCGGCCCACAGCCTCTCCACCCGCTCGGGATCACGCTCCTCGAAGTGGGCGACCGCATCGGCGATGGCCTGGGAGAGCCGGAGCGGGTCGATCTGTCGCCCGCCCAGCCCGCGCTCGTCCTGCAGCTCCCGGATCAGGTCGCCCCGGTAGATCTGCTCGACCGCCCGGATGAGTTCCTGCCGCTCGGGACGGGCCACGTGGAGGATCTCCGCCTCCATGCCCCACTGGATCGCGGTGGTCAGGGCCTCCACCGAGCGGCCGGGGTCGTCGCGGTGGGCCGCCGCATAGGGAGCCATCGGGATCGGCTCGCCGAAGGAGACGCGCACGCGGCCCCGGAACGACTTGCGGGCGTCGAAGCTCAGCCCGACCGGGATCAGGGTGAGGGGAGCGCCCCGGGCGGAGGCCTGGTAATCGAGCGCGATGCGGGCGGCGCCGGTCTTGATCCGCTGCACCCGGCTCTCGGAGTGGGTCGTACCCTCCGGGTAGATGCCGACGAGCCGCCCGGCCTCGAGGGCGCGGAAGCAGGCGGCGAACGCGTCGGCGTTCTTGTCCATCTTGGTCGGGTCGTCCTGCTTGCGGTAGACGGGGATGGCGCCGCAGGCGGCGAGGAAGCGGGCCACCAGCGGGTTGCGGAACAGGGCGGCGGTGGCCAGGTAGTGGACCTTGCGGGAGAGAACGCCGCCCACCAGCAGCGAGTCGATGAGGTTGTTCGGGTGGTTGATGCAGAGCAGAACCGGGCCGCCGGCCGGGACCCGGTCCGCCCGGACCACCGAGACGTCCTTGAAGAAGAACCAGAGCCAGAACCGGCTAACCAGGTGGACCAGCGCATAGAAACTGTCCATGCGGTCTGGCGGCGCTCCGGCCGGCGCCTGGATGCTCACCGGCCGAGGAGCCGCCCGGGGACGGCCGGGCGCGCGGGAGCGGTCAGGGTGAGGACCCCGGCCAGCGGCAGCGAACGGACCCCGGCCCGGCGGCCCGTCACGGGTGCTAGACCGCGATATCCGCGGAGCGGATGCGCTTGACCCCGGCCTTGGTCATCTGCTCCCAGGCCTTTCCGAGCGAGCCGTTGGTGTCGATGCCGCGGCAGGCATCCTCGATCACCGAGGCCCCGAGGCCGACCTTGCGGGCATCGAGCGCCGACCAGCACACGCAGAAGTCGGTGGCGAGCCCGACCAGGTAGACCTGGCGAAAGCCACGGTCCTTGACGTAGCCGGCGAGGCCGGTGGTGGTCTTGCCGTCGGCCTCGAAGAAGGCGGAGTAGGAGTCCATCTGCTTGCGGTAGCCCTTCCGGATGATCAGCTCGGCGTGCGGGATCCGGAGGTCCTTGTGGAGGTCGGCGCCCGGGGTCCCCTGCACGCAGTGGTCCGGCCACAGCACCTGGGTGCCGTACCCGAGAGTGATGGTCTCGAAGGGCTTCTTGCCGGGGTGGGCGGACGCGAAGGAGACGTGGCCGGGCGTGTGCCAGTCCTGGGTGAGGATGACGTGCTCGAAGCCGGCCGCGAGCTGATTGACGAGCGGCACGATCGCGTCGCCCTCCTTCACGGCCAGGGCCCCGCCCGGGATGAAGTCGTTCTGCACGTCCACCACCAGGAGCACGTCGCGGGCCCCCGGCTTCACCTTCGAGGCCTGGGCCTCCGCCCGCCGCGCTCCCACCGCCGCCGTCGCGGCCAGCGCGCCTGCCATCGTGCTCTTCAGGAACCCCCGGCGATCCGTGACCATGTCGTCTCCTCCTTCGGGCCCGCGAGTGGCGGGGGCGATGCTCGCTCCCGCGCCCGAGAGTATAGTCCCGCCCGAGCGATGGAGGCCAGCGGCTAGCGTGCCACCGGCTCGATCACCACCGCGGTGCCGTAGGCCAGCACCTCGGTCACCCCGGCCGCCACGTCGTTGGCGTCGTAGCGCATCGCCACCACCGCGTTCGCGCCCACCTGCGAGGCGTGCTCGAGCATGAGGTCGAAGGCCTCCTGGCGCGCGCGCTCGCAGAGCTCGGTGTAGAGGGTGATGTTACCCCCGAACATGGTCTGGATCGCGGCGCCCAGGTTGACGATGAGGTTCCGCGAGCGGACGGTGATGCCGCGGACCACGCCCCGATGGCCCACGATGCGATGTCCCTCGAACTCGAGCCCGGTGGTGACCCACTGCGGATGGACCGGCACGGTTCAGTCCACCACCGCGACGGCCTCGATCTCGATCAGGCACTCGTCGTCGTAGAGGCCCTTGACCTCGACCAGGGTCATGGCGGGATAGTGGCGGCCGAAGTAGTCCCGGTAGACCGCCCCGATGTCTCGCGCGCGCGTCTTGTAGTCGCTCTTGGAGAGCACGTAGATCGTCAGCTTGACGATGTCGTTCATCTGGCCCGCCCGGCTGACCAGCACCGCCTTCAGGTTCTCGCAGATCTGGCGGAACTGGGCGACCAGGTCGCCCGCCCCCACGACGCGCCCCTCCCGGTCGACCGCGACCTGGCCCGCGATGTACACGGTCTTGCCGCCCTGCGTCTCCCAGGCGTGGGAATAGCCGGCGGGCTTGACGAGGGTCGGGGGGTTGATCGGCTGCGTCAGCTTGGGCATGGAGTCCTCCCTGGGGTGAGGGTTAGCCGAACGGGTCCCAGGTCGTCACCTTCTCGGGCGCGACCCGGTAGATGCGGCGCACCTCGCCGGGAAAGCGATAGCTGTCCGGATAGCGATCACGGCCGAGGTAGCGGCGGGCCAGCCGGTCGAGGTGCGCGTCCGCGCCGACCTCGGTGATCTCGACCACGGGGCCCCGCACCGCCACGTAACGGTTCGGGTTGTCGGGATCGGCGATCTCGAGCGCGACCTGCCGGCGCGCGGCCATGTTGAGGTCCTTGCGCCGCCCCGCCGCCGAGTTCACGAGCACGTGGCGGCCGTCGTAGTCGACCCACACCGTGGTCACCTGCGGCGAGCCGTCCGGCATGAGGGTGGCGAGATGGGCGATCGCGGCCTTCTCGAACAGGTCGAGGAACTCGGGCGGGATGGGCCCGGAGGCGGGCCGGGCTCGCCGCCAGGCGTCGTGGCGGGCCGCGAAGGCGGGGTCCATGCGCTTGAGCCGCTCGTAGCCGATGCGCCGGCTGCGCATCATGTGCCGGTAGGCGAAAGGCACCGGATCGAGCCCCAGGTGCGGCCCCACGCCCTCGAGCCACTCGAGGCTGCGGAGCGCCGCCTCCTGGAAGGCGTCGACCACCGGCTTGCGCGCCGCCTGGTAGGCCGCGAGCGCGGCCTCGACCGGCCGGCCCGTCACGTCGAGCGCACCCGCGAGCGCGATCGCGTCCTCGAGCGCGAGCTTGGTGCCGGAGCCGATCGAGAAGTGCGCGGTGTGCGCGGCGTCGCCCGCCAGCACCGTGTGGCCGTGGTGCCAGCGGCGGTTCTTGACCAGCGGGAAGTTGCGCCACCGCACGGAGCCGTTCGGGAGCAGGGGATGGCCGGCGAGATCGTCCGCGAAGACCCCTTCCAGGTAGCGGCGGGCCGCGTCGTCCGAACGACGGTCGAGTCCGGCGCGGGCCCAGGTCTCGGGCGGGCACTCCACGATGAAGGTGCTCGCGGCCGGGCTGAACTTGTAGGCGTGGGCGATGAAGAGGCCATCGGCGTTCCGCCGGAAGATCATGACCAGGCCGTGGAAGAGACGGGAGGTCCCGAGCCACACGTAGCGGTTCTGGCGCACGTCGACCGAGGGCTGGAAGGCGTCCGCGTGGGCCCGGCGCACCAGGCTGTTCGCGCCGTCGGCGGCCAGGAGCAGGTCGCAGTCGGCGAGCTCGGCCGGATCCGCGATCGAGGTCCGGAAGCGCAGGTCCACCCCGAGCTCGCGACAGCGCGCGTGCAGGGCGTGGAGGAACGTGAGCCGGGCGATGCCGGAGAAGCCGTTGCCGTGGATCGACACGGTCTCGCCCCGGTGGACCACGTCCACGTTGTCCCAGGTCTGCGACGCGGCGGTGATCGCGACGTACGTGGGCTCGTCCTGCGCCCGGAGGAAGGCCAGGGTGCGGTCGGAGAAGACGATGCCCCACCCGAAGGTGTCGTCGGGCCCGTCGCGCTCGACCACCGTGACCCGACGGGAGGGATCGCGACGCTTGGCGAGCAGCGCGAAGTAGAGCCCGGCCGGCCCGCCCCCCAGCACGTTGATCCTCACTCGATCACCACCGTCTCCCCGGTGCGCCCGGCCGCCGCGGGGGAAACCAGCTCGAGCACCGCGGCGGCGACCTGCTCGGGGCGGATCAGCACGCCGGAGGCGTTGAGGCGCCCGAGCGCCTCGAGGGCCCGGGGCACCGGCTGGCCGGTCCGCTCGCTGATTCGCTGCGCCGACCGCTCGGTCATCTCGGTGGCCACGTATCCCGGGCACACCGCGTTGACGGTGACACCGCGCCCGGCGGTCTCGGCGGCGACCGCGCGGGTGAGGCCGACGAGGGCGTGCTTGGAGGCGGCGTAGGCCGCGATGTAGGGCGCGCCGGCGAGGCCCGCGGTGGAGGCGATGTTCACGACGCGGCCCCAGCCGCGCGCCAGCATCCCGGGCACGAAGGCGCGGGTGAAGAGGAACGCAGCCGTCGCGTTGACCGTGAGGTGGCGCTGCCAGAGCGCCAGATCGGTCCGGGCGAGCGGCTCGGCCGTCGCGAAGCCCGCGTTGTTGACGAGGACGTCGACGGTCACGCCCTCGGCGTGGAGGCGATCGAGCGCGGCCACGGTGGCCTCGAGGTCCGCCACGTCCAGCACGCGGCCGGAGGGCTCGAGGCCGCCCGCCGCGACGACCTCGCGGGCCACCTCGCGCAGGGGCTCGACGGTGCGGCCGGCCAGCAGCAGGCGGGCCCCCGCGCTCGCGAGGGCCAGGGCCACCGCGCGGCCGATGCCCCGGCCGGCTCCGGTGACGAGCGCGGTCCGGCCCTCGAGCGGCTCAGCCATGTACGGGTGTCATCGCGGGCCGCCGGGGCAGACGTGCGTTGAGTGGCCCATCCGCGCGCGATTATACAACT
Source organism: Verrucomicrobiia bacterium (assembly GCA_035493135.1). Taxonomy (GTDB): domain Bacteria; phylum Methylomirabilota; class Methylomirabilia; order Rokubacteriales; family CSP1-6; genus CAMLFJ01. Next base: position 14,275 of record DATJIR010000283.1, read on the forward strand.
CGGGCGCGACGCGAGGTCCTGTCGGGTACGAGACGCCTCCGGCTAGTTTTCGGGCAGGCCTGGCGGCTGGGCCCGCCACTCGTAGATGGCGACGGCAGCCGGACTGGCCGGTCCTGCCCGATAGATGAGCCGTGCCGCGTTCGCCGGAATTCCGTGCTCCAGCCACTGTGACAGGTACGGGGCGGCGCGCCCCATTCCGGTGAGGACGATGAAGTCAGGATGCTTCCGACGAATGTACCGAAGGCTAAGCGAGGCCTCGGCGTAGGGCAAAGGCAGCCACGTGCCCCCCGAGTAGTACGCGACCTCGGGATGGATGGTCATGATGCGCTTGGGCCCCGCATGGTAGTCGTCAAGCCACGTCCCGACATCCCTCAGCAACCGATCCTCGGGGCCCTGGTCCTGAAGCGGTACCCCGTGCACCCCCCAGAGCGCCAGCAACAGGATCCCGATGATGAGGGCCCCGCGGGCTCCGTTGGCGAGCCGTAGCTCAGGCCACCTATGGCCGGAGAGCGCTCGCCGGGTGGTGCCAAGGCTCCACCATGCCACTTCGTCGATGCCTTTGGCGACCCACAGCATCGAGATGAGGAGCAAGGGAAACATGTAGCGCGGAAGCACGAAGTGCAGGCCGAGGAGCAGGAGAAGATGGCCGCCGGCAACCTGGAGGAGGACGCTTTCGCCTGTCGCCCGCCACCTGCTCCATGGCCGACCGACCAGGCCGACGGCGACCAGCCCGATCGCGAGGAAAGAGCCGAAGGCCGGAGCGGAGAGGGCCTGACGCAGCGCTGGCCAGTTGCGCCGGGCACTGGTCAACCAGTAGTGCGAGACCGCCCGCATCGAGGGCTTCGGGTGGGGCGTTGCCGCGTAGTGGTTCGGCGAGAGCTGTGGCCCTTGCTCCGAGAGATCCGGGCCGATCCCGAACGCGGCCTCGACGGGGTTCATGCCGGCGTTGATCCGGGTGCCGATCGTGTAGTCCATCAGGCCTTTGCCCTCGAACTTCAGGCTCCCGGTGTGCACGGACACGTACACGGCATACGGGGCCACCACGATGACCATGGGGGTCATCAGCCAGAGGGCGCGGCGAACGATGCGCCGGCCCGGCGAGGGCCCCCCGGTGTCCGAGAGCAGACTGCCCCCCAGGAGGGCGAGCGGATAGAAGAAGGCTTCGGGCCGGGTGAGGGCCGCCAGCCCGAACGCCATTCCGCACAGCACGATGGGCCTCCGCTGCCCCGACTTCAGGCCGCAAAGCCCCCAGTAGAGCCCACCCAGCATGAGCGGCAGATACACGCCCTCCGAGTAGGCAGTGCTGGAGAGGTCGATGAGCAGCGGATGAAACGCGGTGAGTGCGGCGAAGGTGAGTCCGACCCGGGGCCCGTAGAGGACCCGGCCGAGCCCGAACGCGGCCACGACGAGCACCACCCCGGTGACGACCGGGATGATCCGGGCCGCATGGTCGACGGACCCCACCACGAACGAGCCCAGCGCCAGCAGCACGGGATAGAAGGGCGGGAACATCAGCTCGGGCCCCTCGAAGAGTCCCACGTAGGCCGAGTGCTTGGCCAGGTTCTCGGCGATTCGCGCGTACTCGCAGCCGTTGCCTTCCAACACCGCGCCGTGATGGACGGCCCAGTATGCTCGGAGGACGAGCGCGCCGACCACGATGCCCAGGAGGTGGATCCTCGCGCGAAGGTCAGGCCGACGGCGATGCGGAGCCGGAGCGTCGGTTCGGGCAGTCGAGGAATTCCGGCCGGCCGTCGACCACCGGTTCCCGAAGGAAGGTATCCGCAGCTTCGCGGTTGTCATGAGCGCCTCATCGGCGGACCGCCCGAGGAAAGGCCGCTGACAGAGCTTCTCTCGCTATGGACCGCGCGAGTAGCCGGAAGGGGACCGCGCTGCCTCGTCGCGGTCACCTCACTTCGCTCCCCGCCGATCGAGATGTCAAGCCGACGTAGCGCCATCGCTCCATGGCGCGCGCGCGGGGATGACGGGAGAGAGCCGGGGGGAGCGGTTATACTACCCGCGCTCCATGGCCCGTTCGTTCGAGCAGACCACGCTGGCCGACGCCGTCGGCCGACTCCGCCCGGGCATGAAGGTGTTGCTCCCGGCCGGCTGCGGCGATCCCTCCGCGCTGGTCGCCGAGATCCTGCGCCAGGCCGATCGGCTGGCGCCGCTCACCCTGATGGGCGGCCTGCGCGTGGACGACTATCCGTTCGGCGCCGCCGCCTACGCGGGCAAGATCCGCTTCGCGACCTGGCACATGTCCCCGCGGCTCGCGGAGGCGGCGGCCCGGGGCGACGTCGACTTCGTGCCCGCGCGCTACTTCGACACGGTGAGCCTCTTCGCGGCGGGCGGGCCCTGGGCGCCGGACGCGGTGCTCGTCCACGCCGCGCCGCCCGACCGGGGCGGCTATCTCTCGCTCGGGGTCTCGGTGAGCTACGCGCTGTCCGCGGCGCGGCGGGCCCCGCTGGTCATCGCGCAGGTCAACCCGCGCATGCCCCGCACGCTCGGCAACGCGTTCCTGCACCGCTCGCAGGTGGACGCGTGGACCGCGGTCGACCATTCGCTCCCGGAGTATCCCCCGACTCCCGTGGGCGACGTGGAGCGGCGCATCGCCCGGCACGTGGCCGACCTGATCCCCGACGGCGCCACCGTCCAGGTGGGAGTGGGGTCGATCCCGCAGGCGGTGATGGAGGCGCTCGGCGCCAAGAAGGACCTGGGCGTGCACTCGCTCCTGGTCGACCACATGCTGCCGCTCGTGCGGAGCGGGGTCATCACCAACGCGCGCAAGCGCCTGCACCCCGGGCGCATGGACGTGGGGGAGATCATGGGCACCGCCGCCCTGTTCGAATGGTGCCACGAGAACCCGGTGGTGAACATGGAGCCCTCCGACGTGGTCCACGATCCGCAGGTGGTGGGCACGCTCGGCGATTTCGTCTCGGTGAACTCCGCGCTGGAGGTCGACCTCCTCGGGCAGGTCAACGCGGAGAGCGTGGACGGCCGGCAGGTCACCGGCATCGGCGGGCAGTTCGACTTCGTCCTGGGTGCGGCCCGGGCGGAGGGGGGCCGCTCGATCATCGCGCTGCCCGCGACCGCGGCGCGGGGCAGCCGCTCGCGGATCGTGGCCCGCCTCGGGGCCGGCGCGCGCGTGACCACCCCGCGCTTCCTCGCGGACTACGTGGTGACCGAGCACGGGGTGGCGGCGCTGCGGGGACACAGCGACGCCGGGCGGGCGAGGGCGCTGCTGCGCGTCGCCGAGCCGGCGTTCCGGGAGGTGATCGAGCGGGAGATCAGGCCCTGAGCTTGTCGATCTCGGCGAAGACCTCCTGATCCTCCGGGAAGCGATACGTGACCTGGTTGTCGTAGATCATCTTGTCGTCGGCCTCGACGGTGAAGATGCCGCCGACGCCCTCGCGCAGCTCGGAGTCGATGCCGTACTTAGTCTTGATGGCGGCCTGCAAACTGGAGGCCTGGGGTAGATAGTTTCACTCGCCGCAGTACGTGATCCGGATGTGCATCCGAGTCCTCCTTTGCGAGGTACTGGCGCCAGGGTGCCGCGTATGATACGGACCCTCGGAGAGGGTGTCAAATGACCCGCCACCTGCTGATCGACACGGATCCCGGCATCGACGACGCGCTCGCGATCCTCCTCGCGCTGGCCTCGCCCGATGTCCGCATCGAGGCGGTCACCGTGGTCGCCGGCAATGTCCCGGTGGACCAGGCCACCACCAATGCCCGCCGCATCCTCTCGGTGGGCGCTCCCGATCCCATGCCCCCGGTGGTCCGGGGAGCGGAGGCCCCGCTCAAGCGAGCCCTCGTGACCGCCGGTCACGTCCACGGCCAGGACGGGCTCGGCAACCTGGACCGCTTCGTCGAGCCGGACGGCCGGGCGCGCTACCCCGAGCCGCCTCCAGTCATTGAGACGCGATCCGCGGCCGAAGTGATTCTCGAGACGACGGAGCGGCTGGGGCCCGACCTCACCGTGGTGGCCCTCGGGCCGCTGACCAACCTGGCCGCCGCGGTGG
>DATJIR010000284.1:0-43735 GCA_035493135.1 Verrucomicrobiia bacterium
CCGTTCATCGTCATCTGGGAGACGACGCGCGCGTGCGCGCTGGCGTGCGTGCACTGCCGGGCCTCGGCGATTCCGCGCCGCGATCCGCGCGAGCTCACCACCGAGGAGGGCCGGGCGCTCCTCGAGCGCATCGCCGCCTTCGGCGAGCCGCCCCCGCTCGTGGTGTTGACCGGTGGCGATCCGCTGCGGCGCCCCGACGTGGCGGAGCTGGTGGCCTACGGCACGCGCCTCGGCCTCACGATGTCGCTCACCCCGAGCGGCACCGGGGCCGCGACCGCGGACCGGCTGCGCGCGCTTCGAGACGCCGGACTCGCGCGGCTGGCCGTGAGCCTCGACGGCGCGACCGCCGCCGCCCACGACGCGTTCCGGCGCGTCCAGGGCTCGCACCGGCACACCTTGCGCATCGTCGAGGAGGCGCGCTCCCTCGGCCTGCCCCTGCAGATCAACACCACGGTGTGCCGCCAGACGGTGGCCGACCTGCCCGCGCTGGCCGGGCAGGTCGCGGGCTGGGGCGTGGTCCTGTGGGCGCTCTTCTTCCTGATCCCGGTGGGCCGCGCCCAGGCCGATCAGGCGCTCCCGGCCGACGACATCGAGCGGGTCCTGGGGTGGGCCGCGGAGCTGCAACGGCGGGTACCGTTCGGCATCAAGACCACCGAGGCTCCCCACTACCACCGCGTAGTCGGCGCGCGTGCGATCCGGGGCGCGGAGTCGAGCCGGCCGCGGTCGCCGCGCGCGATGCGGGCGACCCGGGCGGTGACCGACGGCAACGGCTTCGCCTTCATCGACCACGTCGGCGACATCTGCCCGAGCGGCTTCCTGCCCCTGCCGGCCGGCAACGTGCGCCGGGACGACCTGGTCGCGGTGTACCGCGAGGATCCCCTGTTCGTCGCGCTGCGGGATCCCGCCCGCCTCGGTGGCCGCTGCGGGCGCTGCGAGTGGCGCGAGCGCTGCGGAGGAAGCCGCGCCCGCGCCTACGCCCTCACCGGAGATCCGCTCGCCGAGGATCCCGGCTGCGTGCACGAGCCACCGGCCCACTGAGTGCGCCGCGAGCCCGCGTGGTATTCTTCCGCGCGTGCCGCTTCTCGTGCTCTGGCTCCACGTGCTCGCCGCCATGACCTGGATCGGCGGCATGCTCTTCATCGCGCTGGTGCTGGTGCCCGTCGTGCGCCGGCTGGACGATCGCGCGCTCCGGACGCGGCTCGTCCAGACCACCGGCCGGCGCTTCCGCGCCGTGGGATGGATCGCGCTCACCATCCTGATCGCGACCGGGCTCGTGAATCTGTGGCTCTATCCCTTACTGCTTCACTCGCCGCGACTGCACTGGAAGCTCGCGCTGGTCGCTCTGGCGCTCGTCCTGAGCGCCATCCACGATTTCCATCTGGGGCCCCGGGCAGGTCTCCCCACCGCCGGCCCCCGGGCTCGCGCCCGGGCCTCGTGGCTGGCCAGGCTCAACGTCCTCGTCGCCCTGGTCATCGTGCTGCTCGGCCTATCGCTGTTCAGGTAGCCTGCGCCTCCGGCCCATCCGGAGCCGCCGTCGACATCCGGGGCACCCGGGTCACCCCGCTGCCGGCCGCGTGCGCGAATATGATCGGGATCATACCCACCGCCGCCCCCAGTGGCGTTCACTTGACGCGTGATGCCTTCGCCATCGTGACGCAGGGATGACCGGGGGGACAATTCCATGGTGCCAACGCCGAAACCCGATGAGAACCCGACCCCGCTCGGCCAGCGACTGCTCGACCGCCCCTTCCTGCTCTTGGCGGCCGGACTGGTCGTGATGTTTGGCTTCTACACGCTCTGGGGCCTCTACGAGATCTTGACCCTGCCGAAGGGCGCGCTGCCGTGACCCGGCCGCCGAGAGGAGGAGCACATGGAACATCGTGAAGCTCATTCGGCGATCGTGTCTCCGCGCGGCACCTGGTGGCTGCCCACCGGCAAGCAGGAGAAGATGTGGGTCAGCATCGCCTTCGTGTGGTGCCTGATCCTGTTCGCCATGATGCCGTTCTGGCATTTCCGCGGCGGTCAGAACCCGTCCGGCGTCCGCTCGAGAGTCGACCCCGCGGACTTCTCGGCCCGGGTCGAGAAGTTCATCGCCGACTACAAGGTCGGGGAGGATCACGGCGTCCCGGTGGTGGCGCCTCCCCCGGGCGCGGACGTCTACCTGATGGCGCAGATGTGGCGGTGGTATCCGGTCCTGCGGCTGACCAAGGGCGTGCGATACATGCTGCACCTCTCCTCGGTGGACCTGAACCACGGTTTCAGCCTGTATCCCGTGAACCTGAATTTCCAGGTCATTCCCGGCTACGACTACGGGCTGAAGATCGTGCCCAACAAGTCGGGAGACTTCCGGATCATCTGCAACGAGTTCTGCGGGCTCGGTCACCACATGATGGTCGGCAAGGTCGTGGTCACCGAGTAGCGCGCGAGAGGAGCCCCCACAATGTCTACCGCGATCCACGGGCTGGCGACCCGATTCCGGACCTGCGACGTCACGGGCCTCAAAGTCAACTGGCACGCGGAGACACTCGTCAAGGTCAACGCGGTGGTCGCGGTTGTGAATTTCCTGATCGGGCTCATCGCCGCGTTCGGGGTCGTGATGACCCGCTGGCAGGCGGTCCACCTCCTCCCCGCCGACCTCTTCTATCGCTTTCTGACCCTCCACGGCCTGAACATGCTGATCTTCTTCATCATCTTCTTCGAGATGGCCATCCTTTACTTTGCCGGACCGATCCTCCTGAGCTCGAGATTGCCCGCCCCGCGGGTGGGATGGCTCGCGTTCGGCCTGATGGTCCTCGGCATGGCGGTCACCAACGCGATGGTGCTGCAGGGGAAGGCCGACGTGCTCTTCACGTCGTATCCGCCCCTGCAGGCGGATCCGCTCTACTACGTGGGGATCATCCTCTTCGCGGTGGGCGCCCTCATCGTGACGTGCCTCTTCTTCGCCACGCTCGTGGTGGCCAAGCGAGAGCACACCTACGAAGGGTCCATCCCGCTGGTGAGCTTCGGCGCCCTGACCGCCGCCATCATCGCGGTGATCACCCTGCTCCACGGCGCGGTCATCTACATTCCCACGCTGCTGTGGTCCCTCGGGTACATGAACGTCGATCCCGAAGTCTACCGGATGGTGTGGTGGGGCCTCGGACACTCATCCCAGCAGATCAACGTCGCGGCTCACGTCTCGGTCTGGTACTTGCTCGCGGCCCTCACCGTCGGGGGCGTGGTCGTGAGCGAGAAGGTCAGCCGCATGGCCTTCGCGCTCTACATCCTCTTCATCTCGATGGCGTCGGCTCACCACCTGCTGGTCGACCCGGGGATGGGGCCGGCGTGGAAGATCTGGAACACCAGCTATGCCATGTACCTGGCCGTGCTCGCCAGCATGGTCCACGGCTTCACGGTGCCGGCCGGGATCGAGATGGGCCAGCGGCTACGAGGTTACACCCGGGGAACGTTCGAGTGGCTCAAGAAGGCGCCCTGGGGCGATCCCGGGTTCTCGGGGGCCGCGCTGTCGATCGTGATCTTTGGCTTCCTTGGCGGCGTCACCGGTGTGACCATCGGGACGGAGCAGATCAACATCATCGCCCACAATACGCTGCGCGTCCCCGGCCACTTCCACACCACGGTCGTCGGAGGCACCGCCCTGGCCTTCATGGCCGTCACGTACTACGTGCTGCCTCTGATCTTCAGGAAGCGCGTGGCGTTCTGGGGTTTGGCGAAGATTCAGCCCTACCTGTTCGGGGTGGGGATCGTCATCCTCGGGATGTCGATGATCTTCCAGGGGATCTTCGGCGTTCCGCGCCGGAACTGGGACATCTCCGCTCCGGGTGCCGTCTTCCAGATCGAGTACCATCCCGTGGTTCAGCTCTTCCAGGCGACCATGGGCATCGGGGGACTCCTCGCCATCGTCGGGGGGCTCGCGTACATCCTGATCGCGGTGGTGAGCGTGTTCTTCGGTCGCCCCTTCCGGCTGGCCGACTCTCATGATCTGTCGGGTGTTCCGCAGGGCGTGTGGAAGCTCCCCCTTCAAGCGCACGAGGGGGCCCCGGTCGTCGCCGTCCACCAGAGCGGCACCCCGGGCACCCTCATCCTCGTGTTCATCTTCCTCGCGTGCTTCATCCTGTACTACTTCGCGAACTGGAAGATCCTGTCCTTCGTGTGGAAGGTCGGATAGGGGATGCGTCCCGCGAGGCTACCGGCGCTCGTCCTCGTCCTGTGGCTGACCGCCACCTTGCTCTGGTGGGGGCTCGCCTTCATGCCGATGTCGGCGGCTCCTCCGGAGTGGCTGACCGCGGCCCGCGCCGTCTGCTTCGGCTCGCTCGAGAGCGGACTGCCGGCCCCGTACGGCTGGATGCTGCTCGTCCTCGGCCCGGCGAGCTTCCTGGTCGGGATCTTCGCGATCTGGGGCTCGGAGCTTGGAGCCTCCGTGGCCGCGCTGGCCCGATCTCCGGTCGGCGCGTGCGCGTTCGCCGTGATCGCGGCCGGCGTGACGACCGAGGGCGTCTGGATCTTCACGCAGGTCCGCGTGGGCCTGGCCGTGGCGGCGTGGGCCCCGGGTGCCCCGGACTCGTCGGATCTCCCCGCCACCTACCCTCGCCAGGTGGCGGTGGCCCCGGACTTCGTTCTCGTCGATCAAGACGGGGAGCGGATCTCGCTCGACCGCTTCAAGGGGCGACCGGTGCTGCTGACCTTCGTGTTCGCGCACTGCCAGACCATGTGTCCGCTCCTCGTCCAGAACCTCAAACAGGCCTCGCCCAGCGTTCCGCCCAGCGAGGTCTTGCTGGTCACGCTCGACCCGTGGCGGGATACGCCGAGCTCGCTGGCCGGCATCGCACGGCAGTGGGACGTCCCGAACAACTTCCACGTCCTCTCCTCGCCGAGCGTGGCCGAGGTGCTGCGCGTGGTCGGCGCCTACCAGGTGCCCTTCGAACGGAACGAGAAGACCGGAGACATCGTCCATCCCGCCGTGGTGTTCCTCATCGATGCCCAGGGCCGGCTCGCCTATACCTTCAACAATCCCCCGCCGGCCTGGATCCGCGAAGGGCTCGCGCGGCTCGCCCGGGCCGGTGCCAATGCCGGTTGAGCCCCTCGGCCGCTACGACTACTGGCGGCCGATCGGCACCCGCTGGCTCGCACACCTCATCGAGGGGATCGACCGGGTCTTCGATCGGACGTATTCATCGAAGTACAACCCGCTGCACCGCACCGGCACGCTGGCCGCCCTCTGCCTCACGGTAGCCCTGGTCACCGGCGTCTACCTGATCTTCGTCTACGAGGTCGGGCGCCCCTACGAGTCGATGACCGGCATCCAGGGCGACCCCTATCTCGGGCGGTGGATCCGGGCCCTGCACCGATATGTCTCCGACGCCGCCGTCGTCGCGGTGGTGGTTCACGCGCTGCGCCTGCTGGTTCAGGGCAAGACGTGGGGGCCGAGAGCGCTGGCCTGGATCACCGGGATCCTGCTCGCCGGGATGATGTTCGTGTCCGGTCTGACCGGCTTCGTCCTGGTCTGGGACGAGTTCGGCCAGAGGCTGGCAGTTGCGGGCGCCAAGATGCTCCGGCTCCTTCCCCTCTTCCCCGAGCCCCCGGACCGGGCCTTCGTCGGAGACACGCCGGTCCCGTCGCAATTCTTCTTCATGAACCTCTTTCTGCACGTGGCCGTCCCTCTGGGGATGATCGGCTTTCTGTGGCTCCACACGTCCAGGCTCGCCCGGGCGGCGTGGTTCCCGGAGCGGAGGGTGGTGTGGTGGGCCCTCACCGGGCTCGTTCTCCTGTCCCTGCTCTGCCCCGCTCCGCTTCCCCCGGCGGCCGATCTGCTGGCTATCCCCGGCCGCGTGAACACGGACTGGCTCTACGGCTTCTGGATCCCCCTGGTGCAGAGCTCACCGGCGGCTGGCCTGGCGACCTTCGCGCTGCTCGCCGGCCTCCTCCTGTCGCTGCCGTGGCTGCTGCGGCCCCGCCAGGGCGTCCGCCCGCCCGCGGCCTTCGTCGACCCCGAGCGCTGCGAGGGCTGCCAGCAGTGCTTCCGTGACTGTCCGTATGACGCGATCCAGATGATTCCGGGCAAGCACCCCGAGGTGCACCCGCTCCTCGCGAACGTTCTTCCGGACCTCTGCGTGAGCTGCGGCATCTGCGCGGGCTCGTGCGCGTCCCTGGCGATCGGCCCCGACCGCCGGACGGCAGCACATCAGCTCGCCTCGGCGCGGCAGCTCGTGGCTGGCACCGCGAGCCCTGGACAGAGAGCGCTGGTCGTCAGCTGCCGGAACAACGGCGGCGTCTCCGCGAGCCTGCGGGACCGGCTCGAGCAGAACGACTCGATGGCGCACTTCGAAGTGGACTGCGTCGGAACGCTCCATCCCGCCACCGTGTCCTATCTCGGCAGTCACTTCGGCACCACCGCGGTACTCGGATGCCCCGCCCAGAACTGCGTCCACCGGGAGGGCGCCATCCTCGCCGACGCGCGCATCCTCGGAGAGCGGGCTCCGGCCGTCCCGGGGCGAATCGCGCGCCTGCCCGTTCGCGTCTATCACTACTCGATGGGCGAATGGCCCGCGATCGCCGCGCTGCTCGACACCTTGCCGAGACCGTCTTCACCGAGCCGCCTCGGGGCGCTCGGCCGAAGCTCGCGCGGTGCATTCGCGATGGGGCTCAGTGCCCTCCTCCTCGGCGGGGTGGCCCTGGGCAGTCGGTGGCCCCAGGGAGTGGCTCCGGAGCATGCCCTCCTGAGGTTGGGATGGCGCCTCACCGGCCAGGTCAAGGAGCGGTGCCACAATCTCACCCCCGAGGAGCTGGCCAGACGCCCGGTCCATATGCGCGTGCCGCGCGAGTGCGTGACCGAGGTCCTGTCCTACGACTTGAAGGCCGTCGTCGATGGGCAGATCGTGGCGGAGAAGACGGTGAGATCGCCAGGCTTGCGGGCGGATCGGCCGTTGAACGTGCAAGAGGACCTGCGCGTGATTCCGGGAGATCACGACGTGCGTGTCACATTCACTCCACACGAGGCTGACGGTCCCGGCAAGGTGCTGTCGCTCGAGCAACGGGTCCGCTTCGAGCGCGGGCGTGTCGTGCTGGTCACCTACGACAGCGAGAACCTCGTGGCCCGGTACCGGTAGGACCCGGGCTGCGCCATTTGCGGACGGTCACCGGCGCGGCGTGACCCTAGCGGCCCGACGTCGACCGCGCACCCCGCAGACCACGCAGCAGAGCCTCGTGCGGGCCGCCGATCGTGTCGTCGCGGGCGACGATGGCCCCGTCGGGGTCGAGCAGGGTGATGACCGAGGAGTGGTTGAAGCTCCCGTCCGGCAACCTGCGGTACTTGACGCCGAGTAGCGCCGCGACGTCGCGGACCGTATCCTCCGGCGCCCGGAGCAGCCGCCAGCGGGACTCATCCACCTGACGGGTTCGCGCCAGCGCCCGGAGGGCGTCCGGCGTGTCTCGCTCCGGATCGAGGCTCACCAGGACGATCCGGAGATCGGTCTTGATACGGGGGGGCAGCTCGCGCTCCATCCGCTGCAGATCGGCGATCAGGAGCGGGCACGCGTCCGGGCAGGTCGCGTAGAACATGCTGATCAACACCGGATGGCCTCGGAAGAGGTCCAGGCCGACCGTCCGCCCACGCTGGTCCACGAGCGACGCCGAGAGCGCGTAGATGGAGTCTCCCCGCGGCGGAGCCGACTCCATGGCCCCGTGGCGATGATCCTGGGCGACCGCCGGCGGCGCGACGGCGATCCCGGCGGCCAGGAGGCCCGCGACCGCGATGGCCATGACCTTCATCGTGAAGCGACCCCGCCGTCGCTCGCGCAGCGGAACCCGAGCGCGCGCGTCGTGTACCGCGCCTCCAGCGAGCTGCGGAAGGCCAGCCGCATGAAGCCCGCGTAGTCTTCGTTGTCCCCGGCGGTGAACGCACCCGTCCCGCAGAACGGGATACGATCCGCGCTCTTGCCGCTCCGGCTGTCGCCGGAGACGAGCGTGCTGTTGTAGTCGAGGACCCACTCCCACACCAGCCCGTGAAGGTCGCGGACCCCCCAGAAGTTGGGCGGCCCGCCCCCCACGTCGGGCAGGTCGCCCGTCGCCGGCCTCGCGTACCAGGCGAGGATCCGCTCCCGAAACCCGGGCTCGGCCGCACCATCCGGGCCCACATCTCCGGCGGCCGCCGCGAGCTCCCACTCGACCTCCGTCGGCAGCCGCTTGCCCCGGGCGCCGCAGTAGGCCCTGGCGGCGAACCAGCTCACACGCGTGACCGGCTGCTCGGGACGGGCGTCGGGTCCCAGCTCCGTCGGCCCCGCCCAATGGGCCAGGTAGCCGTCGTCGGCAAATACGCGGGCCACCCGGTCACGCCGCCAGCCGGGGGCCCCGGTGACGAAGCTCAGGAACTGGGCGTTGGTGACGGGCAGACGGTCCAGCATGAAGGCGGCGACGTCGACCGTCGTCACGCCCGGCGCGGGCGCGTAGACCGGGTGGAGCACCCCCGGGCCCACTCGCGCCATGTCGCCTGGGGACGCCGCCGGCACGCCGGCGCCCGCGAGGACGAGCGCCAGCGTGACGAAGGCCAGGTGCCGCATGGTTCAGCGGGCCGCCCCGGGGGGCAGCTTGATCTTGGCGCGGGCGTCCGTCACTTCGGCGGCGGTCACCTGGTCCCCCTGGTTGCCCCAGGCGTTGCGCACGTACGTCAGGATGTTGGCGATCTCGTCATCCCGGAGCTGGCTCATCGGCGGCATGACCGAGTTGAACAGCTTGCCGTTGACCGTGACCGGTCCGGTAAGCCCCTTGAGCACGATCTCGATCGCCCGCTGCTTGTTCGCCATGAGGTAGTCGGACTTCGCCAGCGGTGGGAACACGCTCGGGAGCCCCTGACCGGTCGCCTGGTGGCAGACCGAGCAGGTGCCCCTGAAGAGCTGTTCGCCCGCCGCGATCTGCGTCTTGATGTCGAGCGTGCCCTTCTCGAGCGCACTGGCGGCGGACGCGATGGCGGGCGACGAGGGCCCGGCCTTCTCGCTGATGTAGTCCACGTCGACCTCCTTGCCGGAGTACACGAGCCGATTCTCAGGACCGTCGACCTTGAGCATGCCGAGCGCACCCTTGTTGAAGGTCCGGAAGATCGAGTGGTCCACGATGATGTACGTCCCCGGCACCTCGGCCTTGAACTCGACGATGGCGGAGCCGCCCGCCGGGATCAGCGTCGTCTGGACGTTCTCCTGATAGCGGGAGCCGCCCTCGGTGTAGACGCGGTCGAAGATCTCGCCGATGACGTGGAAGCTGCTCACGAGGTTCGGGCCGCCGTTGCCCACGAAGATCCGGATGCGCTCGCCGACCTTGGCCTTGAGCGCCTTGTCGCCCACCAGGGCGCCCTCCGAGCCGTTGAAGAGCACGTAGGTGGCCCGCTCGTCGATGGCCTTCTGCATGTCGAAGGGTTGGGCGCCCTTCTCGCGGTACGAGCCCACGGTGTAGAAGTCGCCCTGCATGATGTAGAACTCGCGGTCGACCTTCGACAGGCCCTGGGGCGGCTCGACCAGGATCAGGCCGTACATCCCGTTGGCGATGTGCATCCCGACCGGGGCCGTGGCGCAGTGGTAGACGTAGAGGCCCGGGTTCAGCGCCTTGAAGGTGAACTGCGACTCGTGGCCGGGAGCCGTGAAGCTGCTGGTGGCGCCGCCCCCGGGCCCCGTCACCGCGTGCAGGTCGATGTTGTGCGGCATCTTGCTGTCCGGATGGTTCTGCAGGTGGAACTCGACGGTGTCGCCCTGGCGCACCCGGATGAACTTGCCGGGCACGTGGCCCCCGAACGTCCAGAAGGTGTACTCGACACCGTCCGAGATGGGCAGGTTCACCTCGCGGACTTCCAGGTGGACGACCACCTTGGCCGGATCACGTCGGGTGATGGGCGGCGGCACCTCCGGAGCGCTGGTCAGTACGGCCTCGATGGGGGCCCCCGCCTGGGCCGGGGCGGCCGCCGCCGGCTTGGCGGCCGGCCGGTTCTGCGCGGACGCCTCGGGGGTCGTCGATGTCAGCGCCAGCCCGAGACCTGCGACCATTGCCACCATGCTCAGCAAACCTGGGACGATGGACCGAGGCGCCATGTTCTCCCCCTCTCTCGTTCCTCGAAATAGCTGCCGAACGCCAGACCCGGAAGGTTCGTGTCGGTGCGAAACAGCACCGGAAGCACCTTGTGTCTATTAGTACAAGTACTCCAGGCGAGTCACTATGATCGGCGTCATACGGGGCGGAGCACCCGAGTCGGGTGGCATGAGCCCCAGCCCCGGGGCCGGACCTCCCGAGGCCTCAGCGGGAGCCGCTCAGGGGAAGGCGCGGAACGTGCCCAGCATCGAGGCGCGCGCGGTGGGGCCGGGCGGCGCGAAGGGCAGCACCACCGGCGTCGCCCCGGTGCGGGCGAACGCGGCGATCTGCTCGCGGCAATGGTCGGCCGGCCCCACCGCGCCCAGGCCGTCCAGCACGCGCTCCGAGATCCCCTTCACCGCGGCGGCGCGATCGCCCGCCTTCCACGCCGCGTTCACCGCGGCCACCTCCGGCGCGTAGCCGCACTCCTCGAAGAACCGGGCGTACACGCTCACGATCGCGTAGCCGGTGATGTCCCGGGCCAGCGACTCGCGCACCGGCCCGCGCTCGTCGGTGACGCAGGTGCGCACGTACACCGCGACGTCGAGGTCGGCGAGGCGGCGGCCCGCGCGCTTGGCGCCGGCCTCGACGTGACCGAGCGACGTCGCCACCGCCGAGGGTGGGATCCAGTTGAGCAGGACGCCGTCCGCCACCTCGCCCGCGAGCTCGCACATCCGCGGCCCGAGCGCGGCCAGGTAGATGCGGGGCGGCGTCGACGGCGCCGGGATGGCGAGGCGGAAGTTTTTCAGGCGGTAGAACCTGCCCTCGAAGTTGACCCGCTCGCCCGCGGCGGCGGTGCGGATGATCTGCACCGCCTCCCGCATCTGCTGGATCGACGGCGTGAAGGGCAGCCCGTGCCACTGGCCGACGATGATCTCGCTCGACAGTCCGAGGCCGAGGCCGAAGCGACCGGGCGCCAGGTGCGCGAGCGTGGCCGCGGCCTGCCCGTAGACGATGGGCGTGCGGGTCTGCACCGGGATCACCCCGTTGGCGATCCCGATCCTCGTGGTGTGGGTGGCGATGAGGGTCGAGAGCACGATGGCCTCCGCGCCGGAGGCCTCGCCGACCCAGGCGGTGCGATAGCCGCGGCTCTCCGCCTCGCGCGCGATCGCGGGGAACTCGGCGAGCGGCATCGCCAGCCCGGTGAGCGCGATGTCGGTCGGCATCAGAGGCGCTCGCTCACGATGTACTTCTTGTTGTAGGTGTAGGGCCGGACCTCGGGCTTCCAGCGGCCGATGTCCGACGTGTCGTTCCAGAGCTTGGACATGGGCAGGTCGGTCCGCTCGACCTCGTAGGCCGCGAGGTACCGCGGCTCGCCGGGGGTCGCGGTCTGGTAGCGGGCGACGTTGACGCAGCCGGGCAGCTTCAGCAGGAGCGGGACGTGCTCGACGTCGTAGAGCTCGTTGAAGAGCGCCTCGCGGTGCGGCTCGATGTCCATCATGACCCAGAAGACGTACGGTGTCCGGTAGCCGAGCCCCGGGCTGCTCCCCACCCACTCGTAGGCCGCGAGGTGCCGGTTCATCGTGTGGGGCCGGATGTCCTTGGGCCAGCGCCCGGCCTCCCCGGCCGCTTTCCACTCGGGGCTCTGGAGCACCGCCAGGCTCTCGAGCTCGTAGGCGGCCAGATAGCGCGGCTCGGTGGGTGACGGCTGCCGGTAGCGGCTGGCCCGGATGACCCCGGGCACCGCCTGGAGCAGCGGCACGTGCTCCTTGTCGTAGACCTCGTTGAACAGGGCCTCGTGGTCGTGGGCCACGTCCATCCGCACCAGGAACAGGCCGCGTGGGGCCATCGTCGCTCTCCTCTCCCCGCTTGCTCCGAGCGGGCTTCCCTCGTATCTTCGTCGGGACCGGCTGCCGCTGCCGGCTGAATGTACCGCGCCAGGAGTGGCCGCGCACACAAACCTCTCAAGGGAGACGACCCCGATGCCGCCAGTGGACCCGAACGCAGTCCTGATGACCGGCGAGAACTCCTTCATCCGCCTGAGCCCGGACGGCGGCAAGACCCTGTCCGACCGCGCGAGCCACTGGCGCGTGCTCTGGTGCCCGGCTGGGGGAGGCCACGCACTCTTCCTCCAGTCCACCCTGACGGACGGGCGGGTGCGGATCTACAGCGACAACATCGCGGTCGCGCGTTGGCTGCAGACGACGATCGAGAAGCTGCTCTTCCCCGCCTTCGCCGACACGTCCCTGCCGGTGATCGCGGCGCGCTTCGATCGGCACGGCGGCCCCTGGTCCACCGCCACCGAGACGATCACCGCCACCGACGCCCGGGTCACGATGTCCTGGTACGACTGCATCGAGCCCTTCGTGCTCAACGCCCCTCCCGGCTTCAACGACCGGCCGATCGGCGTGTTCAGCACGTTCTTCCCGGCCCGCGCGGCCCAGCTCGAGGTCAACGGCAAGGTGGCGACCGGCCAGGTGTGGGCCGAGATGCGCGGCGACCGCCAGGGAAGCAGCGCCACCCTCGCCTGGTCCGAGACCTGGGTGAAGCCGCGCGGATAAGGGAGACGGCGCGTGAGCGGGCGGCTCGACGGCAAGGTGGCCATCGTCACCGGGGGCGGCAGCGGCATCGGGCGCGCCACCACGCTGACGTTCCTGCGTGAAGGCGCGCGGGTGGTCATCGGCGATCTGAACGACGCGAGCCTCGCCGAGACCGGCGCGCGTGCGAAGGCCCAGGGCGCCGCCGACCGCCTCGCCTCGCTCCGGGTCGACGTCGCGGCGGAGCGGGACGTGGCGGGCCTGGTGGCGCTCGCGGTGGAGCGATTCGGCGGGCTCGACTGCCTCTTCAACAACGCCGGGGTCGGGGGCGCGTTCGGGCCGATCGGCGAGACCTCCGTCGAGGAGTGGGATTTCACCTTCGCGGTGCTCGTGCGGGGCGTCTTCCTCGGGATCAAGCACGGCGCGGCGCGCCTGAAGGCCCAGGGGCGCGGCGGCAGCATCATCAACACCGCGTCGATCGCGGGCCTCGGCGGCGGCGCCGGCCCCCACGCCTACTCGGCCGCGAAGGCGGCGGTGGCCAATCTGAGCCGCTCGGTCTCGGCCGAGCTCGCCGCGCACCGCATCCGGGTGAACGCGATCGCGCCCGGCATGATCAAGACCCCGCTCGCGATGGGGCGCCGCGAGGAGGCGTGGGATCGCCTCGCGCGGCAGAAGCAGCCGTGGCCGGACCTGGGCCTGCCCGAGCACATCGCCGACACCGCGCTCTTCCTGGCCAGCGACGACTCGCGCTTCATCACCGGCCAGGTCATCGTGGTGGACGGCGGCCTCACCGCGATGGGGCCGGACCTCTTCGGCCACGAGGCGGGCAGCCGCATGCTCCGCAAGGCCGGCCTCAACACCGGCTCGACCGGGCTGCCCGGCACGGTGCGCGAGATCCAGAGCCCCTGAGAGACCCGGATGCCGGATCAGGCGCTCTCGCCCCGGGCGATGGCGTGGATGGGCGGGCTCTTCGGTCTGGTGGGGCTCGCCATCCTGCTCCTGGCGCTCGGCCTCCTCCCGGTGGACGAGGCCGCGCGGCAGACCCCGCGCTGGGTGGTGGGGGCGGCCGGCCTCGTCTTCTTCCTGATCGGGATCCTCCTGCTCACCACCCCGTCCGCACAGACCCCCGAGGCCGCCGCGCGCACCACGTGGCGGACCTTCGTGATGGGCGGAGGCGTGGTGGGCGCGCTGGCCGTCGTCTTCAACTGGGTCGCGTTCGGGCCCGGCCCGCGCGCCTTCGGCGGGAGCGTCTCGATCCCGTTCGTGTCGGTGTCCGGGCCATCGAGCGAGTGGGCGGGCCGCGCCGCCTTCGGCGTCGCGGCGGCGCTGATGGACGTGTTCCTGGCGTGGATGGTCGTCCGCGGGCTCCGTGACCTGCTCGGCCGCGGGCGCTGAGCCCGGAGCCGAGCGCCGGCTCGCCAACGCCCCGCGACCCGCGCTATCCTCGGCCCGACCCATCCCGACTCCGAGAGGATGCCGATGTCTCTGCTCCGACGACTCGGCCCGCTGCTGATGCTCGGGCTGGCGCTCGCCCCGTCGGCCGCGGCGGCCGCCAAGGACTGCCGACACTCGACCCCGCTGCCCGACGACGTGCGCCCGACCGCGCCGGCGCCGGACGTACCGGCGAGCGTGGCCCGCTTCGCGGGTGCCTGGAGCGGCGTGTGGCGGGACCCGGCCGGCGACGAGGTCCTGTGCCAGACGCTCGTCGTCGAGGAGGTCTTCCCCAACGGCTACGCGCGGGTCGTCCACAGCCGCGCCTCGTACCTCGGCTGGAACCTCTCGCACCCGACTTTCTGGCGCGCGACCGGCCGCGTGGCGGACGGGGTGCTCCGGTTCACGCTGCCCACACCGGATCGGGTGGAGCTGACGTACCGCTTCGACGGCGACACGCTCGTCTCCACCGTCAGTGACCGCCGCGCCAGCCAGGGCACGCTGACCCGCCTCGACGAGCTGTCCCAGGTCGAGTGTGGGCGGGCGGAGCGACGGGCCCCGGTGACACCTCCCGCCGCCACGCGCGACCGATTGACCGCCGCCGAGCTGCTCACGCCTCCGCTCCCGGACCCGGGCCCGGTCCACAACGACTACTTCGGGCCGATCGGGGCGTGGGCCCCCGCGAAGCACACGCTCGCGGGCACGCTCACGATCGGGGCCGCGTCGATCTCCGCCTCGAGCCAGGGCTGCCCGAGCCTGCCGGCGCCATCCCAGGCTGTGACGCTCGAGTTCTTCACCGCCGGTGTGCATCTCGTCCCGGTCGTCCGCGACTTCGTGCCGCCGGCCGGCCGGCTGATCGTCTCGCCGGGACGGGTGTGGTCCGAGCCCGGCGACGGCGGCATGTCCCGCGCCTCGTTCCCGTTCATCCTGGTGAACCCGGTGCACAACGGGGCGCACAACGGCGTGGCCACGTTCCTCTTCGACGATACCCACGTGTCCGGGCTCCGTGTCCAGGTCGTGCAGGAGACGTCGGCGTGGGAGCGGCTCGACTTCTGGGGCCACCTGCCCCTGACCTACGTCCCGGGGCCGATCGCGAACGAGACCGCGCTCCGCGCCGACTTCGCGGAAGAGCTTCGTCGCCAGGCGCCGATGCAGCCCTGGACCGCCCTGCCGGCCACTCCCGCGCTCGCGGCCTTCGACGGCGACCCCGCCCCGGCCGACATCAGTGTCAACGGCCTCGTGGTCGACGGCGTGCTCTACGTGCGCGGCTGCAACACCCGCTACGGCCCGTTCCCCTACTGCCGCGAGATGCGGCACGGCGTGTTCTCGGTGACGAAGTCACTGGGCGCCGCGGTCGCGCTGCTCCGGCTGGCCCAGAGGTACGGCGACGCCGTCCTCGACGAGAAGCTGGTCGACTACCTGCCCCCGGGCAGCCAGCCGCACGCAGGCTGGGACGGCGTCACCTTCGGCGACGCGCTCAACATGGCCACCGGCATCGGCGACGAGGGTCGGGAGCGCGACGGGAGCACGTCCGCCGACGAGAACGGGCCGAAGATGCTCCGCTGGATCGTGAAGCGCCCCCTCCGCGAGAAGCTCGAGATCGCGCTCTCCTACGGCAAGTACCCCTGGAACCGCGGCGAGGTCTTCCGCTACAACACTACCCAGACGTTCGTGCTGGCGGTCGCGCTGGACGCCTACCTGAAGCGCCGCGAGGGCCCCGACGCGCATCTCTGGGACATGGTGCGGGCCGAGGTGCTCCGGCCCATCGGGATCCTTCACGCGCCGGCGATGCACACGATCGAGGGCGATGGCCACCGCGGCGTGCCCCTGCTCGGATACGGCCTCTATCCGACCGTGGACGACGTCGCGAAGCTGACCACGCTGCTGCAGAACGGGGGCCGGCACGAGGGCGTCCAGCTCCTGAGCGCGACGAAGCTGGCCGAGGCCCTGTACCGCACCGACCCGCCGAGCGGGCTCCCGTCGGGCCTGCGGAACCGCTTCGGCGCGGGACGCTATCACCTGTCGTTCTGGTCCGTCCCCTATCGCACCGGCACCGGCTGCTTCTTCCAGATCCCCGAGATGCTCGGCTACGGCGGCAACCTCGTCGCCCTGCTGCCGAACGGCGTCTCCGTCTTCCGGTTCGCCGACGCCTTCGATTTCGACGTCGATGGCATGATCCAGGCCGGCGAGTCCCTCCGGCCCTTCTGCGCCTCGGTCGCCACGCCAGGGCCGACGCCCCTCCGCGTGGCCTTGACCGAGAGCGAGCTCACGACGGAGATCGGCGGGCACGTCCTCGCGGTGGGGCGCCAGCGCCTGTTCTTTGCCCTGGACGGTCGGCTCTACGGCGCGTCGGGGAAGGAGGTAGACGTGGGGACCTGGGAGATCTCGTCGGAGGGCCGGCTCTGCCGCCGCTGGCACGTCTGGGACCACGGCCGCGCGCGCTGCTACGTCGTGTATCGCAAGGACGATGGCTTCGAGCTGGAGCTCCCGGATCGGTTCACCCGGTTCGTCGCGCGGCCCCATCCGGGCGGCTCCGACGAGTGAGCGGGCCGGACGGCCCCGGCCGCCGCTTCCGTCAGCGCGCGGTGTGCCCGCCGTCGACGTAGAGCGAGGCGCCGGTGACGTAGGAGGCGTCGTCCGAGGCGAGGAAGAGGATGCAGGCCGCGACCTCGCCGGGCGTGCCCGCCCGCCCCAGCATGGTGCCGCGCCCGAACTCGGCGCGGAAGTCGTCGTGGGTCCGCCCGGCGGCCTCGGCCCGGCGCTCGTGGAAGCGGGTGAAGATCGGGCCGGGGCAGACCGCGTTGACCCGGATGCCGTCGGCGGCGTGGTCCTGCGCCATCGCGCGGGTGAGGCCGGCCACCGCGGCCTTGGTGGTGTCGTATTGCACCATGTTGCCGCCGGCCACGATCGAGCGGATCGACGCCACGTTCACGATGCTGCCGCCGCCCACCTGGCGCATCAGAGGAATGGCCGCCTTCGCGCAGAACGCGTAGCCCTTGACGTTGACCGCGAGGATCGCGTCCCAGCTCTCCTCGCTCGCGTCCACCACCGTCTGGTAGAGCCGCATGCCCGCGTTGTTCACCAGCACGTCGAGCCGCCCGAGCTCCTCCCGCGCGGTCCGGATGAACCGCGCCGCGTCGGCCTCGCGACCGGCGTGGATCTCGACGAACACCGCGCGGCCGCCCGCGGCCCGGATCTCCTCCGCCACCCGACGGCCCCGCTCCGCGTCGATGTCGCCGAGCGCGACCGCGGCGCCCTCGGCCGCGAACCGGCGCGCGGTGGCCTCGCCGATCCCCGACGCGGCGCCGGTCACCGCCGCCACCCTGCCGTCGAGCCGCCCCATCGCGGGCGCGGGGTCAGCGCGCGAGCGCGGAGCGCATCACGGCCAGCCCCACCTGCAGGCCCACCGGCAGCCCCGCCTCGTTCATCTCGAACTCGGGCGCGTGATGCGGGCGGGCCGCGCCGGCGTCCGGCCCGATGCCGACCCGGAAGTAGCAGCCCGGGCGCTCGCGCAGGAAGAGGCTCATGTCGTCGCTCGCCATGACCACGCGCCCGTCGGTCACCGCCTGCTCCCCCAGCTCTCGGCTGGCGCACTCGCGCACGAACGCACTCTCCCGCGCGGGGTTGACCACCGCCGGGCACGAGCCGCCGTCGAGGCGCATCTCCGCCTCGGCCCGGTAGGCCTGCGCGACGTGCGACACGAATGCGCCGAGCCGCGTGACCAGGTGGTCCCGCACACCTCCGTCGAACGCGCGGATGGTCCCGCGCATGATCGCGCGGTCCGGCAGGATGTTGCCCTTGGTGCCCGCGATGATCTGCCCCACCGTGAGCACCGCGGTCTCCTGGGCCGGGATCTCGCGCGACACCAGGCTCTGCATGCCGAGCAGGATGTTGGCCGCCGCGGTGATGGGATCGATCGAGAGGTGCGGCATCGCCCCGTGCCCGCCGGTGCCGCGCACCTCCACGGTGAAGGCGTCGGCCGAGGCCATCGACGGTCCGGGACGCACCTGGACCTGCCCGACCCGCTGCTGGGTCGTGAAGTGCAGCCCGTAGATCTCCTCGACGTGCGGGTTCTCGAGCGCGCCCGCCTCGATCATCGGTCGCGCGCCGCCCAGCACCTCCTCGGCGGGCTGGAACAGGAAGACTGCGGTGCCGGGCAGCTCGGCGCGCCGCGCGGCCAGGATCTCGGCCAGCGTGATCCCGACCGCGGTGTGGCCGTCGTGCCCGCAGGCGTGCATCACGCCCGGCGTGCCGGAGGCGAAGGGTGCGTCGAGCAGCTCGGTGAGGGGAAGCGCGTCGATGTCCGCGCGCCACGCGACGGTGCGGCCCGGCCGGTCGCCGTGCAGCACGCCCACCACCCCGGTGCCGCCCACGCCGGTGCGGACGTCGAGCTTCGCCGCATGCAGGCGCTCCGCGATGATCTCCGCGGTGCGCCGCTCCTGGTGGCTCAGCTCGGGGTGCCGGTGGAAGTCGCGCCGCAGCGCGAGCAGATCGTCGGCGTGGCGGGCTATCTCTTCACTCCACTCGGAGCGGGTCTTGCTCATCGGGCGGTCTCCTGTTCCCGGAGGAAATTTCTGCGCGGCCCCCGAATGCTGCCCCGAGCCGCGCGCGCTGTCAATCGTCCCTTTCGTTACCCACAATGTGCCCCGCCGTTACCATCCTGGGAAGCCGACCGGTGCGCGGCCCCAATCGTAACTGGCTGTTTCCTGGGACAATTCCGGATGGCCCGGCCCTTGCTCTCCTTCCAGCGCATGAACACCCAACAGCAGCAGCGCAGCCGTCGCGTTCACTCTCGGGCCGGTGTGTCGTGGACCGCCTGGGTCACGTCGGGAAGCCGCCGAGTCCGTTGCCACACCGTCGATCTCAGCGCCAACGGGGCCAAGCTCAAGCCGCGCGGCGAGATGCAGCCCGGCACGCCGGTGGAGGTGCAATTCCATCCCCCGGAGGGCAACCCGGTCCACGTCTCCGCGGTCGTCTGGCGCGTGGACTCGGACGCGATGGCCCTGCTCTTCCTCAAGAGCATCCCGGTGCACGCAACCGGCCGCAAGTCGTGGCAGGAGAACGGCCGCCGGGGCTGGAGGTAAGTGCGCGGCGCTGGCTGAGCCCCGCGCCTCAGCTCACCCGGCGGTCGCGCCCGGCCCAGAAGGGCTCGCGCAGCTTGTACTTCTGCAGCTTGCCGGTCGCGGTGCGCAGCAGCGCCTCGCGGAACTCGATCGCGGTCGGGCACTTGAAGTGGGCCATGCGCCCGCGCGCGAAGTCGATCAGGTCGCGCTCGGTGGCCTTCTGCCCGGGCCGCAGGACCACGAGGGCCTTGATGGTCTCGCCCCACTTCTCGTCGGGCACTCCGATCACCGCCACCTCCGCCACCGCGGGGTGCTGGTAGAGGCAGTCCTCCACCTCGATCGAGGAGACGTTCTCGCCGCCGGTGATGATGACGTCCTTCTTCCGGTCCGCGATGACGGTGTACGGGCCGTCGGCGTGGCCGCCGTCGCCGGTGTGGAACCACCCGTCCACGATGGCCTTGGCGGTTTCCTCGGGCTGATTCCAGTAGCCCCCGAAGACGTGGTTGGACTGGGCGAGGATCTCGCCGCTCGGATCGACGTCCATGCGCACGCCCACCGCGGGCACGCCCGCCCGTGACAGCCGCTTCGCGCGCTCGGCCGAGTCGAGCGCGTCCCACTCCTGCGGCGCGCGATTGATCGTGAGCAGCGGCGACGTCTCGGTGAGGCCGTAGATCTGGATGAACTCCCAGCCGAGCTCGGTGGCGACCCGCTCGATGGTCTTCGACGGCGGCGGCGCGCCGGCCACCACCACCCGCACCCGCCCCGTGCCGGGCACCGCCTCGCCCCGCTTCCGGCGGGCCGCCGCCGCGTCGAGGACCGCGTTGATCACCGCGGGCGCGCAGTTGAACAGGGTGACTCCCTCGGCCGCGACGCGCCGGAGAATCTCCTCGCCGTCGATCTTGCGGATGATGACCTGCCGGGCCCCCATCGCAGTCACCGCGTAGGGCATGCCCCAGCCGTTGCAGTGGAAGGTGGGCAGGGTGTGCAGGTACACGTCGCGGTCCGAGACCCCCACGTGCCACCCGAAGGTCACCGCGTTGAGCCAGCAGCCGCGGTGGGTGAGCTGCACGCCCTTGGGCCGCGCGGTGGTGCCCGAGGTGTAGTTGATGGACACGGTCGCGTTCTCGTCGGTCACCCCGAAGCGGGGGCGCGCGTCGCGGCGATCGAGCAGCCGGGCGTCGCTCGCCGCGCCCAGGATGATCCGGTGCTTGACCGGGATCGCCCGGAGGGGCTCGTCCAGCTCGGGATCGATGAGGGCGACGGTCGAGCCCGAGTGCTCGATGATGTAGCGGATCTCCTCGGCGTTGAGCCGGAAGTTCACCGGCACCAGTACGCGGCCGAACACGCTCACCCCGAAGAGGCTCACCAGGAAGCGCGCCGCGTTCGGGGAGACGATCGCCACCCGCTCGCCCTCGCCCACCCCCAGCTCGTCGAGGGCGGCGGCCAGGCTCCGGCACATCGCGGCGAACCGCCGGTAGGTGATGCGGCCGAGCCCGCCGCCCGGGGGGTTGGGCTCGTCGACGATGGCTTCGCGCTTGCCGTAGACCAGCTCGGCGCGGTCGAGGAAATCGGCCAGGGTCAGGGGAACGATCATGTGGGCCTCCTGTGCGGGTCCGAGAATCGGCCGAAACCGGTGGCCGCGTCAAGTGCCTCCGGGCCGGCCGCTCCGCGAGGCCGCGATGGCCGCGACGCCGTTGCACACGAGCCGCGCAGCGGTCAGTGCCGCGATCCCGCTCGGATCCCGCTCGGGCATGAGCTCGACCAGGTCGAATCCCACGATGCTCGCCTTCGCGGCCACCCCGTGCATGAGCTCGAGCACGTGGTGGTAGAGGAGCCCGCCCGGAGCGCGCGCGCTCACCCCCGGCATGACCGCGGGATCGAGCCCGTCGCAGTCGATGGTGACCAGGCAGCGGGCGCCGGCCGGCACCCGGTCGACCGCGACTCCAATCCCGGCGCGGTGCACCTCGGCGGCGGTGACGATCGTGGAGCCCCACGCCCGCGCGTCCGCGACCTCACCCGCCCGGGCGCTCCCGATGCCGCGCAGGCCGACCTGGACCATCCGCTCGATCCAGGGCATCTCCGAGGCCCGTCGCATCGGGCTGCTCCATCCGAACCGCTCGCCCCGGACCTCGTCCCGCCAGTCGAGATGCGCATCGACCTGGATGACCGTGAGCGGCCCGCGGCCGGCGAACGCCTGGAAGAAGGGGATCACGACCGAGTCGTCGCCCCCGAGCACCACCGGCACGGCCCCGGCCTCGAGGAACCGGGCGATCGCGGCGGTGATGCGCTCGCGAGTACCCGGCGGATCGGCGGGGTCTCCCACCAGGTCCCCGCAATCGACGACCCCGGACGGGCGGAAGCCGCCGATGTCGAAATCGTAGTGATCCGACGCCGTCGCGTACCCGGTCAGCGCGGCGCGCAGGGCGGCCGGGGCGGCCGCGGAGTGACTGGACTGCCCCGCCGAGTACGGGGTGGCGTCCGGGACGCCAAGCAGCGCGATCGCCGCGCCGCTCGGGTCATCGCTCGCCGGAAAGCCCGCGAAGGTCGTCGGCATGGTGCCCCATGGTACGTCAAGACGGGGGCCGCGCGTGGCCGGCCGGGCCCCCCGCCCCGTGCGTTGACGCCGGCCCGGTTCCGGGCGCACCATGGCGCATGGCGGCGCGACCAGGAGCCGGGACGTGAACCCCGACGTGGCTCGCGCGATCACCCGCCTGAGGGCAGACGGCGTCCTCTCCGTCGGGCAGGCCGAGCTCTTCGACCGCGTGGCCCGGCGCGGGCTCGTCTCCATCCGCTTCGAGATCCGCGCGCTCCTCTACGTCGGGGTCCTCCTGCTCACCTCGGGGATCGGGGTCCTGGTGGCCCAGCACCACCAGGAGATCGGCCCGGTGGCCATCGCGACCGGGATCACCCTCGCCGCGGTGGCCTGCCTGCTCTGGATCGCGCGCCGGTCCGCACCCTTCTCGTGGGGCGAGGTCGCATCCCCGACCGTGGCCTTCGACTACGTCCTGCTCCTGGGTCTCCTCCTGCTCGCCTCGGCCCTCGCGTACGTGGAGGTGCAGTTCACCGTGCTCGGGCCGCGCTGGGCCTACCACCTCCTGATCGTCGGGGTGGCCTACCTGCTGGCCGCGTATCGCTGGGACTCGCGCACCGCGCTGGGCCTGGCGCTCGCCGCCCTGGCCGCGTGGCGTGGGCTCTCGATCAGCCTGGTCCCGGCGGTGACCCTCGGCCCCGGCGTCGCCGCCGACCTGCGGGCCAGCGCCATCGCGCTGGGCGCGCTCTACGTCGGCGCCGCCGCGCTCTCGACGCGTCTCGGGCGCAAGGCCCACTTCGAGGAGGTCTTCGCCAACGCGGGCCTCCTGCTCCTGCTGGGCGGGCTGCTCTCCGGCGTGCTCGAGGATCACCGCGCGTGGACTCAGTGGCTCGTGGCGCTGCTGGCGGTGGCGGGCGGCGTCATGGTGGTGGCCTTCCGCCTCGGCCGCTCGCTCTACTTCGCGGCCGGCCTCGTGGCCGCCTACATCGCGCTCGTTCGGGTCCTCTTCGAGCCGTTCCGCTACGGCCTGCACGCGGACAGCATTCCGCTCCTGCTCGCCGCCCTCCTCGGCTCGGCCGTGCTCGTCGTGATCTCGTGGGCGCACCGGCGGATGCGCGAGCGATGAGGCGCGAGGCGATCGCCTGGGAGCGGGCCGCGGAGGTGCACGCGGCCGCGCAGGGCTGGCGGCGCGCCGGCGCGATCGACGAGGCCACCCACCGACGCATCCGCGAGGCCTTCCCGGACCCGTGCGTGACGCCCGGGGTGGTGTGGCGCGTGCTCACCGGAGGCATGGTCGCGGCCATCGTCCTCTGCACGCTCGCCGCCGTGGCGCTCTCGGTCTGGCGCAGCTCGAGCGCGCTCCAGGCGCTGCTGCTGCTCTGGGGCGCGGCCTGCCTCGTCGCCACCGAGGTGCTCGAGGCCTCCCCGCGCTCCGCCCGCCGCGGCGCCGCGGGCGCGACGTCGGTCCTCGGGGTGGGCCTGTTCCTGGTGGGCCTGGGCCTGACGCTGGTCGAGACGGCGCGGCTACGCGACGACGACGCGATCGACGTGCTGCTGGCGGCCGCGGTACTCACGTGCGGGCTCGCGGCCTGGCGCTGGGGCAGTCCGCTCTTCGCCGGGCTCGCCGGCGGCGCGCTCTTCTGCGCCCTCGCGCGCCTGCCCCAGGGCCGGCTGCTCTGGCTCCTGGCCGGCGCGGCCCTGGCCGGCGCGACGGCGGGGCGGCTGGACGACGGACGCCTCGCGCCCTCCCACCGGGCCGGGGCCGCGGTCCTCACCGTGATCGGCATCGGCGCGGTGTACGCGGCCGCCAACGTGTACTCGCTCGACGAGGGCATCCTCGAGCACCTGGCCCGGCTCGCCCCGGCCCGCGAGGACGTCCCGCGCGGCGCGCGGCTCGCGGCCGCCGCGGCCACCGCCCTGCTTCCCCCGGCCGTCCTCGCGTGGGGCCTCGGCTCCCGCCGGACGGTCCTCATCGACACCGGGATCGTCCTGCTCGCCCTGTCGCTCGCGACCCTGCGGCACTACGTCCAGCTGGCTCCGCTGTGGGTCGTGTTCACGCTCTCGGGTGCGCTGCTCGTCGTGGTCGCGCTGGCCGTCGAGCGGGCCCTGCGCCGCGCCCGCGACGGCGAGCTCGCCGGGTTCACCGCCGAGCCGCTCTTCTCGGACGAGCGCCGGCAGCAGGCGCTCCAGATCATGCCGGTGGTGGCCACCTTCGCGCCCGGGGTCCGCGCGCCGGGCCCCGAGCCGGGCTTCGCGGGCGAGGGTGGCCGCTTCGGCGGCGGCGGCGCCCAGGAGAAGTTCTGACCGCGTCACGATCGCGAGGGAGGAGCACGATGAAGTTCGGCATCCACATCGGTCACATGGGCGGCCCCCTCGACGAGATGCGCAAGCTGTGGAAGTTCGCCGACGCGCAGGGCTTCGACTGGTTCTCGGTCTCCGACCACTTCCAGGAGTCGCCGCCGCGCGGAGGCGACATGGACTGCTACGAGGCGATCGCGACGCTGACCGCGGCGGCGGTCGACACCGAGCGGATCCGCCTCGGCAGCGGCGTGTACTGCGTCGCGTACCGCAACCCGGGCCTGCTCGCCAAGTCGCTGACCACGATCGACCACCTCTCCCAGGGCCGCGTCGACTGCGGGCTCGGCGCGGGCTGGCACGACGTGGAGGCCAAGGCGTTCGGCTACCCGTTCCCCTCGATCGGCCCGCGCGAGGACATGCTCGAGGAGTACGCGCAGATCATGCGGCTCTTGCTCGATCCGGAGCGTCGCCGCGTGACCTTCGAGGGGAAGCACTTCCGCATGGTCGACGCCCCCAACAATCCGAAGCCGCTCCAGCCTCGCATCCCCATCTGGATCGGCGGGCGCGGCGAGAAGCGCACCCTGCGCGCCGCCGCCAAGTTCGCCGACGGGTGGAACGGCGCCTACCTCGGCCCGGACGACTGGCAGCACAAGAGCCAGGTGCTCGACCGGTGGTGCGAGGCGGAGGGGCGCGATCCGAAGACGATCATGCGCACCGTGAACCTCGGCTTCTACCTGGGCGCCGACGCTCGCGGCGCCGCGCGCGCAGAGGAGATCTTCCGTAGCCACTGGGGCGGCAGCCCCGACCGCGCGGATCGCACCGGCTACCTGCGGGGGACGGTGAAGGACGCCCGGGCGATGGTGGACCGGTTCCGGGCGCTCGGCTGCACCCGGCTCTGCATCGCATTCCGCGAAGGGCCGTACGACTGGGATGCACTCGAGGCCTTCGCGGCCGAGATCGTGCGCGCCCGCTGACGAAAGGAGAGCTCATGCTCAATCCGGGAGACAAGGCGCCCGACTTCACCGGGCGCGACCACACCGGCCAGACCGTGAAGCTGGCCGACTTCAAGGGCAAGACGGTCGTGCTCTGGTTCTACCCGAAGGCCGACACCCCCGGCTGAACCGCAGAGGGTTGCGGGTTCCGCGACCTCAAGGCCGACTACGATCGCAAGAATGCCGTGATCCTCGGCGTCTCCTTCGACACTCCGGCCGAGAACCGGGCGTTCGCCGAGAAGTTCCACTTCAACTTCCCGCTCATCTGCGACACCGACCGCGTCATCGGCACCGCCTACGGCGCCAACGCCGATCCGGGCAAGGGCGCGCAGCGCGTCGGCGTCGTCATCGGCCCCGACGGCAGGATCAAGGAGTGGCACGCACGGGTCGACGCGCGGGCCTGGCCGGCGGCGGTGGTCGGCACGCTGTAGCGGACTGAGGCGGCGGCGACACGGCTGGGGCGGGCGCGCCCCGGGCCGATTGGCGTCGCCGTCGCCTCGCGTCGCGGATGTGCCACCCGCGGTGCACTTGCCGGGCGTGAGAGCCTGGCATCTGGATTGCTTGGTGACATTGCGAGCACAGGAGGATCGTCCATGGCGGCCAAGAGCTCCAAGAAGAAGACCGGCGGCAAGGTGGGGATGCGTCACGGCGGAACGATGATGCAGTCGGATCAGCCGCGCCGCATCGAGATCCACATGGCGCCGCCCAAACAGGCCGAGCGGCAGCACGCCCGGCCCGGAGCCGGCATCAAGCGCTCACGGGCGGCCATGCTCAAGAAGTCCCGCTAGCCGCGCGGGACGCTCAGGCCGGGTGGCAGCACTCCCCGTGGGGCGCCGACGGCGGCACGTCGAGACCGGGGTTGCGATCGAAGAAGCCCACCGGCTTGAGCATGAAGCCGATCGTCACCACCGGCATCACCGGCCAGTCCTCGGGGCGGACCACGTGGTGGGCCCCGAACGTGTACCAGACGACCAGATCGGTGTTGTCGAGCGGGGCGTCGTCGGCCACGTAGCTCGGCAGGCCGGCGCCGCCCGCGTGCTGGTTCGGGTACTCGCCCGCCGCGTACCGCTCCCGCGGATCGTGGCGCGTGACCCAGAGGTGCCGGGTCATGAAGCCAGCGCGGCGGGTCACCGAGGCGTCCGGTCCCGCGAACGGGAGCACGTTCTCGCCCGGCATCAGCTTGTAGGCCACCGGCTCGCCCAGCCGGTTGCGCGCCTGCGGGTTGACGATCTTCCAGAAGCGACCGGCGAGCGGATCGAGGATCCGCTGCGCCTGGGCCTCCGACCGCAGCAGCGTCGACTCGGCGTGGAAGGCGTTGGCGTGCGGGTTGTCGGGGCCCGGGGGATCGGCCACCGTGTTCACCTCGTAGACCGAGTTCTCGAGCCCGTCCACCATCATGTCGAGCCGTGCGCTGAAGAAGTGCTGGTGGATCGGCCCGTAGACCCCGGGCGCGACCATCTCCCCCCACCGGGGCTTCGAGCCCGGCGGCTCGGCGCCGTTCGAGATGACGCCGGTGAGCTTGACCTCGAGCTGGATGGTCCCGTCCTGGTAGAAGTACCAGTAGAAACCGTACTCGTAGTTGCCGACGGTGGAGATCGACGAGACGACCAGGCGGCGCGAGCGGCGCACCTCGGTCGTGCCGAGCCGCCAGTCGACGTGCTTCCACAGTATCCCCGCATCCTCCTCGTGCAGGCAGATCGCGTTGGGCAGGGTCACCGCGCCTCCGCGGCCGTCGTTGACGACCGCGTCGAGATACCGGATCTCGCCCAGGCAGTCGCAGCCGTTGACGAGCGAGTTGGCGAGCGTGCCGATGCCGTACTCGCCCACGTCGAAGGCGTTGCGATGGAAGTAGGTGGGACGCGGATCGCCGTAGGGCACCACCATGTCGGCAATCGAGGCCCGGTAGAGGACCGGGCGCTCCCGCCCCTGGTCCTCGTAGGACACGGTGTGGATCACGAGCCCCTCGCGCGGCGTGAACCCGATGCGCATCCGCCACTTCTGCCAGGAGAGCTCGTGACCCGCGAGCGTGAAGCTCGGGCCCTCGGGCTGGCGGATCTCGATGGGCCTGAGGCCGGCGCGCACCCCGGCCGCCTCCGGCGAGTAGTTGGCGTCCTCGGGCGGCAGCGGGACGACGCCGCCGTCCTCGACCGCGATCACCTCCATCCGGTCGAGGTCGACCACGGTGAGCAGGTTGGCGACCGGCCGGGCGTAGCCGTTGTCCCCCGCGTGGCGCCGCACCCAGGTGAGCGCGCGCACCAGCCGGCGGCCCTCGTCGGCCGGGAAGCCGAAGTTGCCGGCCGACCAGCAGTCCACCATGGCGAGGCTCGGGTCGGTGACGCCGCGCTGGCGCAGCGCCTCGCGCCAGCGGGGGTCGGCGCGCACCGCCGCCTCGCACTCCACGAACTCGTCGAGCACGATCGCGGGCTGGGCGCCCGGGACGTGCTCCCAGGAGAGGACGCGCCCCTCCCCGAGCGAGACGACCGCCTCGTAGGTCTTCCCCGCCGCGGAGTCGATCAGCACCACGAACGCGGCCCGATCCACCGGGTCGCCTGGGCGGTGGCCGAGCACCACCTTCTTGTCCGGCTCGTGGAGCATGACGAAGATCACCCGCACCCGCGGCCCGAGCGGGCGCTCGCGCCGCACGATCTCCCAGGCGCGCTCGATCTCCGCCGCGCTCAGTGGGTCCAGCGGATGGATGCTCGGGGGGGCCGCGGTCGTGGTCGGGGCCATGGGCCGGTCTCCTCTGCGCCCGATTGTAGCGGAGCCGGCCCGCCGCCGCGACCCGGGGCTACCGCGGGGGCAGCTCCCGGATCGGCCGTATCTCGATCGAGTGGCCGCCCACGCGCACCAGCGGATGATCCCGCGCGATCGCGACCGCCTCGTCGAGACTCCCCACCTCCACGATGGAGTAGCCGCCCAGCTGCTCCTTGGTCTCGGCGAACGGGCCGTCGGTCGCCATCGGCTTGCCGCCGGTCATCCGGACCGTGACCGCGGTGCCGGTCGGCAGCAGCGGGTCGCCGGCCAGGAAGATTCCGCGCGGCCGGAGCGCCTCGGTCAGGTCGATGGCCTGCTGGCGAATCGCGAGCCGCTCCGCCTCGGGCTTCACGTCCCAGACCTTCTCGTCCCGGTACATGAGCAGCATGAACCGCATCGCGGAGGTCCTCGCCCTCAGTGGGCCGGGCTCGGGCTCGGCATGCCGGAGGCGATCCGCGCCGGCGGCCGGAACGTGGCCGCGATGGCCACCGCGGCCAGGCCGATGGCGAAGGAGCTCAGGTAGAGCCAGGAGTAGCTCCCGTAGGTGTCGAAGAGCCAGCCGCCCACCGGCGGCCCGATCGCCATGCCGAGGGTGGAGACGAGCGCGACCGCCCCGAACGCGGTCCCCATGATGCGGGCCCCGAAGTACTCGCGCACCAGGATCGCGTAGAGAGGCATGACCCCGCCGTAGGCGAAGCCGAACACCACCGCGAGGGCGTAGAAGCTCGCGAGGTCGCGGGTGAAGAGGTAGAACGTGATCGCCAGCGCCTGGATGGCGAGCCCCACCACGAGGGTCCGCTTGGCCCCGACGCGATCGGCCACGAGCCCGCACACGATCTTGCCGCCGAGCGAGGCGATGCCCGCCACGCTCAGCACGGTGACCGCCGCCATCGCGGTGATCCCGCGATCGATCGCGTGGGTCACCATGTGGAAGATCGGGCCGGAGTGCGCCCCGCAGCAGGCGAAGTACGCGAGCGCGATGGCCGCGAACTGCGGCGTGCGCAGGGCCTGCCCCACCGTGAGCTCGCGCCCGTCCGCTCCCAGCATCCCGGGCGCGCCCGCGGCGACCCCGCCGGGCGGCTCTCGCACCAGCAGGGCGGCGGGGATGATGATCAGCCACGCCAGGTTGCCGATCACGAACATCGCGGTGCGCCAGTCGTAGGCGGTGATCAGGTAGCGCGCCAGGGGCCCGACGGTGGAGGAGCCGAGCCCGATGCCGGCCGAGACCAGCGCGACCGCCAGGCTCCGGTGCTGCGTGAACCAGCGGGTGGTGGTCGCGGTCAACGGAGTGTAGAAGCTCCCCGAGGCGAGCCCCACCAGCACCCCGAACAGGAGCTGGAACTGCCCGAGCGTCGTGGCCTGACTCGCGGACACGAGCCCGAGCCCGAGCAGACCACCGCCCATGAGCAGCACGGCGCGGGTGCCGAGCCGGTCGGAGAGCGCGCCCCAGAGGAACGCCCCCACGCCCATCGCGAGCCAGTTGACCAGGGCGGCGGTCGAGATCCCGGTCCGGGACCACCCCATCGCCTGGGTCATCGGCTGGAGGAAGATGCTGAGCGAGAGCATCGCCCCCACGCCGATGCAGGTGACGACGATCCCGACACCCACGATGATCCAGCCGTAGAAGATCTTCATGGCGGGCCTCACCCTATCACGGACGCCGCTGCAGCAGCTGGACGAGGTTGCCCTCGGGGTCCTTCAGGGTCGCGATCGACACCGTGTCGTAGTCGGTGGGATCCTCGACGAACTCGACCCCGGCCGCCTTCAACCGCTTCCAGTCCGCCCGGAGGTCGTCGGTCGCCAGGCCTACCAGGTGCCGGGCCGGGTCCGCGTTGCGGCCCCGGACCTCGCTGTGGCTGCCGAGGCCGAGGCTCGGCCCACCGGCCTCCCCCAGGACCACGAAGCGTGGGGACTCGATGACCACCTCGAGCCCCAGCACGTCCCGGTAGAACGGTAGCAGGTGGTTCAGATCCGCGCTCCAGATCGACACCGCGCTCAATCCCTTGATCATCGTGGTCTCCTTGATGGGGCGGGTCACTCCTCGCTCCATGGTCGAACGGGCCCGCGCGGGATCGACAGGGGGCGACGTCGATCTCGGGCGAATCGAACGACTACCTGGCGAGCATCCTAACCAATCCACGCCGAGGAGGCCTTATGAGGTACATCTGCCTGGTCTACCTGGTCGAGAAGGAGATGGCCGCGATGTCCGAGAGCGAGGCGGACGCCTGTACCGACGAGAGCCTGGCGTACGATGAGGCCTTGCGTCGGAGCGGCCAGCTCATCCTGGCCCAGGCCCTCGAGCCCGTCGATCTGGCGACGACGGTCCGGGTCCGGAAGGGCAAGGTGTTCACGACCGACGGGCCGTTCGCCGAGACCAAAGAACAGCTGGGCGGCTTCCTCCTGATCGAGGCCCGCGACCTCAACGAGGCCATCCAGGCCGCCTCGCGGATCCCGCTGGCGCGCCGCGGTAGCATCGAGGTGCGGCCGATCAAGGAGCTCCGGCCGGCCCTGAGGAGGACGAGATGAAGTTCGTGTTCCTGATCTATCACGACGAGAAGACCCTGGACGCCCTGCCCGAGAAGGAGATGCAGGGCCTCGTGGACGGTGCGCTCGACTACGACGACGAGATCCGCCGGAGCGGCCACTACATCGTCTCGAACGCGCTGCAGCGCAGCCGGACCGCGCGGACCATCCGGGTCCGCGGGGGCAACGCGGCGGTCACCGACGGCCCGTTCGTCGAGACCAAGGAGCAGCTGGGCGGCTTCTTCCTCGTCGAGGCCAAGGACATCGACGAGGCCTGCGCGATCGCCGCGCGGTTCCCCCCCGCGCGGCTGGGGACCATCGAGGTCCGACCGGTCCAGGAGCTCCAGCACTCGCGGTCGCGCCCCCGACCATGAGCGAGGTGTCGAGCGACGGCGCGCGCGAGTCGGTGGACACGGTCTACCGGCAGGACTCGCGCCGCGTGCTCGCCACCCTGATCCGCCTCCTCGGCGACTTCGAGATCGCCGAGGAGGCGATGCACGAGGCCTTCGCCGCCGCGGTGGAGCAGTGGCCCCGTGACGGCACCCCGACCAATCCGCGCGCCTGGCTCGTGTCCACCGGCCGCTTCAAGGCCATCGACGCCATCCGCCGGCGCGCCCGGTTCGACGCCTCGCAGACCGAGCTGGCCGATCGGCTCGCCGCGGAGGCGACCGACGCCGAGCCGCGCGAGCCCGGGGAGATCGAGGACGACCGCCTCCGCCTGATCTTCACCTGCTGCCATCCCGCCCTGCCCGCGGACGCGCAGGTGGCGCTGACCCTGCGGGAAGTCTGCGGGCTCACCACCGAGGAGATCGCGCGCGCCTTCCTCACCGCGCCCCCCACGCTCGCCCAGCGCATCGTCCGCGCCAAGGCCAAGATCCGCGACGCGCGCATCCCCTACGAGGTGCCGTCGCGCGTCGAGCTGCCCGACCGGCTCGACGCGGTGCTCCACGTGGTCTACCTGGTGTTCAACGAGGGCTACTCGGCCTCCTCGGGCGAGTCGCTCACCCGCGCCGACCTCTCGGGCGAGGCCATCCGCCTGGGACGGCTCCTGGTCGAGCTGCTGCCGGAGCCCGAGGCGATGGGCCTCCTGGCCCTGATGCTGCTGCACGAGTCGCGGCGGGCCGCGCGCACCGGGCCGACCGGCGAGCTGGTGCTGCTGGACGACCAGGACCGCACGCGGTGGAGCCGAGCGCTGATCGTGGAGGGCACCGCCCTGGTCGAGCGGGCCCTCGCCTCGCGCCGCATCGGCCCCTACACGCTGCAGGCCGCGATCTCGGCGGTGCACGCCGAGGCCCCCACCGCGGCCGCGACGGACTGGGCCCAGATCGTGGGGCTCTACGACGTGCTGGTGCGGGCCGATCCCTCGCCGGTGATCGGGCTGAACCGGGCGGTGGCGGTGGCGATGCGCGACGGCCCCGCGGCGGGGCTCGCGCTCATCGACGCCATCCTCGCCCGCGGCGCCCTCGCGGACTACCACCTCGCGCACTCGGCGCGGGCCGAGCTCTGCCGGCGGCTCGGCCGCACCGCAGAGGCCCGGGCCGCCTACGAGCGGGCCCTCGGTCTCGCGCGGCAGGAGCCGCAGCGCCGCTTCCTCGAGCGGCGACTCGGGGAACTGCTGGACTGACCGGGGGCGATCTGGCAGGATCCTCCGGATGGAACACGGCGCATAGACGCGCCCGGAGGCCGACCCAATGCAGACGCCGCTCGAGGACGTGCGAGTGCTCGACCTGAGCCACGCCCTGGCCGGCCCCTTCTGCTCGACCATGCTCGCCGACTTCGGCGCGGACGTCATCAAGCTCGAGCCGCGCGGCGCCGGCGACATCGCGCGGGCGTGGGGCGCGCCGCTGCCGGGCGGCGAGACCGCCTACTTCGTGAGCCTCCACCGCAACAAGAAGGGCATCGAGGTCGACCTGAAGGCTCCGGAGGGGAAAGACCTCTTCTTTTCTCTGGTGGCCAAGTGCGACGTGGTGCTGGAGAACTACCGGGTCGGCGCCCTGGCCCGCCTCGGCCTCGGCTACGAGGCGGCGCGCGAGCGGAACCCCGGCATCATCTACTGCTCGGTGTCCGGCTTCGGCCAGGACGGCCCCTATCGCGACCGGGCCGCGCTCGACCTGATCCTCCAGGCCGAGAGCGGCATGATCAGCACCACCGGGGAGCCGGGCAGCCACGGGGTGCGCTGCGGGGTCTCCATCGCCGACATGACCGCGGGCATGTACGCCGCGTTCGGGATCATGCTGGCCCTGCGCGTGAAGGAGCGCACCGGCCGCGGCCAGGCCATCGACGTCTCGATGCTGGAGGGCCAGCTCTCGCTGCTCGGCAGCATGATCGGCGGCTACTTCGCCGACGGCGAGCTGCCGCTGCCGATGGGCACCGCGTACAAGGCGCTGCTGCCCTACCAGACGTTCCGGACGAAGACGCGCGACCTGGCCCTCGCGGTCGGCAGCGAGAAGCTCTGGAAGGTGTTCTGTCCCGCGATCGGCCGCCCGGAGCTCGCGGACGATCCGCGCTATCGCACCAACGCGGACCGGGCGCGGAACCGCGAGACCCTGATCCCGAAGCTGCAGGAGGTCTTCCTGACCCGCCCGTACGAGGAGTGGGAGCCCCTGCTCCTGGCCGAGGGCATCCCCATGGGCGCGATCAACAACATCGCCCAGGTGGTCGAGCATCCGCAGGTGATCGCGCGACGGGCCCTCGTCGAGACCGTCCATCCCCGCGCGGGCAAGGTGCGAATGGTCGGCGCGCCGGTGCGGCTCTCCGAGACCCCGGGCTCGGTGCGCACCCCCGCCCCGACGCTGGGCGAGCACACCGAGCAGGTGCTGCGCGATCTGCTCGGGCTCGACGCCCCGGCGATCGCGGCGCTGCGCGCGGCCGGCGCCATCGGCCCCGCCCGGTGACCGCGGCGGCGCTGCGCTTCGTGGGCGGCGAGGAGATCCGCCGCGTCCTGACCTTCCCCGCCCTGATCCGGGCCATGGAGGCGAGCCATCGCCGCCCCCGGATCGAGATCCACGACGTGCTGATGGGCCCGGAGGCGGCGCACTACTTCGTGCGCTCGGCCGCCGACCACGGCCGCGCCTTCGGCAGCAAGCTGATCGCGAGCTTTCCCGGCCGCCAGCCCGCGGTGCAGGCGGTCTACGTCCTGTTCGACGGCGTCGACGG
Organism: Verrucomicrobiia bacterium; assembly: GCA_035493135.1. GTDB lineage: Bacteria > Methylomirabilota > Methylomirabilia > Rokubacteriales > CSP1-6 > CAMLFJ01. Next base: position 33,332 of record DATJIR010000284.1, read on the forward strand.
CCATCCGCGGGCGATGCTGGACGGCACCGAGATCACCTTCTGGAAGACGGCGGCCGACTCGGCCCTCGGGGCGAGCCTGCTCGCGCCCGGGAATCCGGAGACCTTGACCGTGGTCGGGGCCGGCGCGGTCGCCCCCTGGCTCGTGCGCGCGCACCGCTGCGTCCGGCCGTCGATCCGGCGCGTCCTCGCGTGGAACCGCACCCCCGCGCGCGCCCTGGCCCTCGCGGCCGAGCTGCGCGCGGAAGGCGTCGCGGCGGAGGCGACCGCCGACCTGGAAGCGGCGGTGCGGCAGGCCCAGATCGTCACCGCGGCGACGCGATCGCACACGCCGCTCATCCAGGGGGCGTGGCTCCAGGCCGGGACGCACCTCGACCTCGTCGGCGGCTACACACCCGACACTCGCGAGGCCGACGATCTGGCCGCGCGCCGTTCCCGCGTCTTCGTCGATCGCCTGGAGTCGGCCTTCGACGGGGTCGGCGACATCCTGCAGCCGATCGCCAGCGGCGCCATCCGCAAGGAGGACGTGCTCGGCGACCTGTACGACCTGATCGGCGGCGGCGTGCCGGGGCGCGTCCGACCGGACGACATCACGCTGTTCAAGAACGCGGGCGGCGGACACCTGGACCTCATGACCGCGCAGGCGATCATGTCCGCGCTCGACAACGGCCCCTGAACCCGAGCAGACCCCCGAGGAGACCTCGATGAACGGTGCGCAGAGCCTGGCGCGGACACTGGTGGCGGGCGGCGTCGACGTGTGCTTCACGAATCCCGGCACCTCCGAGATGCACTTCGTGGCCGCGCTCGATCGGGTCGAGGGCATCCGCTGCGTGCTCGGCCTCTTCGAGGGCGTGGTCACCGGGGCGGCCGACGGCTACTGGCGCATGGCCGACAAGCCCGCCGCGACCCTGCTCCATCTGGGCCCCGGCCTCGGCAACGGGCTCGCGAACCTGCACAACGCCCGCAAGGCCGCCTCCGGCATCGTCAACGTGGTGGGCGAGCACGCGACCTATCACGTCAAGCACGACGCCCCGCTCACCTCCGACATCGAGGGGATCGCGCGCCCGGTGTCGGCGTGGGTGCGCACCTCGGCGAGCGCGCGGACGGTCGCGGCCGACGGCGCCGCCGCCATCCTGGCCGCGCGCACCGCGCCCGGCCAGATCGCCACCCTGATCCTGCCCGCCGACACCGCGTGGAACGAGGCCGACGGCGTCGCGCCGGTGCCGCCTCCGCCCGCGCGCGCCGCGGTCGGCGCCGCCGCGATCGAGCGCTGCGCCGCCGCCCTGCGCTCGGGCGAGCCCGCGATGCTCGTGCTGACCGGGCTCGCGGTGCGCGAGCGCGGCCTGGCCCTCGCCGGGCGCATCGCCACCGCGACCGGCGCGCGCATCATCGCCCAGGGCTCTAACGCCCGCATCCAGCGCGGCGCCGGCCGCGTGCCGATCGAGCGGCTCCCCTACCCGGTCGACCAGGCCCTGGCAGTGCTGAAGGACGTCCGCCACCTGATCCTGGTCGGCGCCAAGGCGCCGGTGGCCTTCTTCGCCTATCCGGACAAGCCGAGCGTGCTCACCCCCGACGGCTGCCAGATCCACCAGCTCGCCACGATCGCGGAGGACTCGGTCGGCGCGCTCGAGGCGCTCGCGGAGGCGGTGGGGGCGAAGAAGAACGGCGAGGTGGTCCAGCAGCCCTCGCGGCCGGCGCGGCCCACCGGCGCCTTGACACCCGATACGCTCGCCGCCGCGCTCGGCGCGCTGCTGCCCGAGGGCGCCATCGTCTCCGACGAGTCGGTGACCACCGGGCGCGGCTTCTTCAAGGCCACCGCGGGCGCCCCGCCCCACGACTGGATGAACAACATGGGCGGCTCGATCGGCCTCGGCCTGCCGCTCGCCACCGGCGCCGCGGTGGCGTGTCCGGACCGCAAGGTCGTGTGCCTCGAAGGCGACGGCAGCGGCATGTACACGCTGCAGGCGCTGTGGACGCAGGCGCGCGAGGGCCTCGACGTGACCACGGTGGTCTTCGCCAACCGCACCTACGCGATCCTGCGCCACGAGCTCTCCGGGGTGCGCGCCGGCACCCCCGGCCCCAAGGCCGCCGACATGCTCGACATCGGCCGCCCCGACCTCGACTGGGTCGCGCTCGCGCGCGGCATGGGCGTGCCCGCGAGCCGCGCCACCACCGCGGAGGAGTTCAACAAGCAGTTCGCGTCCGGGCTCGCGGCGTCCGGCCCCTACCTCGTGGAGGCGGTGCTATGAAGAAGGAGATCGTCCGCGTCGGCGTCGAGCGGCCCAACCCGAACCTGTCGCTCGCCACCAAGTTCGGCAACCTGGTCTTCGTGGCCGGCCAGACCGGCCGGCACCCGGCCACCGGGGAGGTGGGCCGGGACATCCGCGAGCAGACCCGCAACACGCTCGAGCGCATCAAGGTGATCCTGGCCGCCGCCGGCACCTCGCTCGACAACGTGCTGAGCGCGATGACCCACCTCACCCGGGTCCAGGATCTGGCCGCCTACAACGAGGAGTACGCGAAGTACTTCCCAACGGACAAGCCGGCCCGAACCACCGTGACCGTCGCCTCGCTCAACTCGCCCGAGCTCCTGATCGAGATCACGGTCATCGCCTGCATTCCGGACTGACCGCCTAGCGCTCGGGGCCGAGGGTCCACGACAGCCCCATGCGCCGACCGACGAGCACGAGCACCGCCACCGCCACCAGGCCGCCGCTTCCGCCCACCAGGCACGCCGCGCGCACGCCCAGGTGCTCGGCCACGGTGCCGACCAGCAGCGAGCCGAACGGGGTCATCCCGGCGTTGGCGAGGGCGTAGAGGCCCATCACCCGCCCCCGCAGCGCGTCCGGCGTGGTGAGCTGCAGCGTGGTATTGCAGCCGGTGGAGAAAAGGATCTGGCAGCAGCCGAGCCCCACGAGCAGGACCGCGGCGGTGCCGAAGTGCCCCACCAGGCCGAGCGAGGCGGTTCCCGCGCTCAGCACCGTCGCGGAGACGGCGAGGAACCGGAGCGAGGGCCGGCCCCGCCGGAGCAGCGTCAGCCCGACGCCCGCCATCACCGCGCCCGCGCCGAGCGACGACATGAGCAGGCCGAACCCGTGGGCGCCTTCGCCGAGCACGTCCTTCGCCACCAGCGGCACCACCACGTTGAAGTTGAGCACGAGCACGCTGACCGCGACGATCAGCGACAGCGTGAACGCGACCGGTGGCGTGCGCGCGGCATAGGCGAGCGCGCCCCAGACCCCGGCGCGGATGCCGAGCCGCCCGGCCGGATCCGGCTCGCCGGGGGTCCGGGTCGCGAGCAGCGCGCCGAGGACCGCGACGAAGCTGAGCCCGTTGAGGAGAAAGGCCAGGGCCACGCCGAATCGTGCGATCAGCAGGCCCGCGACCGCGGGCCCCACGATGCGCGCGCCGTTGAAGACCAGGGAGTTGAGCGCGACCGCGTTGGCGAGGTCGGCGCGGCCGACGAGGTCCGTGATGTAGGACTGGCGCGCCGGGATGTCGATGGCCCGCCCGAGGCCGTAGATCGCGGCGAGGACCGCCACGTGCCAGTAGCGGACCTGGCCGCTCCAGACCAGCGCGGCCAGCCCGAAGGCCTGTCCCATCATCGCGGCCTGGGTCAGCAGGATGATGCGCCGCTTGGGGAAGCGATCGCTGAGGGCGCCGCCCACCGCTGAGAAGAGCAGGATGGGGGTGAACTGCAGCGCGGTGACGAGCCCCAGGTGGAACGGCGACCCGGTGAGCTCCAGCACCAGCCACGCCTGCCCCACGCTCTGCATCCACGTCCCGATCAGCGAGACGAGCTGGCCGCTCCAGAAGAGCCGGAAGTCGCGATGGCGCAGCGCGGCCAGGCGCGCCGGGCGCGGGCTCGTGGCGGCCGACACGGGGGCGGAGCTCAGCGCGCCGTGGCGCGGCTCGCGGCCAGGCGCGCCGTGCGCTCGTGGAGCGCGGGCGTCCCGAGGCGCGCGGCCCAGACCGCGAAGTCCGGGCGCGGCCCCGTCCACCGGAGCCCGTCGACATCGACGCCGATGGGCGCGTCGACGCGCAGGGTGGCGAGGGTGCGGAAGAGCCGGGCGCGCTCGCGCTGCTCGACGAGCGTCGCGGCCAGGCGCGCGGCGCCGCGCACCGGCACGTCCCACTCGGCCGCGCGCTCCGGGATACTCTCGAGGTGCCCGTAGCGCGCGAGCACCGCCGCGGCGGAGGCGGCGCCCCACCCGGGCAGGCCGGGGAAGCCGTCGGCCGCGTCCCCGACCAGCGCCAGCCAGTCGGGGATCGAGGCGGGCGGGACCCCGAACTTCTTCACGACGCCGGCCTCGTTCCGCACCTCGCGGCGCCGCCGGTCGAGCTGCACGACCCGGTCGCCCCGGACGCACTGGGCCAGGTCCTTGTCGGGCGTGCACACCACCACCTGCTCCACCCGTGCGTCGGCCGCGCTCATCGCCGCCGCCGCGGCCAGGGCGTCGTCGGCTTCGAACTCGACCATCGGCCAGACGACCACGCCGAGCGCGCCGAGGGCCTCCTCGAGCGGCGCGAACTGGGCGGTGAGCAGCGGGTCCATGCCCTCGCCGGTCTTGTAGTCGGGCCAGAGCCCGTTGCGGAACGACTCGATCACGTGATCGGTGGCCACGCCCAGGTGGGTGGTGCCCTCCTCGAGCATCCCCAGGATCGAGGCGACGACGCCGCGCACCGCCCGCAGCTCCGGCGGCGCGCTCCGGTCGTACGCCGCCGCGGGCGAGAGGAAGTAGCGGAACAGCTCGTAGGTCCCGTCGACCAGGTGGAGGATCACGGCCAGAACGATACGCCACGGCGGCCACCGGACGCGGTAGAATCGGCCTGGTCATGAAGATCCGCATCGGGGTGGGGGCCGGGGGCGCGTCCGCGAGCGCCGAGGCGCTGGGCGAGCTGGTCGGCGGCCTCGACGCGCTCGGGTTCGACTCGCTGTGGCTCTCCGAGGTGCTCACCGGCCCGGTGCTCGATCCGCTCATCGGCCTCGCCTGGGCCGCCGCGAGCAACCCCCGGCTCAAGATCGGCACGACCGCGCTGCTGCCGGGACGCAACGTGCTGCGGCTCGCCAAGCAGCTCGCGAGCCTGGACCGGCTGTCGGGCGGGCGCCTGCTCGTCACGCTGGTGCCCGGGCTCACCTATCCGCCGGAGCGTGAGGCCATCGGGATCGACCCCAAGCAGCGCGGCGCGGTCATCGACGACGCCCTCCCGCTGCTGCGGCGGCTCTGGGTCGGCGAGACGGTGAGCCACGACGGCCCCGCCGGCCACTTCCGCGACGTGCGCCTCGCGCCCCTGCCGGTGCAGCAGCCGCTCGAGGTGTGGCTGGGCGGCAACGTGCCCGCCGCGCTCGAGCGCTGCGGCCGGCTCTCGGACGGATGGCTGCCGTCGCTCTGCACGCCCGAGGAGGCGGCGGCGGGGCGCCGGGTCATCGAGGACGCGGCGGCGCGGGCCGGCCGCGCGATCAGCCCGGAGCACTTCGGGGTGAGCGTGGGCTACGCGAGCGTGCCCATCGATCCGGACACCGCGCGCACGATGGCCGCGCGCCGCCCGCGGTCGCTCGAGCTGACCCCGGTGGGCTACCCCGCGCTGCGGACGTGCCTCGAGCGTTTCATCGCGGTCGGCTTCTCGAAGTTCGTGGTGCGGCCGGTGGCCGCGCCCCGCTCGTGGCGGGCCGAGCTCGAGGCGCTGGCCGCCGCGGTGGGCGACCTGCAGACCTGACCGCCGCGACGTGATCAAGGCCGTCGACGTCAGGGCCGAGCTGGCCGCGCTCCCGGTCCTGCGCGGGCGCAGCGCGAGCACCCCCGCCGATCAGGTGCAGGCGGCCTTCGCGGTGCTGGCCCCCTTTCGCGACGGGAGCGTCTTCGCGGGCCGGTTCGCCGGAGAGACCGCCTGGGAGCGGCACGCCACGGGCGACGAGCTCGTGCAGATCCTCGACGGCGCCGCGACCCTCACCGTCATGACCGGCGCGGGCCCGCGCTCGTTCGCGCTCTCCGCCGGCATGCTGATCGTGGTGCCGCAGGGGCAGTGGCACCGCTTCGAGGCCCCGGACGGCGTCACGGTCCTGAGCGCGACCCCCCAGCCCACCGAGCACACCAGCGCCCCGGACCCGCGCGCGGTCCCCTAGCCGGCCGCGGCCCCGCACCGGGTCGTTTGCACCAGAAGAACCATGCGTCCGCATCATGTCGGGTGCCGCCCCCGTGGCTATGCTGGTGTGCACGGGAGGGGACGTCATGGGCGAGCTCCACGGCAGGTACCATCACGTGAGCGTCTGCGTCTCCGACCTCGACCGCGCGCGGGCCTTCTACGGCGGCCGGCTCGAGCTCAAGGAGATCCCCCGCCCCGCGTTCAAGTTCCCGGGCGTCTGGTACGCGCTCGACGGCGACATCGCGCTCCACATCATGGTGACGCAGCGGCCCGCGCCGCACGGTGCCCCGGAGCGTTTCGACTTGGTCCACCCACACTTCGCCCTGTGGACCGACGACGCCGACCAGACCTTCGAGCGCCTGCACGCCGCCGGCCTCCAGGTGCACGACTTCGTCTCGACCCCCCCCCGGCCTCCGCCAGCTCTTCGTGGACGACCCCGACGGCAACCGCGTGGAGTTCATCGGCCCCACCCGATCACCGCGCACCGTGCACCTGGAGGAGGACCGCTGATGGACTACGAGACGCCCGGCTGCGCCTACTGCCCGCCGACGGTGCGCGCCTGCCGGCAGGGCGAGTCGGAGGAGCGCGGTCCCGGCTTCTGCCCGAGCAAGGTCGACGGCGAGGGCATCGCCCGGGCGGACACGGCCTACCGCGATCCGCTGACGCTTCGCATCGCGCGGGCCGCGGCCCTGGTGGAGAGCGAGGGCTACTGCCGGTGGACGCGGGTCGAGGAGATCTGCGCGTTCGCCAAGAAGCTCGGCTTCACGCGCATCGGGATCGCCACCTGCATCAGCATGGTCGACCTCGCCCGCACCCTGAGCGGCATCCTGGAGTCGCACGGCTTCGAGGTGGCGTCGGTGGCCTGCAAGAACGGCGGGGTGCCGAAGGAGGAGCTCGGGCTCCGCGACGAGGAGAAGATCCGCCCGGGCCAGCACGAGTCCATGTGCAACCCGATCTCCCAGGCGGAGCTGCTGAACCGGGCGGGCTCACAGCTCAACATCGTGCTGGGCCTCTGCGTGGGCCACGACAGTCTCTTCTTCCGCGCGTCCGAGGGCCTCGCCACCACCCTCGTGGCGAAGGACCGCGTGCTCGCCCACAACCCGGTCGGCGCGCTCCAGCTGGCCGACTCGTACTTCCAGCGGGTATGGGGGCCGGAGCGCCCGGCCACGCCCCCGCGCCTGCCCGCCGAGGGCCGCGAGCGTCCCGCTAGCCCGCCCGCCTGAAGAGCGCGGCCACGACGAGGACGCTGCCGAGCCCGCCCGCGGCGGCCAGCAGCGGCGAGGCCATCGCGGGCAAGGTCCCCGCCACCGCGGCGGCCAGCTCCATGGCCAGCATCGCGGCCAGGAGCGCCCCGGCTCCGAGCGCGAGCCATCGCCCGACCGTGGTGCCGAGAACCGGCCCCCGGACCGTCGCGCCGCGGGCGCGCCCGGTGAGATCCACGGCGGCCAGCAGCAGCAGCAGCGCGAGCCCGAAGCCCAGGGCCACGCCGGGCTCGACCGACCGGCCCTCGAGCCTGAGCGCCAGCGTGTAGCCGACCATGAACAGCACCGCGGCCGCGGTCGCGGCCCATCGCCAGCCCGCCGCGATCGCCACCGCCGCCAGCGCCAGGCCGAGCAGGCCGACCCAGAGCACCACCTCCGCCCGCGAGGTCAGCCGCAGCAGCGCGAGGAGCGCGACGGCGGACGCGGCGGCGAGCAGGCGGATCATCCCGCGCTCGCCAGCCGGACCCGGCGACGCCGGGCGCCCACCAGGGCGGCCTCGAGGGGCTCCGCCGGGCGCCACTCGAGGACCGGCAGGCCGTGGCGGCGCAGCTCGGCGAGGTCCGCGCGGCGCTCGAGGGCCCAGAGTCGACAGGCCAGGTCGTCGGTCGGCGACCCCGCGAGGGCGGCGCGCGTGACCTCGACCGGCGAGACCACGAGCACCACCAGGTCGAAGCCCCGCGCGGCGAGATCGAGCACCGCCTTCGCGAAACGGCGATCGAGCAGCGGCGTGATCGCGACCACCAGCGCCTGCGGCGAGAGCACCCGCGGCGGCACCCGCAGCAAATCCTTGGCCACGTAGGTGAACACGACGTCGGCGCGCAGGAGGCCGTCGGCGAGGCGCTCGTACTGCGCCGCGCCCGACGCGGGCCTCACCCAGCTCATCACCCCGCCGTAGGTGATGAGGCCGACGCGGTCCTTCCGGGCCAGGTACGCAGTGGCCAGGGAGGCCGCCGCGCGAACTCCCTGGTCGAGGGTGGTCTCGGGCGGCGCGCCCACCTCGGCGAGCGTATCGAGCATGAGAACCACGTCGGCGTTGCGCTCGAGATGACGCTGGGTCACGTGGAGGCGGCTCAGGCGCAGGGAGGCGCGCCAGTTGACGTGCTTGATCCGGTCGCCCGGGGCGAACTGCCGGATGTCCCCGGGCTCGATGCCCTCCCCGAGAGCGGACGAGACGTAGTCGCCGACCGACGGCTGGGTATGGAACGGCCGGGGCAGGCTCCGGAGCGGCACGACGCGCGGATAGACGCGCACCGCCATCGCGTCCACGTAGCGATGCTCCCAGGTGTGCAGGCCGAGCCGATCCCGCATCCGGACCGCGATCGTGCCCACGTCGTGTACGCCGCGGCGCGGGAAGCGCAGCTCGTAGGCCCACTCGACCACGTCGCCGGCGCGGAGGGTCATCAGCGCGCGATGGCGACCCGACCCGAGCTGCGCGCCGGGCGGGCGCGGGCCCAGCAGCTCGACCAGCGCGACGGGCGAGCCGGCCGAGACCGTCACCGTGACCGTCGCGGCCTCGCCCTCGAAGAGCCGGTCGCGCGAGATCCGGTGGGCGATCGTGCAGCGCGGGGCCGAGGGGCGGCGGGCCAGCGTGGCGAGCACGAGCAGGCCCGGCAGGGCGACCAGGAACGGCTCCGGGCGGGCGGCCAGGACGCCGAGCGAGATCGCCCACGCCGCGACGGCCAGGATCGACAGCGCGAGCGGGGTCAGCCGTCCCCTCATCGTGCCTCCGGGCCCGGCGCCGGGACCTGCGCGAGCAGGCCCTCGACCACCTGGGCCGGGGAGATCCGCGCGGCCCAGAGCTCGGGCCTGAGGATCAGCCGGTGCGCGAGGGCGGGCCCCGCCATGGCCTTCACGTCGTCCGGCAGCACGAAGTCACGGCGATCGATCGCGGCCGCGGCGCGGGCCAGCTTGAGCAGCGCGAGCGCACCCCGCGGGGAGGCGCCGAGGGCCACGCGCGGGTCGGACCGGGTGGCCTGCACGAGATCCACGATGTAGCGCTCGACGACCGCGGACACGTGCACGTCCTCCAGGCTCGCCTGCATGGCGGCGAGCTCCGCGCGCGAGAGGACGGGGGCGACGTGGGCCGCGTCCTCGCGGCGGCGGCGGCGGCGGGCCAGGATCTCGATCTCCTCGTCACGGTCCGGATAGCCCACCTGCAGGCGCATCAGGAAGCGGTCGAGCTGCGCCTCCGGCAGCGGATACGTTCCCTCGAGCTCGATCGGGTTCTGGGTGGCGATGACGAGGAACGGCGCCTCGAGGGGAAAGCGCTCGCCCTCGATCGTGACCTGCGATTCCTGCATCGCCTCGAGGAGCGCGCTCTGGGTCTTGGGTGTGGCCCGGTTGATCTCGTCGGCCAGGAGCAGGTTGGTGAAGATCGGCCCGCGGCGGAACTCGAAGCGGCCCTCCCGCTGATCGTAGAGGAAGCTGCCGGTGATGTCGCTGGGCAGGAGATCGGGCGTGAACTGGATCCGCTTGAAGTCCAGGTCGAGGCTCTCGGAGACCAGGCGGGCGATGAGGGTCTTGGCCAGCCCCGGGTAGTCCTCGATGAGGATGTGCCCGTTGGCGAGGATCCCGGACAGGATCTGCCGGAGGACGGCGGCCTTGCCCACGATCACCTGCCCGAGCGCGGCGAGGACGTCGCGGCTGCGATCGGCCACCGTCTCGAGCTTCACGGGCGCCGCTCCACCTGCGCGATGACGTCCGCGAGGGCCCGGAGCGAGGGCCCCCGCCGGCCGGCCGGCCGCCGCGCGGCCGGGCGCGGCAGATCGGGGCCGCCGAGGGCCAGGAGACGGGGCCAGAACACCACGTCGAAGTAGCGGCGCCTCCGGGTGCTCGCGATCAGGTCGTCGCGCAATCGGAGGAAGCGAGGATCGAGCGTGGTCTCGGGCGGGGGCGGAGGCGGCACGTCGAAGACGGAGCGCGGGTACGCCGCCACCACGTCGAGCGCCCGGCGGCGCGCGCGCGCGCAGCCGATCGCGACGGCCGCCGCGCACCCCAGGCG
>DATJIR010000285.1:0-2532 GCA_035493135.1 Verrucomicrobiia bacterium
TGATGCGGTCGAGGGTGGCGGCCATGCGGGCGGTCTCGAGGGGGTGCCGATACGGCACCACGATCACGGTGAAGCCCAGCTCCACCCGCCGGGTGAGCCCGGCGAGCCAGGACAGCGTGGTGAACGGATCGTAGAACGGAGCCGGGTAGCGCCCCTGGACGTCGGCGGTGATGGTGACGTGGTCGCCGAGCATCATGAAGTGATAGCCCACGCTCTCGGCGAAGCCGGCCCAGCGCGCGAGGGAGTCCTCGGTCGCGCCGGGCCCGAAGGTGATGAGGTTGACGCCGACCTTCAATGGGACCCGACCGGCTCCATGCGGCGCTCCCCCGCGGAGACGCTTGGCCCCAGGAACTCGACCATGTTGCCGTCGGGATCCTTGACGAAGAGCTGCCGCAGCCCGGTCGGCCCCGAGATCACGTCGCGGCACACGAGGCCCCGCTCCTGGATGCGGCGCGCGGTGGCGTCGGCGTCGTCGGTCCAGAGCGCGAAGTGCGGGTAGCGGGCCACGATCTTCTCGCGCTCCGCGGGGTCGCGCACGAGCTGGTCGTTCAGGATGATGTGCAGCTGCAGGTCGCCCCCCAGGCTGTACCAGATGCCCGGGAAGTCGAAGGCGGGACGCGAGATCTCCTGGAAGCCGAGGACGCCGCTGTAGAAGTCGCGGGCCTTGGCGACGTCGGTGACGGTCACGCTCACGTGGCTCAGGATCTTGAAGAACTGGCTCATGTCGGGTCTCCTCCGTCGAAGCGCTCGCGGCGGGCGATGCCGCGCTGGAACGCCAGGTAGCCGTCGCGGGTCATGGGCGGCCGCGGACCCGCGAGGACCTCGCGCGCCCCCGCGGCGCCCTCGGCCAGCAGGTCCACCGCCATCGCGGCCAGGGCCTTGGCCGGCTGCACGTAGCCCAGGTCCGGATCGACGATCGCGAAGTCGGCGGAGTGGCCCGGCCCGCGCGCCCCGCCCATGTAGGGATGCAGCACCGGCATCACCTGGCTCAGGTCGCCCATGTCCGTGGAGCCGGAGCGATGCGGGATGTCGCGGTAGTGCTCGGCGCCCACCAGGCCACGCGCGGTCGTCTCGAAGAGACGGGCCATCGCCCGGTCGCAGCGGAGCGGCATCGGCCCGGGCAGCGTGTCGATCTCCACCGTGGCGCCGAGCGCGAGGGCGCCGGCGCGGAGCGCGCGGTCCACCCGACGGCTCGCGTCGGCCACGCCCTCGGCGGTCTTGCCGCGGACGTACATCTCCAGGCGCGCCTCGCCCGGGATCACGTTCACCTGCGAGCCCCCGTGGGTGAGGATGGGGTGCACGCGGATCGAGTCCTCGTCGCGGAACGTCTCGCGGACCGCGTTGATCCCGGCCAGCGCGATCTGCGCCGCGTAGAGGGCGTTCACCCCCAGGTGCGGCGCGCCGCCCGCGTGCGAGGCGCGGCCGAGGAACCGCGCGGTCTTGCCGACCCGCCCGTTGTTCGACGCGGGCACGCCGGCCTTGCCGTCCTCGGCCCGCCAGTTGGTGTGGATCATCATCGCGAGGTCCACGTCGTCGAAGTGGCCGAGGCGCATCAGCTCCTGCTTGCCGCACGGGAACTCGAGGCGACCGGCCCGGATCTGCTCCTGTCGCCACTCGATGTCGCCGCCCTCCTCGGCGGGCACGCCGAAGAAGACCACGCGGCCGGCCAGGTGCTCGAAGGCGCCCGCGTCGACCAGGCCCATGGCCGCGCCGAGCATGCCCGCCACCTGCGCGTTGTGGCCGCAGGCGTGCGCGGCGCCGGTCGCGGGATCGGCCTCGGGGTGCCCGGTCACCCGCAGCCCGTCGAGCTCGCCGATGAGCGCGAAGGTCGGGCCCTCGCCGCCGCGGCCGCGCGCCTCCGCGCGCACACCGGTCATCGCGAGCCCGGCGCGCGGGGTCATGCCGAGCCCGCCGAGCGTCTCCTGGACCAGCCCCGCGGTCCTCACTTCCTTGAAGCCCATCTCGGGCTGCTTCCGGATCCGCTCGCCGAGCGCGACGATCTCGCCGGCGCGGCGATCGATCGCCGCGAACACCCTGCGCTTCAGCTCGTCCCTGGTCATGGCAGCAGATGCTAGCCGATTCCCCTGGGCTAGGCCAGGGTGAGAAAAAATCAGGCGTGTCCCGCCGATGTGCTCACGCGGTGGGCGACCGGATCCCCGCGCCCCGCGTGCGCGATCGGGTCGGAGCGACGGCTAACTCACATCCACGCCACGTCGAATCGCGACCCGCGCCGCGCGACGGCGCGTGGCACGATCGCTGCAGTGATCTCCGACCGGAGCGCTACCGCAAGAGCTCCGGTCAAGCGTCGTCGCTTGCATCGTGCGACGGCGCTTTTTCTTTTGGCGAGACGCGGCCCTCGACGGCGCACGTTTCGAAGGAGATCTCATCGTGAACGACGTGCTGGGAGTGCTGATCGGCGTCGGCCCCGTCGTGGCCGCGCTGCTGTGGAGTGGACGGCGGGACCGGCTCCGCCAGCGGGCCAACCGGGTGCGCGCGGACATCAGCGCGGCCGCGAACCGGGCCCTCGGCGGC
>DATJIR010000286.1:0-7762 GCA_035493135.1 Verrucomicrobiia bacterium
TGCGACGGCGCTTTTTCTTTTGGCGAGACGCGGCCCTCGACGGCGGACGTCTCGAAGGAGATCTCATCGTGGACGACGTGCTGGGAATGCTGATCGGCGTCGGCCCCGTCGTGGCCGCGCTGCTGTGGAGTGAGCGGCAGGACCGCCTCTGTCACCGGGCCAACCGGGTGCGCGCGGACATCAGCGCGGCCGCGAACCGGGCCCTCGGCGGCGAGTCGGTCCTGTCGGTGCGCGTGGAGCCGCGCGGGCCCTGGCGAACCGGGCGCGTGCACCTCTCGGCCCCGGGAGGCTACGAGTTCCTCATCGCGAGCGTGGCCGCCACGGTCATATCGCGCCTGCCCGATCGCTACGAGCTGGTGGCGCACCGCGGGTGAGCCCGCGCAAGGAGACGACAATGGCGAAGCGCATCCTGATGGTGATCACGCCGGCCTGTGCCGGCGACCTGGTGAGCGCGGCCCGCAGCGCGGCCGCGGTGGCCCGCGAGAGCGGCGGCGGCGTGCGCATGGCGTGGGTGCGACCGCTGCCCGCGCCGCGGCGGGACCGCCACGACCGCGTCGTCGCCGACGCGGACCGGGAGATGGCGCGTCTGACCGCGGCCGCGCTCGAGGAGATGGCCGCGCTCGCCGGGGAGTTGGGCGAGGTCGACGTCGAGCGTGTCGTGCGCTTCGGCCGGCTCGCGACCGAGCTCCTGATCGAGACCCACGCCTGGCGTGCGGACCTGATCGGTCTCGCGGCGCCCGAGCGGCCCGGGCCGCGCCACCGCGTGCGGGCCTGGTACCTGGGACGAATGGTATCGATCCCGGTGGTGCTGCTGCCGATCGACCGGGGGGACACGGAACCCCGGCGTCGCGCGTCGGTGGCGCTCCCCGCGTTCCGTTGAGATCCGGAACGCGGTAAGGCTTGCCCGGTAGATCCTCCCCGCGCCGCGCCGCCCGCGCGAGGGATTCGGCGCGTCGATCGGCTCTTGCGCCGCGGATCGCGCGTGGCACAACAGATGCTCGCTCGAACCCTCGAGGAGGATCCGATCATGCATCGTGCGATCCGGCGCTCCACGCGTCTCGTCGTCCCCGCGTCACTCGCGGTGGCTGTGCTCGGTGGCTGTACCGTGGCCCCGGATTCGACCTATACGCCGACCACCGGCGCGGTGCTCGGAGGCTCGCCCTCCACCGTCGAGTACCCGGGCGGTCGTTACCAGCTGTACGGGGAGGGCACCACCGCGTCTCCGTACTACTGGGTCTGGGTGCCGGCCGGCAGCACGCCGACACCGCCTCCCCCGCCGCCGAGTCGCGTCGCGTCGGCGACGTCGCAGGGCCGCTACCAGCTCTACGGGGAAGGCACCACCGCGTCGCCGTACTACTGGGTCTGGGTGCCGGCGGGGACCACGGTGGTCCCGCCGCCTCCGCCGCCGCGCCGGTAGGCTAGGGGCGCGACGGGCGCGCGTCGTCGGAGGGGGCGCCGCGCGCGAGCCAGCGACGGAAGGCGCCGGGCCGCCGGGCGAGCCGCCACTCGAGCAGCACCTCCTGCGCCATCGCGCGCATCGGCCCCACCGCGGCGACTCCGGCGCCCGCGAGGCAGCGCTCGAGGAGCCATCCCTCGAAGGCGGCCGCGGGCGGGTCGTCCCGCACCGCGCGCTCCAAGAGGTCGCGCTTGATGCCGAGGCCGACGCGATCGGGAGTTTGGTCGCGCTTGCGACTGCGGCTCCGTCCGTCTGAGGCGTCCAGCGCGGCCAGCAACGCGGCGCAGACCTGGGCCGGGCGGACCGCGCGCGAGCCGGTCCGGGCCATCAGCGCCGGGTGAGCAGCCGGCGGGCGAGGCCGATCCGCTCCTCGACCCGCACGTCGAGCGCGTAGCCGGCACCCGGCGGACGTGCGAAGCCCTGGTCGAGTGCGGCGACGTCGAGATCCACCGACGTGAGATCGTCGAGGATCACCTCGGGCGCGGGCCCGGCCTCGAGCGTGGCGAGCGTCTTGAGATAGCCGCGGCAGGCCGCGCACGTCTCGACCTGCCGCCGCTCGCCGCCTTCCTCCTCGACGAGCCGGCCGAGGCGGGCGTGATCCCGGTTGTCGCAGTACACGCAGCGCAGGGGCTCGGTGGCCCAGTCGCTCCCGCATCGCGCACAGCGCAGCCGACGGCTCCGCTCGATGCCGCGGGCCTCCGCGAGCGTGGGCCACGCGCCGCAGAGCGGACAGGAGCCACCGCGCCAGCCGGCCGGGAGGTGACGAGCCCAGCGGCGACCGAGGGCCTGGAGCAGGGGCAGCGCGGTCAGCGCGGCGACGGCGTGGAAGGCTTCCGGAGACCAGCCGTGCCGCTGCGACAGGGCCGCGAGACCGGGCGCGTCCTGGCGCAGGGCCGCCTCCAGCACCGCGAGCGCATCCGCGGTCTCGAGGCGTGCCCGCCGCGCCTCGGAACCCGCGGCCTCGGCGGCGGTGTCGAACAGGGCGCCGACCCATCGGCGGGCGAGCGCGCCGTCGACCCGGAGCTGCGTGCCGCCCAGGAGCGGCCGCCCGGCCGCCGGCTCGGCCGGCCGGCTCGGTACCGCGGCTTCCCACGCGGAGCCCGACGCCTCCTGCAGCGCCCGCCCCAGGACGCCCAGCCAGGGGCGCCACTCCGGGTGCTCCCGGCCGAGGCGCTCGAGTCGGGCCGACGTCATTGGGAGCGCTGGCTCAGGCGCTGCGACTGCCGCGCGCCCTCGAGGTCGGGCCCGCGGCCACCGATCCGGTCCGGCGTGCGGTAGAACATCCACGATCCATCGTGCATGTCGACCGCGCGCCCGTGGTTGCCCGCGTCGGCCCCCGGCCCCCCGCCCCGGGCGCGGCGCGCCTCCGGGCTCTCGCACGCGGTGAGGATCGCGAGCAGCATCGCGGCGCCCACCAGCGCGCGCGCGCTCACAGGCGCTCCGACGAGAACACGATCACGACGCGCAGGAGGAAGCCCGCCACCAGCACGAGCACCGGCGCCACCGTGGCGCCCCGGCCGCGAGCGGGACGACGGCGCAGCGCGAGCGGGAGCAGCATGCCGAGAATCACCACGCCCAGGAGGGCGAGCCCCCAGCGGTCCACCCAGAAACGGAGGAGCCCGCCCAGGGAGCCCGCGAGCGCGATGAGGAGAAGCAGCTCGAGCGCGACCACCCAGCCGTCGAAGCGCTCGAGAGCGGCGACCCCCGGCGGCGGGGCCTCCGACCGGCCCGCGAGCAGGACGAGGAGCGCAGCCGACACCGAGGCGGCCGAGACCACGAAGAGGGGGCCGAGCAGCGGGGTATCGGACCAGATCGGGCGGTTGGTGACCGCGAGCAGGACGCCGGTATAGCCCGAGACGTAGAAACCGAGAAGTCCACCCACCACCGCGACCACGCAGCCGAGCGGATGCGGCGGCCTCAGCGCGATCAGGGCGGGCCGGCAGAGCGCGCCCCCCTCGGCGAGCGCGGCCACGAAGCCGAGCAGCGCGAAGAAGCCGAAGGCCGGGAGCGCCCAGGAGCCGACCGACATCGGCGACCACGACTTGAGCATCGGGCGCCACGTCTGGGACTGCAGCAGCATGTGCCAGAAGCGCTCCGGACGCTGGAGGTCCACGACCAGCAGGAGCCCGCCCAGCACGATGGCCGGCAGCGCCACGTAGTAACCGAGACGCGCGAGTACCCGATCCTCGGGCTCGCCCACGAAATCGATGAGCGCGGCGAGGAAGTAGCAGCCCCCCGCGAGGCCGCCCACGAAGAAGTAGCACGCGATCAGCCAGTGCCAGCCGGGAGGAGCGGTGAAGAGCGTGCTGGGCGGCGTCATGGCCGCCGGGCCCCGCCGCCGCGCTCGCGAAAGGTGAAGAGCCCGAGCAGCCCCACCACCAGGGCCCCGGCCGCCGATAGCGCGGTGCTCCAGCGCAGGTTGCGGGAGGGGAGCCGCGGATCGATCGGCAGGCCGTAGACCTCGGGGCGATCGACCAGGAGGAAGAACGAGTTGAGCCCGCCCAGCATCTTCTCGTCGGCGCCGTAGAGATAGGCGTCGGCCTCGCCACGCTCCTTGAGCACGCCGACCCGCCGCTCCGCGCGCTCGCGCAGCTCGCGGACCGGCCCGAACTGGATGGAGTCGGTCGGGCACGCCTTCGAGCACGCCGGCTCGAGGCCGCTCTGCAGCCGGTCGTAGCAGAGGGTGCACTTCTGCGCGGTGCCCGACACCGGGTTCATGCCGATCACCCCGAAGGGACACGCCGCGATGCAGTCGCGACAGCCGTTGCACACGTCGGACTGGATGACCACCGTGTCGAACTCGGTGCGGATGATGGCGCCGGTCGGGCAGACCTCGAGGCAGCCGGCCTGGGCGCAGTGCTTGCAGACGTCGCTCATCAGGAGCCAGCGCCCCTGCCGGCGGTCCGCGCTGAACTGCTCGACGAAGCGCACGTGACGCCAGTGCAGGCCGTCGAGCCGGCGGGTGTTGTCGTAGCTGTCGCCGGAGAGGGTGTTCACGCCCCCGTTGGTGGCGGGCAGCTGGTTCCACTCCTTGCACGCGACCTCGCAGGCCTTGCAGCCGATGCACACGGTGGTGTCGGTGAAGAACCCCATCGGCTCGGCCATCACGCCTTCTCCACGTTGCACACGAATGCCTTGCCCTCGTGGATGGTCACGTTCGGATCCCCCACCAGCGCGGACAGCTCGTTGACCACGTCGCCGGTGACGAGACCCTCGTAGCCCCAGTGCCACGGCATGCCGACCTGGTGGAGGCGCTTGCCGCCGACGGTGAACACGTGCATCCGGCGCGTCACCAGCGCCTTCGCCCTCACGCTGCCGCGCGGGCTCGACACGCGCACCCAGTCGAGGTTGCGCACCCCCTTCTCCTCGGCCAGCTCGGGGGAGAGCTCGACGAACAGCTCCGGCTGCAGCTCGGTCAGCCACGGATTCCAGCGGCTCATGGCTCCGGCCAGGTACTGCTCGGTGAGGCGATAGGTCGTCATGACGTGCGGGAAGCGCGGGTCGCCGACCGGGCTCAGCTCGTTCCCGGTGCGCTTCCAGTACTTGAGCACCGGGCTCGACTGCTGGGTGTAGAGCGGATTGCGCACCGGCGACTCGGCCGGCTCGTAGTGGGTCGGCAGCGGGCCGTCGACGAGCCCGCTCGGGACGTAGAGCCAGGCGACGCCGTCGGGCTTCATGATGAACGGCTGATCGCCGGCCAGGTGATCGAGCCCGACCGCGTCGGGCCGGCCGGGCGCGGTCGGGGCCTTGGTGACCGCGAAGTCGGGCACGTCGTACCCGGTCCACTGCTTGCCGTCCCACCACACCCACTTCTTGCGCTCGCTCCACGGGCGGCCCCGCGGGTCGGCGGAGGCTCGGTTGTACATGATCCGGCGATTGGCCGGCCACGCGTAGCCCCAGCCGAGCTGCGCGCCCGGCTGGCCCGGCGGGTCCGGGGTCTTGCCGGCGGCGAGGTTCCGGTCGGGCGCGGGAAAGACCCCGCAGTAGATCCACGAGGCGCACGTGGTCGACCCGTCGTCCTTGAGGTCGGCGAAGCCGGCCAGATGGCGAGCCGGATCGGCGGAGTAGTACCCGTTGATCTCCTTCAGGATGCGCTTGGCGCTGGGCTCGCCCAGGGGCCCGGGCTCGCCGGCCGGGGGGTCGAACTCCCACACCAGGTTGCGGAAGCCGGCGTCCCGCGGCAGCGGGCTGTCGCGGTAGAGGCTCTTGAGCCGCCGCGCGAGCTGGTGGGTGAACCAGGTGTCGGACCGGCACGCCCCGGGCGGGTCGGCGGCCTTGAAATGCCACTGCAGCATCCGCTGGGTGTTGGTGAAGCTGCCCTCGTACTCCGCCACCTGGGCCGAGGGGAAGAAGAAGACCTCGGTCTTGATGTCCTCGGTCCGCACCTCGCCGCTCTTGACCTCGGGTGCGTTCTTCCAGAAGGTCGCGCTCTCGTGGAGCCAGTTGTCCTTGACCACGAGCCACTCGAGCTGGCGCAGGCCGGCGCGCTCCATCTTCGCGTTCAGCGAGGTCGCGGGGTTCTGCCCGATGAGCAGCATGCCGCGCACGCGACCCTCGTTCATGGCGACGAACATCGGCAGGTGCGAGTGGTCGCCGAGCACCTTGGGATGCCACTCGTAGCCGAACTGGTTGTCCGGGGTCGCCGCGGCGCCGTACATGGACTTGAGGTACGAGACCATGAACTTGGGGGTGTTCGCCCAGTAGCCGGTGGAGAGGGTCTCGGTGGCCAGGTAGTCGGCGAGGCTCTCGTGCTTCTTGAGCGCCGAGGGCGCCGTCATGTAGCCGTGGATCGAGTGATACAAGGTCGGGATGTCGGTCGAGCCCTGGATCGACGCGTGCCCGCGCAGCGCCATGATGCCGGCGCCCGGACGCCCCATGTTGCCGAGCAGCAGCTGCAGGAGCGCGCAGCATCCGATGACCTGCGGGCCGTTGGTGTGCTGCGTCCACGCGACCGCGTAGGCGAACGACGTGGTCCGCTCGGGCCCCGATGCGGCCAGGATCGTCTCCGCCACCTTGAGAAAGGTCTCGCGCGGGCAGCCGGTCACCTGCTCCACCACCTCGGGCGTGTAGCGGCTGAAGTGCCGCTTGACGACCTGCAGCACGCAGCGCGGGTGCTGGAGCGTCTCGTCACGCGGGGGCGGCGGCCGGAGCAGCGATCGCACCAGCGGCTCGAACGGAGGCCCGGCGGGCGGCTTCGGCTCTCGCGAGACCCCCGCCCGCGACCCGCTCGCGCGTCCGCCCGCCTCGCCGGTGCCGGCCCGGGTCTCGCCGGACTGCGCGGTCGAGGCGGCCCAGCCCTGCGCGCCCCGGTGGGAGCCGGCATAGCTCCACGAGGCGGTGTCGTACTCGCCCACGAAGCCGTTCAGCGGCCATTCCGATATGCCTCCGGCGTAGTCGCGGAGGCCCGAGAACACGCCGCCCAGGTCCTCGGTGTCCTTGAAGTCGTCGCCGACCAGGGTGGCCGCGTTGGTGTAGTGCGTCACCCACTCGCGGAAGAAGGGCTCGCGGTTCCACCGGGGGCTCTCGAGCACGTAGCGGACCAGGCCGCCCAGGAAGGCCAGGTCGCTCCCGGCGCGGATGGGTGCGTAGAGATCCGCCACCGCGCTCGTGCGGGTGAAGCGCGGATCGACGTGGACGAGCTTGGCCCCGTTGGCCTTCGCGACCATCGGCCAGCGGAAGGCGACCGGGTGATTCTCGGCCATGTTCGAGCCCATCACCACGACGCAGTCCGACTCCGCCATGCTGCGCGGGTACATCGTGGCCGCGCCCCGTCCGAGCCGTGTCCCCAGACCGGGGACGCTGGAGCTGTGTCAGATCCGGGCCTGATTCTCGATCGCGACGACGCCGAGCCCCCGCATCAGCTTCTGCTGGATGTGGTTCCACTCGTTGTCGAGAGTGGCGCCGCCCAGCGAGAAGATCGCGGGGGTCATGTTGACGAGCTTGCCGTCCGGAAGCCGCTCGATGAACGTCTCGTCGCGGGTCTTCTTGACGAGCTGCGCCACCCGATCCAAGGCCCGCTCGAGATCCCATTCCTCCCAGTCGGCGGCCCCCGGGGCGCGGTGGAGCACCTTGACCGGCCGGTTCGGGTTGACGTGGAGCTGGAAGATGGCGGCACCCTTCGGGCACAGCGTCCCTTCGCTGTGCGGGCTCCGCGGGTCGCCCTCGATGTTGACGATCTTGCCGTCGACGGTGTGGACGAGCGTCGCGCAGCCGACGGAACAGTAGGGGCAGATGCTCGGCACCGCCTTCGCCGGCTTGATGCGGAGCTCCTGCGCCCGCGCAAGTGTCGGCGCGAGGTTGGCTCCG
>DATJIR010000287.1:0-8503 GCA_035493135.1 Verrucomicrobiia bacterium
GAGCACCACGGTGGCGTTGCGGATGCCGGAGGCGCCGCTGAGCACCCGGTCCACGAAGGGCAGCAGGGGGTGCGTCGGATCGAGCACCTCGTGGATCGGCAGCCCCACCGTCTGCTCGAGCGAGAGGCCCACCACCGTCTCGGCGACCCGGTTGAAGAACAGGATGCGCCGCTCCGGGTTCAGGAAGATCACTCCGTCCTCGAGCTGGTCGACCACCTGCTGCAGGTGAGCCTTCTCGCTGAGCGTGGACAGCCGGTCGGCCTGCAGCTCGCGCCCGAGGCGCGAGAGCTGGGCGGAGAGCTCCTGGAACTCGTCGCCCCCCGCCACCGCGGTCGCCTCCACCGGCTCGCCCCGGCGGATGCGGTCGACCTGGCCCACGATGGCGCGGATGGGCCGCACCGTGAGCTGGGCCAGCACCATCGCGGCGAGCCACGCCAGCGGCAGGGCCACCGCGGCCACCGCCAGGCTCTGCTGCAGCGACGCGGTCACCTCGCGGCGGAGGAGCGTGGTGGAGACCCCGAGCCGGATCGAGCCGAAGAAGCGGTCGTTGAGCGTCACCGGCAGCGCGGTCTCGTAGGTGCGCCCGGCGTTGTAGAGCGCCGAGAAGCGGCTCAGGGTGTCCATCTTGAGGAGCCCCTCGAGGCTCGGCCGCTCGGGGGCGGACTGCCCCTCCTTGCGCCGCTCGGTATGCAGCAGCACGGTGCCGGTGGCGTCCGAGATCAGCGCGTAGAGCAGGTGCGGCGAGTAGCCCACGCTCGAGTCGAGGAAGCTCCGCAGCTCCGGGTCGTCCCGCAGCGCGTCCAGCGGATCGGCGCCGGGCGCGCGCTGGAGCGCGCGGCCGCTCTGGGCGTAGATCTGCTTGGCGATCAGCTCGGCCTGCTTGACCGCCTCCTGCACCACCACCCGGCTCACCTGCGAGAGGTGGATCGCGGTGGCGGTGGCGACCACCAGCAGGGTGAGGAGGCTGACGACCAGCGCCTCGCGCCCGCGGACTCCGAGCCGCATCCTAGGTGCCGTAGGTCTTGAGCTTGTTGTGGAGCGTCTTCAGGCTGATGCCGAGGACGTCGGCAGCGCGCGTCTTGTTGTTGCCGTTGGCGGCCAGGGTCTTGAGGATGAGGGCCTTCTCGGCGTCCTCCAGGCTGGTGCCGACCCGGAACGAGACGGTGTCGGGCCCCTCCGCGGCCTCGGTCGCGCGCAGCGATGGCTTCGGCGGGATGTGCTTGGGCAGGATCGTGTCCCCCTCGCAGACGATGATGGCCCGCTCGAGGGTGTTGCGCAGCTCGCGGACGTTGCCGGGCCACGATTGCGCCATGAGCCCGCTCAGCACGCTCTCGTCCAGCGAGCGGATGTGCTTGTCGTAGCGGGCGTTGAACTCCTCGATGAAGGCCTGCACCAGGGCCGGGATATCCTCGCGGCGCTCGCGCAGCGGCGGCATGACGAGGCTCACGACGTTCAGGCGATAGTAGAGATCCTCGCGGAACGTCCCCTCCTGGATGGCCTTGATCGGATCCTTGTTGGTGGCGGCGAGCACCCGCACGTCGACGTGGATCTCGGTCTTGCCGCCGAGGCGGCGCACGGTGCCGTCCTGCAGGATGCGCAGGAACTTGGCCTGGGTGCCCGGGTTCATCTCCGCGATCTCGTCGAGGAAGATGGTGCCCTCGTGGGCCAGCTCGAAGCAGCCCGGCCGCCGCTCGAGCGCGCCGGTGAACGCGCCCTTCTCGTGGCCGAAGATCTCGCTCTCCAGCAGGGTCTCCGGGATCGCGGCGCAGTTGACCGCCACGAACGGCCCCTTGGCCCGCGGGGAGAGCTCGTGCAGCGTGCGCGCCACCAGCTCCTTGCCGGTCCCGCTCTCGCCGCTGATCAGCACCGCGGCCGGCGTGGGGGCGGCCACCTCGATCAGGCGGTAGACCTCCTGCATGCCGTGGCTGGTGCCCACGAGGCGCCCCATGCCCCACACCTGGCTCAGCTTGCGCCGGAGCAACGCGACCTCGCGCAGCGCCTCGCCGCGCTCGGCCGCCTTGGGGATGAGCAGGCGCAGGCGCGCCACGTCCACCGGCTTGGTCAGGTAGTCGTAGGCGCCCTCCTTCATCGCGGTGACCGCGGTGTCGATGGAGCCCTGCCCGGTGAGCAGGATCACCGAGGCGAAGGGCACGTCGGTCTTGAGGGCGCGGAGCAGCTCGAGGCCGTCCATCTTGGGCATCACGAGGTCCGAGAGCACGACCGAGGGCAGCCCGGCCGCGGCCTTGGCGAGGGCCTCCTGCCCGTCGCCCGCCTCGTCGACCTCGTAGCCCCAGCGGGCGAGGAGCGCGGTCAGGCCCTGGCGGGCCGGCTCCTCGTCGTCGACGATCAGGATCTTGAGGGCCATCGTGCGATCGCGCCCTAGTGGGCGGGCAGCGCGCTCCGGAGCGCCGGGAACCAGCGGGTCAAGACCGAGTCGTTCACCAAGATGGTCTCGTCGCGCACCGCCCCGGTGGAGACGAGCGAGAAGCCGACCCCGACCAGCTCGGCGAGGCGCTCCACGTACTCGCGCGCCTTCGACGGCAGCTCCGCGTAGTCGCGCATGCCGTGGGTGGACGTCTGCCAGCCGGAGAGCTCCTCGTACACCGGCTCGGCCTCGTACCAGATGCGCTCCTCCTCGGGGAAGTCGGTCAGCACCTCCCCCGCGTAGCGGTAGCCCACGCAGATGCGCACCGTCTCGCACCCGTCCAGCACGTCGAGCTTCGTCAGCGCAATGGTGTCGAGCCCGTTGATGCGGGCCGCGTAGCGCAGGGCCACCGCGTCGGCCCAGCCGCAGCGGCGCGCCCGGCCGGTCACCGCCCCGTACTCGTTGCCGCGGGCCCGCAGCAGGTCGGCGGTCTCGCCGCTCACCTCGGTCATGAACGGCCCGCCGCCCACCCGCGTGCAGTAGGCCTTCGAGATGCCGAGCACGCCGTCGAGCTTGGTGGGGGGCACCCCGGTGCCGGTGGAGGCGCCCCCCGCGGTGGTGCTCGAGGAGGTGATGAACGGATAGGTCCCGTGGTCGATGTCGAGCATGGTGCCCTGGGCGCCCTCGAAGAGCACCGAGCGGCCGGCCTCGATCCACCGGTTCAGCAGCAGCGCGGTGTCGGTGACGTAGGGCGCGAGCCAGCCCGCGTAGCGCAGGTACGTGCCCAGGATGGTGTCGACCGTGAACGTCTGCTCGTCGTAGATCTCGCGGAGCAGCCGGTTCTTCTGCTGGATGTTGAACTCGAGCTTCTCGCGGAAGAGCCGCTCGTCGAGCAGGTCGGCCATCCGGATGCCGATGCGGGCCGCCTTGTCGGCGTAGGCCGGGCCCACGCCCTTGCCGGTGGTGCCGATGCGGCGGTCGCCGGCCTGCGACTCGGAGGCGCGGTCGAGCGCCGGGTGGTAGGGCATGATCAGGTGGGCGTTCTTGGATATGTAGAGGTTGCCGTCCAGGGACACGCCCCGCTGCACCAGCGACTCCATCTCCTCGATCAGCGACGCCGGGTCGATCACCACCCCGCAGCCGATCACGCAGCGCACCCCGCTGTGCAGGATGCCGGAGGGGATGGACTGCAGCACGAACTTCTCCTTCCCCACCACCACCGTGTGACCCGCGTTGTTGCCGCCCTGGTAGCGGACGACCACGCCGACGTGGGGCGCCAGCACGTCCACGATCTTGCCCTTGCCCTCGTCCCCCCACTGCGCCCCCACCAGCACGATGTTAGGCATGGCCCCCTCCGATACCCGGAAAATGCGGACGCGGGTCCGCGAGCAGCTCGCCGAGCGGCACCGTCCGCGGCGCCGACGCCTCGGCGCCCGGCCGCAGGTCGACGACCGCCACGCGGTCGGGATCCCCGCCCTCCCCCCCGATGACCAGCGCCCAGACCGCGCGCTGCCCCCGCGCGTACGCCAGCGACTCCGCCAGCGGGCGGCTGATGATGTCGCGCGCAACCGCCGCCCCCGCGTCCCGCAGCCGCCGCGAGATCGCGAGGGCCCGGTTCTTGTCCGGGGTGAAGTCGATCACGAAGAAGTCGGGCCCGGACAGGGCCGGCTCGGCTCCCTGCGACTCCATGGCCAGGAGCGCCCGGCCGGTCTCGAAGGCGAACCCGGTGGCCGGGCAATCGTAGCCGAAGCGGGCCAGCATCTGGTCGTAGCGCCCGCCACCCACCAGCGGCGCCCCCAGCCCGGTCACATAGGCTTCGAAGTGTACGCCCGAATAGTAGTCGAAGCCCCGGACTTCGCCCAGGTCCAGGAGCACCGAGTCGGCGAGGCCGTACGCGCGCAGGAGGCGATAGACCTCGGCTAGGTTCGCCAGGGCCGCTTCCGAGCGCGCGCTCTTCACCAGCCGCTCGGCGCGCTCCAGCACGTCGCCGCGGCCGTAGAGGGTGGGCAGGGCCAGGAGGAGCTCGGTCACCGCGGCGGGAGCGGCCAGGTCGCCCACCAGGCGCTCGAGGGCCGAGAGGTCCTTGCGTCCCAGGGCGTCGCGGAGCTCCCGGGCCGCGCCCGGCTCGACGGCCAGGTCCTCCAGGATCCCGCGGAAGAAGTCGGCCTGGCCCACGTCGATCTGGAACCGCTCGAGCCCGAGCGCGCGCAGGCCCTCGACCGTCATCGCGATCATCTCGGCGTCGCCCTCGGGATTCGGCAGCCCGATCAGCTCTACCCCCGCCTGGTAGAACTCGCGGTAGCGGCCCACGTGCGGCTCGTCGTAGCGGAACACGTTGGTGACGTAGTGCAGCCGCAGGGGCTTGGGCTCCTCGCGCATGCGGGTGGCCACGATGCGCGCGATCTGCGGGGTCACGTCGGCGCGCAGGGCCAGGAGCCGGCCGCTCTCGCGATCCACCATCTTGAACATCCGCTCCTGCAGCTCGTGGTCGGTCCCGTGGGAGAGGACGTCGAAGTACTCGTACGCGCTCGTCACCACCTCCCGGTAGCCCCAGCGCCGAAAGACCTCGAACAGCCGCTCCTCGACCGCGCGCTTGCGCGCGGCCTCGTCGGGCAGGTAGATCTTGGCGCCCTTGGGCAGCTGGGTCGGCTGGCTCTTGCGGGGCAGGCTCACGGCGGGCCCCTCAGGCGACGGCGTCGTCGGCCAGGTGGATCAGCGAGTTCATGCGGTGCAGCGTCGTCCAGTCGTCCCGGAACTCGAGTTCCGAGATCCCGGTGGACGAGAGCTGGAATGACCAGAGCCGGTCCGGCCCGAGCCCGAGGGCCTCGAGGATCAGGAGCCGACCGGTGATCCCGTGCGAGACGAGGCAGATGGTCTGCCCGGTGTGCGCGGCCCGCAGGGCCTCGAGGCCCGCCAGCGCCCGCGTCCGCACCGCGGCGAGGGTCTCGGCTCCCGGCCAGGCCGCCTCGTGCGGGGTCTCGGCCCAGGCCCGGTAGGCGTCGGGGAAGCGCTCGCGCACCTCGTCGCGCGTGAGACCCTCCCACTCGCCGAAGGCCATCTCGCGGAAGGCCTCCGACTCCTGGACCGCGAGCCGGTGCGGGGTCGCGATGATGGCCGCGGTGTCCCGGGCACGCGCGAGCGGGCTCGACCAGACCGCGTCGATCCGGGTGGCCGCCAGCAGGCGCGCGGCCGCCTCCGCCTGCTCCCGGCCCGTGGTCGACAGCGGAACGTCCCGCCAGCCCTGGAAGCGTCGCTCCCGGTTCCAGTCGGTCTCCGCGTGACGCAGCAGCAGGATGCGCATGGCGGTCAGCGCTCG
Organism: Verrucomicrobiia bacterium; assembly: GCA_035493135.1. Taxonomy (GTDB): domain Bacteria; phylum Methylomirabilota; class Methylomirabilia; order Rokubacteriales; family CSP1-6; genus CAMLFJ01. The sequence goes on from DATJIR010000287.1 coordinate 5,682, forward strand.
ACGAACACCTTCTGGGCCGCGCGGACACCGGCGCCGAGGTCGACCGGCTGCCCCAGCTCGTGCAGGACCTGCTCGAGCGCGGCCAGGGCGGTGATCACGTCGAAGTCGGCCACGTAGCCCATGTGGCCGAGCCGGAAGACCTTGCCCTTCATCTCGCCCTGCCCGCCCGCGATCGTGATGTTGTGCGAGGTGGAGTAGGTCGAGAGCACCGCCTCGCTGTCGAGGCCGCGCGGCGCCACCACCGCGGTGAGCGCGGGGCTCGGCTGGGTCTTGGCGAACAGCTCGAGGCCCAGGGCCTCGCAGCCCGAGCGGGTCGCCCGGGCGAGGCGCTCGTGGCGGCGGAACACCGCCGGGAGCCCCTCGGCCTCGAGCATCTTGATGACCTCGCGCAGTCCCACGAAGATGGAGACGGCGGGGGTGAAGCGGCATTCGTTGCGGGCGACGAATTTCCGCTCGGTGGCGATGTCGAAGTAGTACTTGGGCAGCCGCGAGGCCTTCACGTGGCCCCACGCCTTCTCGGAGAGCGCGCAGAAGGAGAGGCCGGGAGGCAGCATCAGCCCCTTCTGGGACCCCGACACCACGAGGTCCAGGCCCCACTCGTCCATGCGCAGGTCGGCGATGCCGAGGCTCGACACCGCGTCGACCACCAGGATCGCGCCGGTGGAGCGGGTGACCGCGGCGATGCCCTTCACGTCGTGGAGCACGCCGGTGGACGACTCGCTGTGCTGCATCAGCACCGCCTTCGTCTCGGGATGCTCGCGCAGCGCCCGCGCGAAGGTCTCGGCGGGGACGGTCTGGCCGAAAGGCGCCTCGAGCGGGATCACGGTCACCCCGTGGGTGCGGCAGATCTCCTCCCAGCGCTCGCCGAACTTGCCCGCGCGCAGCACCAGGACCGTGTCGCCGGCCGACAGGGTGTTGACCACCGCCGCCTCCATCGCTCCGGTGCCGGAGGACGTGAACGGGATCACGTCCTGGCTCGTCTGGAAGAGCCGCTTGAGCCCCGCCCGGACCTCGATGAAGAGCGCCTCGTACTCCGGCGTCCGGTGGTGGATCATCGGCTGGGCCATGGCCAGCAGGACATTCGAGGGCACGGGGGTCGGGCCCGGCGCCATCAGGTAGTACTTCTTCATCGCAAGCTCCTTGAGGGAGGCTCCAATAGGTCAGGGTGACCCGACCACGGTATCAGAACCGTGCGATGCCTTGCAACGAGCCGCCCGCTTGTGAACCGACGTACGAGGCGGCCCGCGCCGGGGAGGCCCGACTGCGGCGCCTAGCGCGGTGTGGCCGGCCGCGGGCGCGAGCGGCCGAGCGCGGTGACGAACAGGGCCTCCCGACCGACGGCGTGCGGCGAGAAGAACTCCACCACCGCCCGATCGTAGAACGTGAGCCCGCTCGCCCCGAAGCCCTGGGCGTAGGCGCCCAGGTAGAGCCGCCCGCCGATCAGGCCCGCCTCGAGGTTCGCCAGGCGGTACCCCCGGTTGCCCCAGCCCCCGAGCACACGCGAGAGATCGCCCATGAAGAACACGGTCGCGCTCGACGTCCCGCCCAGGGCCTGCTCGAGGCAGAGGAACGCGGAGGCCTGCCGCACGTCTGCGGCGCGCAGCCGCGAGAGCGCGTGCGCGCCGCGGTCGTACGCGTAGCTGCCCGGCTCCAGGCCGGTCACCGCGTGGACGTTGACGTAGAGATCGACCAGGCCATCCGGCACGTCCATCGGGATCCCGGTCGTCGCGTGCGCGAGCGCGGCGGCCAGCGCGGTGTCCGGTATCGCCGCCCCCGAGAACTCCCGCGTGGACCCGCGCCGACCGATGGTCTCCCCCAGCGCCCGGCTCGGGGTCAGGTCTTGCATTACGACATGGTCGGAACGTAAGACCTGACCCCCGGCCTCGCGCCAGTCAGAGACCTCCGGCTCGGAGTCGAGGGAGGAGTCGTGGTAGGCCTGACGCAGGAGCGGGTAGTCGACCTCGCGCGGCGAGAGGGGGATCACCTCGAGGTCGAGCGGGGTGACGATCGGAGACGCGGGAGCGGACGGCCCGTCGGCCCCAAGCGGCGCGATGACCAGCGCGCCTTCCCGGCCCGCGTCGAGCCCGAGCAGGCCGTTGACCTGGGCGTCGACGAACCCGCCGAGCAGGCGGGCCGGCAGGTCGAGGGCGCGCGCCGCGGCCAGGACCTGGCTCAGCATGGTGCCCGCGTCCCAGAAGAGATGCCGGTAGCCGCGCGCCTGGTACTTCCAGGTGTTGCGCCAGTAGATCGCGGAGAGGATCAGGGACGCGGGCTGACCGGCCACCGCGTCGTCGGCCGCGGCGAGGGCCAGGGCCCCGCGCCAGTCCCCGGTGCGGAGGCATCGCAGGCTGAAGTCGCCCGGGTTGAAGTGATAGATCCCCGGGGCGAGCCCGTCCACTGCGCCGGCCACCACGTAGACCTCGGTCTGGTAGAGCGCGCCGGTGGAGGGGGCGGCGCGAAAGTGCACCTGGCCGCCTCCCGGGTAGGTCTTCACGCGGGTGACCCCGGCGGAGTAGAAGAGCAGCGCCGCGAGCCGGTCGAGGTCGAGCGGCGCCGCGTGGGCCGGCGGCGCGCCCGGGCCGATCGCGGCGAAGGTGTCCATCGCGAGCGCGGGCAGCGCGGTGGGGAGCCGCCGCGCCTCGAGCGCCGGGTAGATCTTGAACGGACGCGGCTTGGTCTCCCAGTCGAGCACGTGACCGCTGCCGCGCACCGACTCCGGCGAGTGCGCGGTGCGCTCGTGGTAGTGCCGGGCGCTCGCGATGTCGCGGTTGCTGGAGATGGCCGGCGGCTTACGTGAAGTGGTAGGGCGGGCGGACGACGCC
>DATJIR010000288.1:0-27198 GCA_035493135.1 Verrucomicrobiia bacterium
TCGACGACGCGAGGGTCGCCCCGGCCATCCGGGCCGCGAACGAGGCGGTGCTGGCCATGCTCACCGCCGCCCACCCGGTGCTCGTCGACTGCCGCCCCGCCCGGGAGGCCATGGGCCTCGAGGAGCACGTGGTGCTCCATGCGGGGCCGCCGCTGGCCTGGGCCCGCGCGTGCCCCACCATGCAGGCCGCGGTGCTGTGCGCGATCCGCTACGAGGGCTGGGCGCCCGACGACCGGGCGGCCCGCGCCCTCGTCGAGCGCGGCCTGGTCACCCTGGCCCCCTGCCACAGCCGCGGTGCGGTCGGCCCGATGACGGGGCTGATCACCGCCTCGATGCCGGTCTTCGTGGTGGAGAACCTCGCCGCGGGCAACCGCGCGTTCGCGACCATCAACGAGGGGCTCGGCGCGGTGCTCCGCTTCGGCGCCAACGACGAGCGCGTGATCCACCGCCTCGAGTGGCTCGCCACCGAGGCGGGCCCGGTGCTGGGTGCGGCCCTGCGGGCGGGCGGCCCCGTGGACCTGCGGGCCCTGATGAGCCAGGCCCTCCGCATGGGCGACGAGATGCACCAGCGCAACATCGGAGCCTCCGCGCTCCTCACCCGCCGGCTGATGCCCGCCATCGCCCGCGCCACCGCGGACGCGGACGTGATCGCGCGGCTCGCCGAGTTCATCAGCGGCAACGATCAGTTCTTCCTCAACCTGGCGATGGCCGCGGGCAAGGCCATCACCGACCCCTGCGTCGGACACGCCGGCTCCACCCTGGTGGTGACCATGGCGCGCAACGGCACCGACTTCGGCATCCGGGTGGCCGGACTCGGCGAGCGCTGGCTCACCGCGCCGGTCAACACGCCGAGCGGACTCTACTTCGCGGGGTTCGGGCCGGAGGACGCCAACCCCGACATCGGCGACAGCGCGATCGTGGAGACCATCGGGCTCGGCGGCTTCGCGATGGCCGCCGCCCCCGCGGTGGCGGGCTTCGTGGGCGCGGGCGGCCTGCGCGAGGCGATCGCGCTCACCGAGGAGATGGCCGAGATCGCGGTCGGCGAGCACCCGCATTTCCGCATCCCCACCCTGGACGACCGCGGGGCGCCGATCGGCATCGACGTCCGCCGCGTGGTGGAGACCGGCATCACCCCGCTGATCAACACCGGCATCGCGGGCCGGCGCCCCGGCGTGGGTCAGATCGGGGCGGGCACGGTGCGCGCGCCGCTGGCCTGCTTCGAGCAGGCCCTGGCCGCGCTGGCCGAGACCCTCGGGGCGCCGCGGTGACCACGCCGCTCGATCTCCTGCTCCGCGGGTGCCGGCTGCCGGACGGGCGCGTCGCCGACATCGGCTGTGCCGAGGGACGCATCGTGGCGATGGGGTCTCTTGCCGGATCCCCGGCCGCGCACGAGATCGCCTGCGAGGGCCGAGCGGTGACACCGGGGCTGGTCGACGCCCACATCCATCTCGACAAGGCGCTGCTCAGCGACCGCGCGCCGAGCCGCGAGGGCTCGCTGGCGGAGGCCCTGCGGGTGACCGCGGAGGCGAAGCGCCGCTTCACGCGCGACGACATCCTGGCGCGGGCCCGCCGCGTGCTCGACATGGCGGTGCGGCAGGGCACGACCGCCATGCGCGGCCACGCCGAGGTCGATCCCATCATCGGGCTCATGAGCTTCGAGGCGCTGTCGACGCTCAAGCGCGAGTACGCCCCCGCGATCGACCTGCAGCTCTGCGCCTTCGCCCAGGAGGGCATTCTCAAGTCGCCGGGCACCGAGTCGCTGCTCCGCGAGGCCCTGCGCGCGGGCGCCGACCTGGTGGGGGGCGTCCCGTACGTCGACCCGGATCCGCGCCGCCACATCGACATCGTGTTCGACCTCGCCGCCGAGTTCGGCGTGGACGCGGACTTCCACGCCGACTTCTTCGACGAGCCCCAGCACCTGCACGCCCGCTACATCGCGGAGCAGACGGCGCGGCGCGGCTGGCAGGGCCGGGTGGCGCTCGGCCACGTGAGCGAGATGGCCGCGCTGCCCCCGGACGAGCAGGACGCGCTGGCCCGCACGCTCGCGGAGGCCGGCGTCGCGGTCATCGTCCTGCCCGCGACGGATCTCTATCTGATGGGGCGCAAGGACGTGCGGTCGCCGCGCCGGGGGCTGGCACCGGTGAAGCGGCTGCTGGCGGCCGGAGTCACGGTGGCCGCCGCGACCAACAACGTGCGGAACGCGTTCACGCCGGTCGGCACCGCCGGTCTGCCGTTGATGGGCTTCCTCCTGAGCGTCGGCGCCCACATGGGGACCGGTCCCGAGCTGTCGGACGTGCTCGGCATGCTGACCGCGCACCCGGCGCGGATCCTGGGAATCCAGGACTACGGCGTCGTGGTCGGCTCCCGGGCGGACCTGGTGGTGTGGGAGACCGAGCGCGTCGAGACGGTCGTCGGCGGGCTGTGTCCATGCCGCCTCGTCGTGAAGGCGGGCCGTCTCGCGGTCGAGCACACCCGGTCCGTGTCCGAGCCCTGGCGCGCCGCGACGTAGCGGTCCCCCGGACGCCATCTTGTCGGACGGTGATGGCGTGGCGTATCATGCTGCCCGGCTCGGCTCACCCTCGAAACCAGCTCGGAAGGAGTCTCCCATGCGGATCGGCACGATCATCGCGGCCTTGCTGGCCCTGCTCGCCCTCGTCATGCCCGGCCCCGCCTACGCGGGCGGCGCGTTCGCCCTCCCTCCGGTGGCGTGTAACATCATCATCATCATCCTGGTGATCGTGATCATCTACCTCCTGTGGAGCCGCCGGAGGCCCTAGCGCTCTAGGACGCGGGGTCCGCGTCCCCCCTCCCGGAGGGCGCGGGCGCATCCAGGCCGATCCCGTCGCCGGCCGCGCGGGCGAGCCAGAACCGCATTCCCATCTGCCGGAACAGCGCGGCCGCGGCCCGGAGCTCGGGCTCGGCCCGCTCCTGGTCGCCGACGCGCCGATAGAAGCTCCCGAGCGTGAGCCGGCAGCGGCCCACGAGCGGCCGCATCGACAGCTCCTCGGCGAGCGCGGCGGCGGCGCGGAGATGTCGCTCCGCTCCCTCGGCGTCGGCGGGGTCGCGGTGCGCGGCGACGTCGCCCAGCAGATGGAGCGCGGAGGCCTCGTCACCACGCTGGCCGCGCCCGCGCGCCATCGCCAGCGCCCGGTTGGCCGAGGTCTCCGCGTCGTCGATGCGCCCGGCCAGCAGGTGGACCTCGCCGAGCAGGACGAGTGAGCTCGACTCCGCCACCCGCAGGTGGATCGATTCCGAGAGGGCGATGGCCTCTTCCAGGAGCGCGGTGCCGTCGGCCACCCGGCCCATCAGCGCGTACGCCGACCCGAGGGCCCGCATCACCTGCGGGAGGAGACGCGTCAGCCCGGCGCCGCGGGCCGAGGTGAGCGCGCGATCGAGGAGCAGGGTCGCGGGCTCGAGGTCTCCCCTGACCCCGTAGAGGTAGCCGAGGCCCCAGCAGGCGGAGACGAGCGTGTACGCGCGGTCGATCTCCTCGGCGAGGCGGATCGCCTCGCGCCCGCGCTCGATCCCCTCGTCGAATTCCCCGATCTCGGCGAGGCAGCGGGCGAGCCAGCCCAGCGAGACGGCCCGGAATCCCGCCGGCGAGCCGGTCTGGGTGGGGCCGAAGCCGCCCGACGCGGCCTCGTCCCGCGGGAACGCCGCCGCCCGGCGCTCGTGCTCGGCCGCGCGACGGTAGTCGCCGAGGCCGTGGAAGGCCATGCCGAGGTACTGGTCGGCGGCGAGCCGGAGGGGGAGATCGTCGATCGTCCCCGCGATCTCACGGGCGCGCTGGATCAGCGCGGACGCCTCCCGGAAGTGGCCGGTCTGACGGCTGTACTCGCCGAGGTGCATGGACACCCACCCCCGGCGGCGCGCGTCGCCCAGCCGCTCGGCCAGCCCCTCGGCCTCGCGGAGGTGCCCGTGCATCCGCTCGAGCTCCCCGATCGAGTACAGCGAGCCCCGCAGCTCGAGGCGGAGATCGATCGCCTGCCCGAGGGTGACCGCGTCCGTGGGCAGGTGGGCGAGCGCGGTCAGCGCCTGCTCGAGCCACGCCGCCGCCTCTCGATGCGCCGAGCGCTGCTGCGCCCGGGCGCCCGCCTGCCGCGAGTAGCGGACCGCGCGGTCCCAGAGCTCGCCCCGGAAGGTGTGCTGAGCGAGGCGGTCCACGTCGTCGACCACGCGCTTCGGCTGCAGCCGCTCGATGGCCGAGGCGATGCGGGCGTGCAGGGCGCGCCGTCGGGCCTGGGAGAGGCTCCCGTAGGCGACGTCGTGCGTGAGCACGTGGCGAAAGGTGTACTCGAAGTCGGGGAAGAGCCGCGACTCGTAGAGGAACTCGCCGGCCTGGAGCGCCGCGAGGTTCGCGGTCACGTCCCCGTCGCCCTCGTCCGCGATCTCCTGGAGGAGGACCAGGGGGACGTCCATGCCCGCCACCGCGGCGGACTGGAGCAGGCGCTTCGCGCCGTCCGGCAGCCGATCGATGCGGGCCGAGAGGACCGCCTGGACGGTGGGCGGGATCTGGAGCGCGTCGATCCTCCGCGCGTGCCGGTAGGCGCCCGGGCCGCCTGCGAGGATCCCGGTCTCGCTCAGGGTGCGCACCGTCTCCTCGAGGAAGAAGGGGTTCCGGTCCGTCAGCTGAACCAGGAGCCGCTTCAGCGGCTGGAGGCCCGGATCCGACCCCAGGAGGGTCTCGAGGAGCTCGTCGGTCGTCTCCCGGGGCAGCACCTCCATGCGGAACTGGGTGCAGTGGGACATGTTCGGCCAGCCGTGCTGATACTCGGGCCGGTACGTGACCAGCAGCAGCAGCCGCGCGGTCGGAAGGCTCGCCACCAGCTCGTCCAGGAACGTCTCGGTCTCCGGGTCGACCCAGTGCAGGTCCTCGCACAGCAGCACGACCGGCTGGCGCGCGCTCTCCCGCAGGAGCAGCACCTTCACCCCGTCGAGCGCGCGTCGCCGGCGCTGCGACGGGTCCACGTCCGGCCAGTGGGGATCGTCGCTCGGCACGTCGAGCAGCCAGAGCAGCGCGGCGTGGTAGCGCGCGAGCCCCGGCTCCAGCGACACCAGCTTCTCGGTGACCTTCTCCCGGATCCGGGGATGGTCGTCCCGGCTCTCGATCCGGAAGTACTGCTTGAGCAGGTCGACCACCGGCGAGTAGCTCGTCCCCTTGCCGTACGACACGGAGCCGGTCTCGAGCACGACCCACTGCCGCGCGGCCGGCGAGTGGGTGAACTCGTAGCAGAGGCGCGACTTTCCCACCCCGGCCTCTCCGATGACCGCGACGAGCTGCCCGCGCCCGGCCTGCGCCCGCTGCATCGCGTCGATCAGACGGGTCATCTCCGCGGTGCGCCCCACGAACCGGGTGAGGCCCCGCGTCGCCGAGGCCCGGAGCCGGGACCGCGCGAGGCCGGCGCCGGTCAGCTCGTAGACCTCCACCGGCCCGGCGAGGCCCTTCACCGGAGTGGGACCGAGCGGCCGCACCTGGATGAATCCCTCCGCCAGCGCCCGCGTGCCGGTCGTGAGGAGGATGCGGCCCGGATCCGCGAGCTGCTCCATCCGCGACGCGAGATGGGTGGTCTGGCCCACCGCGGTGTAGTCCATGCGCAGGTCGCTGCGGATCGTCCGGACGATCACCTCGCCGGAGTTCAGGCCGACCCGGATCCTCACCGCCACGCCCAGGGAGTGCCGGACCTCCTCGGCGTAGCGCTTGATGGACTCCTGCATCCGCAGCGCCGCGTAGCAGCCGCGCGTGGCGTGATCCTCGTGGGCGAGCGGCGCGCCGAAGAGGGCCATGATGCCGTCGCCCATGACCTGGTTGACGGTGCCCTCGTAGCGATGGACCGCCTCCATCATGAGCTGCAGCACCGGATCGAGGACGCGGCGAGCCTCCTCCGGGTCGCGATCGACGAGGAGCTCCATCGAGCTCTGGAGATCGGCGAACAGCACGGTCACGAGCTTCCGCTCGCCCTCGAGCGCCGCCTTCGAGTCGAGGATGCGCTCGGCGAGGTGCTTCGGGGTGTAGGACTGCGGCGGGCCGAAGCGCGGCCCGCCCGGCGGCGGGAGCGTCAGCGCGGTGCCGCAGCCCCCGCAGAACCGCTCCGAGGCCTCGTTCGAGAACCCGCAGGCCGGGCACCGCGACACGAAGGAGAATCCGCATTCACCGCAGAAGCGACGCTCCTGACGGTTCTCGGTGTTGCAGCGCGGACAATTCACCAAGTTACCATACGGCGCGGCACGGGCCGGGTCAACGGGCGGCGGCGCGGGCCGCGCGGCGCCACGCCCACTCGACCGGGCCGACCGCGAACCGCCGCGTCCACCACCTCGACCACGCGAGCTGGACGATCCAGATTCCGAGCACGATCAGCAGCTGGCCCACGCGGTCCACGCGCGCGAAGAGCCCGAGGCCGTGCCCGTAGAAGATCGTGGTGCAGAGGATCGTCTGGAGGAGGTAGTTGCTGAGCGCGGTGCGGCCGACCGCGGCGACGGCGCGCGCTTGCCAGCCGGCGCGGCACAGGAGCATCACGAGCCCGATCCAGCCCAGGCCCACCGCGAGGTCGCTCCAGTACGAGAGCTGGGTGCCCGCGAGCATGAAGTCGGCGAGATCCCAGTCGAGCGCCCGGGCGCGCTCCGCGCCGTACCACGCGATCGGCAGGCCCAGCCCGAACCCGAGCCCGGTCATCGCCAGGTAGATGCGCGCCGACCGGGTGCCGCTCAGCACGCCCAGCTTGAACAGGCCCATTCCCACCAGCATCAGGCCGCTGGTCTGCCAGAAGCCGCGCAGCAGGAGCTGCGACGTCTCGATCTGGAAGGCCTCGGGGGCCCGATACGCTTGCTGCCCGCGCCAGCCGCCCCGGTACGCCGCGATCTCGCGGTCGACCATCTCCCGCGAGGGGGCCCAGACCTGGACGAACCGCGCCTTCGTGTCCGCGGACCACCACGGCAGCGACAGGCCGACGCCCAGCGCGATCAGCGACGCGCACGCCAGCGCCAGCCCGCCGCGGGCGAGCAGCCCGCGGGGGGGGAGCGCGCGAAGCTCGAACACCACCACGCCGCACAGGGCGAACGTGACGAGCATGTCCCCGTACCACAGGAGGTAGGCGTGCAGCAGCCCGATGCCGAGGAGCAGGGCCATGCGCCACCGGTGCAGGCGCTCGGCCTCGACGGCCCCGCGTCCGGAGAGCAGCAGGAGGCCGGCCCCGAACAGCATGGCGAAGATCGAGAGGAACTTGCCGTCGGCCAGGACCGCGGTCGCGAGCCAGACCCATCCGTTCGGCCCGTGCAGGTCGCCGGAGACGGACGGGTTCACCCGGGCCGCCACGACCATGGCGAACGACTGCATGTGCACCGGGAGGATGCCGAGCACGCCCACCCCGCGGAGCGCGTCGAGCGCCGTGATGCGCGAGGGACGTTCCGGCACCGCTCTTCGCTCGGACGGACGAGCCGGGTCGGGCCGCTACGCGGCGCCGGGGACGATCACCGTCTTCGCCCCGCGGCCGGCCGAGGCGTGGGCGAAGGCCTCCTCGATGCGCGCGAGCGGGAACTTCGCGCCGACCAGAGGCTTCACCCCGAGCTTCGGCAGCAGCGCCAGCGCCCGGCGGAAGGCGGTGCCGCGGCCATAGGCGCCGTGGATGCGGATCTCCCGGAAGTGCGCGTCGAAGAGGTCGATGGGCATCCGGCTGCCCTTGGGGTTCACCCCGACCAGCTGCAGCACGCCGGTGGGCCTCACCATCGCGAACGCCTCCGCGACCAGCTCGGGCTTGCCCACCGCCTCGCACACGACCTCCGCGCCGCGGCCGCCGGTGAGCGCCATCACGCGCTCGGGCAGGCTCTCACGGGTGGGATCGACGACCACGCGCGCGCCGAGCTTCCGGGCGAGTGCCCGCCGCTCCTCGAGCGGATCGGAGAGGATCAGGCGCGCGGCACCCCGGCGGCGGGCCAGCACCATGGTGAGGAGCCCCATGATGCCGCCGCCCATCACCACCACGGTGGCGCCGCGCGGCATCGTGAACATCTCGAGCCCGGAGAGGCAGCACGAGGCCGGCTCGGCGAGCGCGGCGGTGACCGCATCGAGCCCTTTCGGCAGCGGATGCACGCAGTGGGCGGGAAGCATGGCCCGCTCCGCGAAGCCGCCCACGCGGGTGGCCTTCGCGCACTGGCTGGTCCGGCCCTGCTCGCAGGGTAGGCACGCTCCGCATCCGTAGGAGGGCTCGCAGGCGACGGCCCGGCCGACGAGTCGCCGGCTGACGCCGCGGCCGACCTCCCGCACCACGCCCGAGTACTCGTGGCCCATCACCATCGGCGGCGTCCACGGGAAGAGGCCCTGGGTGGCGTGCACGTCGGTGCCGCAGATGCCGGCCGCGGTCACGCCCACCACCACCTGGCCCGGACCGGCGACCGGGTCCGGCGCTTCATCTATAGTGAAACGGAGTCCCCCCCGCCAGGTGGCGACCTTCACGTCCGGGGCGTGGTCGCGTGCTGCGAGAACTTCGGCATCACCTCGGTCGCGAGCAGCTCCATCGAGCGCCGCCAGAGCGCCGGGCGGTCCCAGTCGTGCCCGCCCATGAGCAGGGTGCCGAAGTGGCCGGTCTCCTCGCGGAGGGCCACCAGCTGCTCGAGCACGCGGCGGGGGCTGCCCGCGATGACGAGGGCGCGCTTGATCATGTCCTCGGTCACGTCCTCGTCGGGGATCAATAGATCTGGCTTCAGCATGAAGAGGGCCTTGCGGCCCTTGGAGAAGCTGTGGTGGAAGAAGTGGTAGTAGAACGAGAGCCCGTTGCCCGGGTCCGCGAGGTACTCCTCCGCCTCCGCGTCGCTCTCGGTCACGAGCACGCTGCGCGAGACGCGCCAGATGCTCGGGTCCGGCCGGCGGCCGGCCCGCTCGCAGCCCTCGACGTACTTCTCCCAGTGTCCCTTCAGGTAGCGGCGGTGGAAGAACTGGCCGGAGATCGGGATCCAGCCGCGCTCCCCCGCGGTGGCCGCGCTGTTGGAGTTGGGGGTGAGCAGCGACAGCGCGATGGGCGGGTGCGGCCGCTGGTACGGCCGTGGCACGTAGCCCACCTTGAACTCGGGCCAGATGCCGTTGGTGAGCGAGATCTTCCAGAAGCGCCCGTCGATCTCGTAGGGCGGGTCCTGGCTCCACAGCTTGAGCACCGTCTCGATGGACTCGATGACCATCTGCGGGCGCAGCTCGGCCTGGCCCACGTCGAACATCTCGAGGTCGCTGACCAGGCCGCCCGGGCCGATGCCCATGATGAAGCGGCCGCGGCAGAGCTGGTCGAACATGGCCGCGTGGGCGGCCACGGTGGCCGGATGCAGCTGGGGCAGGTTGATGACCCCGGTCCCGAAGCGGATCTGGGTGGTGCGCGGGATCAGGGTGGCGAAGAAGATGAGGGGCGAGGTGATGCGCTCGCTCCAGGACGAGAAATGCTCGCCCACGAAGGCCTCGGTGAAGCCGAGCCGGTCGGCCAGGACGATGGCCTCCTGGTCCTCCTCGAGGATGGCGGCGTAGTCGCGATCCGGGTGGTGGAACGGCATGGTGAACATGCCGAGCTTGACCGTCATCGAGGCCTCCGTGGACGCATGGATCCGCCCGCTACTTCTTGGCGCGGGCTTCGAGCAGGAGCTTCACCTCGGCGGCGGCGGCGCGCCAGAGCGCCCCACCCGGCTTGTCGTACTCGGCCTGGACCTGCTTGCGGAACTCGTTCATCGCCGCGTCCTGCTGCTCCTTGGACGCGCCCTGGGGCACCGCGCCCAGCGTGCGGGCCCGGATTCCGGTGGCCGCGCCGGTCGCGCCGTGCGCGCGCTCCATCCAGCGGCCGATCTCGTTCCAGTCCTTGTCGAAGAACACCACCACCGGGATGGACTGGTAGCCGTTGTTGAGGAAGGTGTCGCGCAGGTCCGGGACCTGGTCGCGGAAGAACACGCGCAGCTCGGCGCCGGGCATCGCCTCGACGATGTGGGCGATCAGGGGCGAGTTGCGGTGCACGTCGCCGCACCAGTTCTCGGCGAGCATCATGACGAACTTGACGCCGGTCACGCCGGCGAAGAACTTCTGCTCCTCGTCGGTGAGCTTGGAGTTGGCGTAGTTCTGCTCGGTGCGGGCCCGGGTGTCACCCATCTGGGCCATGTAGTCCTTCCAGGTCAGCCCGGTGGCAAAGCGCTTCGCGTCGAGGGGAATCGTCAGCTGAGCCATGTCGTCCTCGCTTCGGTGAGAGTGATGGGTTTGGGGCTTCCGTCTGCTGCCGCTCTTCTACCGCGCCTGCTTCCTGCCTTGCACTCGTTGGTTTAACTGCTTTGCACTCCTTGGTTTACTGCTAAATACCTTTAAAAAGCCTCTCTCATGGTCGCCTTGCCTTTGGCTGCGGCTCCCCCTTCCATGGCCGCCAGGAGCATCACCTCGGCTCCGTCCCTCAGGGGAGTGTCGCGCTCGGCGAGCTCGCCGTCCACTGCCGCGGTCAGGTCGGTCGAGCCGTCGATCCCGAGGGCCGCGAGCAGGTCGGCCACGGTCGCGCCGGCCGCGAGCACGTGCCGCTGGGGGCCGTCCCCGGCCCCCGGTCGCCGGCGCCGGAGGGCGGCGGACAGGATGACGGTCACGGCGACGGTCGGAGCGGCGGTGCGCGATGCGTCGTGAAGCCGGCTCATGGCCAGGGCGGAGTATACTACGCCGCGATGGGCCGGGGCTCGCCGCGATGAAGCGCCGCAGGCGCGTGGTGAGGAACGAGTGGTTCACGAGCTTCTTCGACGCGGCCTACGTCGCCCAGCTCCGCGAGGAGAAGCCCGCCGCCCAGACCCGCCGCGAGGTGGATTTCCTCCTGCGCGCGCTGCGCCCGGCCCCCGGCGCGCGGATCCTCGACGTCCCCTGCGGCTACGGCCGCCACGCCGCCGCCCTGGCCCGGCGCGGCTTCCGGGTGGTGGGCGTGGACCTCTCCCCCGCGATGATCGCGGAGGCGCGCCGCCGGTTCGCGCCGGGGCCGCGACTCGCCTTCGTGCGGCGCGACATGCGGCGGATCGCCTTCCGGGACGAGTTCGATGCGGTGATCAACCTCTACACCAGCTTCGGCTACTTCACGCCCGCCCAGAACCAGGCGGTGCTGCGACGGATGGCGCGCGCGCTGCGACCCGGCGGCGCGCTGCTGGTCGATCACCGGGACCCGGCCTACGACGCGACGCTGCCGCGCCGGCCGTGGTACCGCGCGGGCGCGAAGCGCCTCATCCTGGAAGATCGCCAGTTCGACCGTCGCACCCGGATCACCGAGAGCACCCAGCTCGTCATCGCCACCGGGCCGCGCTGGATCCGGCAGCGGAGCCTGCGCTTCCAGGAGTTCACGCTCGCCGAGTGGCGGCGCATGCTCCGGCGCGCGGGGCTCCGGCTGCGCCGCGCGTACTCGGGCTACGACGGGCGGCGCTATCGTCCGGGCGCGACCGGTCGGCTCATCGTCGTCGCGGAGCGGCCCTCCGCCTTGACAGCGCGCGGCCCACGTCGTAGAGTACGGGCACATCACGAATCACTCCTTTAAGCAGGCCCTGCGAGGCCGGCAAGGAGCGCACGATGCGGCACGCGAAGATCAGGTTTGGCCCCCCGCCCCGTCCGGGGCAATTTTTTTGCCCGGGGGCCCCGTGAGCGCGCGCGAGAAGGCCCAGGTCCTCGACGAGACCGGGCTCGACCGGGCCCTCACCCGCATCGCCCACGAGATCGTCGAGCAGGCCGGAGGGGGCGAGGACGTGGCCCTGGTCGGCATCAAGACCCGCGGGGTCACCCTGGCCGAGCGCATCGCGGCCAAGATCGCGGCCATCGAGGGCACCAAGCCGTCGGTGGGCGCGCTCGACATCACGCTCTACCGCGACGACCTGGGGCTCAAGGCCGAGCAGCCCATCGTCCGCACCACCGAGATCGGCTTCCCGATCAAGGGGCGCACGGTGGTCCTGGTCGACGACGTGCTCTTCACCGGGCGGACGATTCGCGCCGCGATGGACGCGCTCATGGACCTGGGGCGGCCGCACATCATCCGCCTCGCGGTGCTGGTGGACCGCGGCCACCGCGAGCTGCCGATCCGCCCCGACTACATCGGCAAGAATCTGCCCACGAGCCGCCGGGAGACGGTGGCCGTGCTGCTCCGCGAGCACGACGGCGTGGACCGCGTCGTCATCCAGGAGGAGTGAGCCCATGGGCTGGAAGCGCAAGGATCTGCTGGGCATGCAGGACCTGGAGCCGTCGGAGATCACCGACGTCCTCGACACCGCGATCTCCATGAAGGAGATCGCGGCGCGCGAGATCAAGAAGGTCCCGACCCTGCGGGGCAAGACGGTCGTGAACCTGTTCTACGAGTCCTCGACGCGGACCCGCACCTCGTTCGAGATCGCGGGCAAGTGGCTCTCCGCCGACGTCATCAACTTCTCGGCCTCCGGGTCGAGCGCGGACAAGGGCGAGAGCCTGCTCGACACCGCGCGGAACATCGAGGCCATGAGCCCCGACGTGGTGGTGGTGCGCCACAAGGCCTCCGGCGCCCCCGCGCTGCTGGCCCGCCACCTGCGCTGCGGGGTGGTCAACGCGGGCGACGGGTCCCACGAGCATCCGACCCAGGCCCTCCTCGACCTCATGACGATCCGAGAGAAGAAAGGCCATCTCGAGGGGCTCAACGTCACGATCGTGGGCGACGTCACCCACAGCCGGGTGGCCCGCTCGAACATCTTCGGGATGCGCAAGATGGGCATCACGGTCACGGTGGCGGGCCCGCCCACCTTGATCCCGCCCCAGTGCCAGGAGCTGGGCGTGAAGGTGAGCCATCGCCTCGAGGAGGCGATCGCGAGCGCCGACGTGATCATGATGCTGCGGCTGCAGCACGAGCGGATGGAGGGGGGCTTCATCCCGTCGATCCGCGAGTACTCCCGGGTATGGGGCCTCTCGCTCGCCAAGCTCAAGCCCTGCCGGCCCGACGTGCTGATCATGCACCCCGGACCGGTGAACCGCGGGGTGGAGCTCTCCCCCGAGGTGGCGGACAGCCCCTTCTCGGTGATCCTCGACCAGGTCGCCAACGGGGTCGCGGTGCGCATGGCGGTGCTCTACCTGCTCGCCGGGAGCAAGGGCGCATGAGCCTCCTGATCCGGAACGGGCGCGTGGTGGATCCGGCCGGGGGCACCGACGCGATCACCGACGTCTGGGTCGCGGACGGGCGCATCCACAAGCTCGGGCGCGGGCTCAAGGCGCCCGCGGGCGCCGAGATCGTCGACGCGACCGGCAAGGTGGTCTGCCCGGGCTTCATCGACATCCACGTGCACCTCCGGGAGCCGGGCTTCGAGTACAAGGAGACCATCGCGTCCGGGACGCGCGCCGCCGCCGCGGGCGGATTCACCGCGGTGGCCTGCATGGCCAACACCTTCCCGGTCAACGACAACCGGGCGGTCACCGACTACATCCTGGCCCGCGCGAAGGTCGAGGGCGTGGTGCGCGTGTATCCCATCGGCGCGGTCACCCGCAATCTCGAGGGTACCCAGCTCGCCGAGATGGCCGAGCAGGCGGAGGCCGGCTGCGTGGCCTTCTCCGACGACGGCAAGTGCGTGATGAACGCGGAGCTCTACCGCCGGGCCATGGAGTACGCCCTGCCCTTCGGCACGCCGATCGTCAGCCACGCGGAGGACTGCCACCTGGCCCACGGGGCGCCGATGAACGAGGGTCTCGTCGCCACCGAGCTCGGCCTCTCCGGCCAGCCCGGGGCGGCGGAGGACGTGATGGTGGCGCGCGACATCATCCTCGCCGAGCTGACCGGCGCGCACCTGCACGTCGCCCACATCTCGACCGCGGGCGCGGTGCGGCTGGTGCGCGAGGCCAAGGCGCGCGGGGTCCGGGTCACCGCGGAGGTCACCCCGCACCACCTCGTGCTCACCGACGAGGCGGTGCGCAGCTACGATCCCAACTGCAAGATGGCTCCGCCGCTGCGGACGAAGCGCGACGTGGAGGCGTGCCTCGAGGCCCTGGTCGACGGCACCATCGACTGCGTGGCCACCGACCACGCCCCGCACGCCCTCGCCGAGAAGGAGAGCGAGTTCGCGGAGGCGGCCAACGGCGTCGTCGGGCTCGAGACCGCGGTCGCCGTGCTGCTCGACCGCCTGGTGCGCCCCGGGGTGATCGACCTGCCCACGCTGGTCACCCGGCTCAGCACCGCGCCGGCCCGCCTGCTGAACCTGCCCGGCGGCAGCCTCGCGCCCGGCGCGGCCGCCGACATCACCATCCTCGACCTCGAGCGGGCCTTCACGGTGGACCCGGCCACGTTCCAGTCGCGGAGCCGGAACACCCCCTTCGCCGGCTTCACCGGACGGGGCGGGCCGTGGATGACGCTGGTGGGCGGCGTCAAGGTAACGCCGTGACGCGCCCGGCGCTGCTCGCGCTCGCGGACGGGCGGGTCTTCCGCGGTGAGGCCCTCGGGGCCACCGGCGAGGCCCAGGGCGAGGTGGTGTTCAACACCTCGATGACCGGCTACCAGGAGATCCTCACCGATCCGTCGTACCGCGGGCAGATGGTCTGCATGACCTATCCCCTCATCGGCAACTACGGCGTCAACCCGGAGGACGTCGAGTCGCGCCGCCCATGGGTCGACGGCTTCATCGTCAAGGAGGCGTGCCCGTTCCCCTCGAGCTGGCGCTCGACGCTCCCGCTCGACGACTACCTGCGCCAGCATCGGATCGTGGGCATCCAGGGGATCGACACCCGCGCGCTGACCCGTCACCTGCGCGATCACGGCGCGCAGGAGGGGATCATCTCCACCGAGGAGCCCGACGGGGCGCGCCTCGCCGAGCGGGCCCGCGCCCGGCCCGGCCTGATCGGGCGCGATCTCGTCACCGAGGTGAGCGTGGAGGCGCCCCACCGCTGGACCGAGGGCCCGTGGGACCTGGCGCGGGGCTACACCGCGCCCGCGCCGACGCGGTTCAAGGTGGTCGCCTTCGACTCGGGGATCAAGCAGAACATCCTGCGCTGCATGGCCGGCCTCGGGTGCGACGTCGAGGTGGTCCCGGCGGACACCGGCGCGGCCGCGGTGCTGGAGCGGAAGCCCGACGGCGTCTTCCTCTCCAACGGGCCGGGGGATCCGGAGGCGGTGCTCTACCTCGTCGAGGCGGTGCGCGGGCTCATCGGCCGCGCCCCGATCTTCGGCATCTGCCTGGGCAACCAGATCCTCGGGCTCGCGTTCGGGGGCAGCACCTACAAGCTCAAGTTCGGCCACCACGGGGGCAATCACCCGGTGAAGGATCTCTCCACCGGGCGGGTCGAGATCACGGCGCAGAATCACGGCTTCGCGGTCGATCCGCGCTCCGTCGAGAAGGCCGGGCTGATCGAGACCCACGTCAACCTCAACGACGGCACGTCCGAGGGGATGCGGCATCGCGAGCTGCCGATCTTCTCCGTGCAGTACCATCCGGAGGCCTCGCCGGGTCCGCACGACGCGCACTACCTGTTCCGCCGTTTCGTCGACCTCATGACGAAGGGAGCCTGAGCCATGCCCAAGTACCTCATCGCCTATCGCAAGACCGAGGAATCGGGCCAGAAGCCAGACTGGGCGGTCTTCACCACCGACAGCGATCTGAGCCTCGAGGCGCACGCGGTCAAGGAGCGCGTCGAGAAGCGCATGAGCGTGCTCGGCGAGAAGCTCTGGGGCAACGGCGAGGTCCTGTGGATCGGCAACGGCCGCCTCGACGACGTCCTCTACCGGCGGGACGAGGCCGCGCCGGAGATCTCGATCGTGTACGGGTCGATCGACGCCTAGGAGTCCCGGCCGTGCCCAAGCGGACCGACCTGCGCAAGATCCTCCTCATCGGCTCCGGGCCGATCGTCATCGGCCAGGCGTGCGAGTTCGACTACTCGGGCACCCAGGCCTGCAAGGCGCTCCGAGAAGAGGGGTTCGAGGTGGTGCTGGTGAACAGCAACCCGGCCACCATCATGACCGACCCCGAGATGGCCGACCGCACCTACGTCGAGCCGCTCACCCCCGAGTTCGTGGCCAAGGTGATCGAGCGGGAGCGGCCCGACGCGATGCTGCCCACCGTGGGCGGCCAGACCGGGCTCAACCTCGCGGTCGCCCTCGCCGAGGACGGCACGCTGGAGCGCTACGGGGTCGAGCTGATCGGGGCCAAGCTGCCCGCGATCAAGACCGCGGAGGACCGCAACCTCTTCGGCGCGGCGATGGAGCGGCTCGGGCTCGCGATGCCGAAGGGCTTCTACGCGGCGAGCCCGGAGGAGGCGCTCGCCGGCATGCGGCAGCGCCGCATGCAGTTTCCCCTGATCATCCGGCCCTCCTTCACCCTCGGCGGCACCGGCGGCTCCATCGCCTACCACCCCGAGGAGCTGGAGGCCGCGATCAAGTGGGGGCTCCAGCAGAGCCCGCTCCAGCAGGTGCTGGTCGAGGAGTCGGTGATCGGCTGGAAGGAGTTCGAGCTCGAGGTGATGCGCGACCTGAAGGACAACGTGGTCATCATCTGCTCGATCGAGAACTTCGACCCGATGGGCGTGCACACCGGCGACTCGATCACGGTGGCCCCGGCCCAGACCCTGACCGACAAAGAGTACCAACTCATGCGCGACGCCTCCCTCGCGATCATCCGCGAGATCGGCGTCGAGACCGGCGGCTCCAACATCCAGTTCGGGATCAATCCCGCCGACGGGCGCATGGTGGTGATCGAGATGAACCCGCGGGTGTCGCGCTCCTCCGCGCTCGCGTCCAAGGCCACCGGCTTCCCCATCGCCAAGATCGCGGCCAAGCTCGCGGTGGGCTACACGCTCGACGAGCTGCGCAACGACATCACCCGCGAGACCCCCGCCTCGTTCGAGCCCGCCATCGACTACTGCGTGGTGAAGTTCCCGCGGTGGGCCTTCGAGAAGTTCCCGGAGGCGGACCAGACCCTGACCACCCAGATGAAGTCGGTGGGCGAGGTCATGGCGATCGGGCGCACCTTCAAGGAGGCGCTCCAGAAGGCGGTCCGCTCCCTCGAGCAGGACCGCTGGGGCCTCACCCTCGACCGGCCCCTGGCGGACCTGGACGAGCTGCGCCAGAAGATCCGCATCCCGAACGCGGACCGCTGCTTCGCCATCGGCGAGGCCTACCGTCGCGGGCTCGGCACGCGCGAGCTCCACGAGCTCAGCGCCATCGACCCGTGGTTCCTCGACAACATCCGCCAGATCGTGGAGTACGAGACCGACATCGCGGCTGCCGGCCTGACCGATCCCGCGGTCCTGCGCCGCGCCAAGCAGATGGGATTTTCCGACGTCCGCCTCGCCCAGCTGACCGGAGCCACGGAGGGTGAGGTCCGGCACGCCCGGGCTCGAGCCGGCATCAGACCCGTCTATAAAATGGTCGACACCTGCGCGGCCGAGTTCGTGGCCCACACCCCGTACCTCTACTCGACCTACGAGGAGGAGGACGAGGCGCCACCGACGCCGCGCGAGAAGGTGATCATCCTCGGCAGCGGGCCCAACCGCATCGGTCAGGGCATCGAGTTCGACTACGCGTGCGTGCACGCCGCCTTCGCCCTGAAGGACGCGGGGGTGGAGGCGATCATGGTCAACTGCAACCCGGAGACGGTGTCGACCGACTACGACACCTCCGACCGCCTCTACTTCGAGCCGCTCACGTTCGAGGACGTGATGAGCATCGTCGAGCGCGAGCGACCCCGCGGCGTCATCGTGCAGTTCGGCGGGCAGACCCCGCTCAAGCTGGTGGTCCCGCTCGAGCAGGCGGGGGTGCCGATCCTCGGCACGCCGCCCGACGCCATCGACCGCGCGGAGGACCGCCGTCGCTTCTCCGATCTCCTCGACCGGCTGGGGCTCGCCCAGGCCCCCGGCTCCACCGCGCGCTCCTTCGAGGAGGCGGCGCGCATCGCGGCCAACATCGGCTACCCGGTGCTGGTGCGGCCCTCCTACGTGCTGGGCGGCCGCGCGATGCAGATCGTGTACGACGAGACCGACCTCAAGAGCTACATGACCGAGGCGGTGCGGGTGAGCCCGGAGCACCCGATCCTGGTCGACAAGTTCCTGGAGGACGCCCTCGAGATCGACGTCGACGCCATCGCGGACGGGGAGCGGGTGGTGGTGGGCGGGGTCATGGAGCACGTGGAGAAGGCGGGCGTGCACTCGGGCGACTCGGCGTGCGCGCTGCCGCCCTACTCTCTGGGCGACGACCAGATCGAGCGCATCCAGGCCCAGACCCGCGCGCTGGCCCGCGAGCTGGGCGTGATCGGCCTCCTCAACATCCAGTTCGCGATCAAGAACGAGGAGGTCTTCGTCCTCGAGGTCAACCCGCGCGCCTCCCGCACCGTGCCCTTCGTCTCCAAGGCCATCGGGGTGCCGCTGGCCAAGCTCGCCACCCACGTGATGCTCGGTAGGACGCTCGCCTCGCAGGGCTTCGCCGAGGAGCGCGAGGTCTCGCACATCGCGGTGAAGGAGGCGGTGTTCCCCTTCATCAAGTTCCCGGGGGTCGACACGATCCTGGGGCCGGAGATGAAGTCGACCGGCGAGGTCATGGGCATCGACTACGACTTCCGGAAGGCCTACGTGAAGTCGCAGCTCTCGGCCGGCTCGCCGCTGCCCACCTCGGGCAAGGTCTTCCTCTCGGTGAAGAACCGCGACAAGCGCGCGGTGCTGCAGATCGCCAAGCGGCTCGCCGAGATGGGCTTCAGCCTGGTGGCCACCATCGGCACCGCCAAGCTCCTGCAGCGGCAGGGCATGACGGTGGAGGTCGTGCACAAGGTCAACGAGAACTACCGGCCCAACATCGTCGACCTCATGAAGCGCGGAGAGATCGCGCTCGTGTTCAACACCCCCGAGGACGGGCGGGCCCGCCGCGACTCCTACCTGATCCGCCGGACCGCGGTCACCCAGAACATCCCCTACTACACCACCGTGGACGGAGCGCAGGCGGCGATCGGCGGCATCGAGGCGCTGCTCAAGGGCGAGATCTCCGTCAAGCCGCTCCAGGAGTACTACCACCCGGCGCCGCCCCCCTCCCGGGAGCGGGCCGGCTGAGGGATCCATGCATCCGCCCACCAACGTCAAGGACCGCCTGATCGTCGCGCTCGACGTCGAGACTCTCGCCGAGGCCGAGCGGATGGCCGGCCGCCTCGAGGGGCTGGTCACCCGCTTCAAGATCGGCTCGCAGCTCTTCACCGCCGCCGGGCCCGGCGCGGTGGAGACCATCCAGAAGCGGGGCGCGGAGGTCTTCCTCGACCTCAAGTTCCACGACATCCCCAACACGGTGGCGGGCGCCGCGCGCGAGGCGACCCGGATGGGCGTGCTGATCTTCAACGTCCACGCCTCCGGCGGCCGCGCCATGATGGCGGCGGCGTCCGAGGGCGCCGCGACGGCGGCCCGGGAGCTGGGCGTCCGCCGCCCGATCGTTCTCGCGGTCACCGTGCTCACGAGCCTCGACCGGGCCGCGCTCGGGCGCGAGCTGGGGGTGGCCGACTCGGTCGAGGGCCACGTGCTCCACCTGGCCGCCCTCGCCGCCGCGGCGGGACTCGACGGCTGCGTGGCCTCCCCCCACGAGATCGGCGCGCTCCGGACCAGCCGGGGGCCGGGCTGGGTGATCGTCACGCCGGGAGTGCGCCCCGCGGGCAGCGCGGTCGGCGATCAGTCCCGCATCGCCACGCCCGCAGCCGCGGTCGCCGCCGGCGCGCACTACCTGGTCGTCGGCCGGCCGATCACCGTCGCCCCGGACCCGGCCCGCGCCGCGGAGGCGGTGCTGCGGGAGATGGGCGCATGAGCGCGGACACCGGCCACGCGACCCTGATCCGGCGGCTCTTCGAGATCGGCGCGATCCGCTTCGGCGAGTTCACGCTCAAGTCCGGCATCGTGTCGCCGTTCTACATCGATCTGCGCGTGGTCATCTCCTTCCCCGACGTCCTCGAGCAGATCGGCGCGCTCATGGCCGCCCTCGTGAGCCGGTGCGGGGGCGACCGGGTCGGCGGCATTCCGTACGCGGGCCTGCCCCTGGCGGTCGCGGCCAGCCTGGCCGGCCGCGTGCCGCTCATCTATCCGCGACGGGAGGAGAAGGGCTACGGCACCCGCAAGCGCATCGAGGGACAGTTCAAGCCCGGGGAGCGCGTGGTGCTCATCGACGACATCATCACCGACGGGGCGAGCAAGCTCGAGGCGATCGCCCCGCTCGAGGAGGCGGGCCTGGTGGTGCGGGACCTCGTCATCCTGGTGGACCGCGAGCAGGGCGGCCGGGAGCTCCTCGCCGCGCGCGGCTACACGCTGCACGCGGTGCTGACCATCTCCCAGTGCTTCGACGAGGGAGAGCGGGCCGGACTGGCCCCGGTAGACCTGATCCGCCGGTCGCGGGAGTTCCTCAAGGCGACCCGGTTCGCCTGATGCCGGCCGCGAGCGACGGACCGGGCGAGATCCTCGTCGAGCGCGAGGCGGTCGCGGCCGACGTCGCCCGGCTGGCGGCCCAGATCTCGGCCGACTACCAGGGCCGGCCGGTTCACCTGATCGGGGTGCTCAAGGGCTCGGCGGTCTTCCTGTCCGACCTCATGCGGGCGATCACCGTCCCGGTCACGGTGGACTTCATCTCGGTCGGCGCCTACGGTCCCACGATCACCGCGTCGGGCGTGGTGCGCATCCGCAAGGACCTGGACGAGCCGATCGAGGGCCGCGACATCGTGGTGGTGGAGGGCATCTGCGCGAGCGGGCGCACCCTGGCCTACCTGCTGCGCAACTTCCAGACCCGGAACCCGGCCTCGATCCGGGTCTGCACGCTGCTGGCCAAGCAGTGCCCCCGCTCCCAGGAGCTCACCCTGCACTACGTGGGCCGGGAGATCCCCGACGTGTTCGTGGTGGGCTACGGTCTCGACCGGGACGAGCGCTACCGCAACCTGCCCCACATCGCCCGCCTCGCCTAGAGCCCCGTCCGCAGGTGTCGGGCGCTTTATCCCACTTGGGGTATGCTTTCCTGGTGAAGCTCCCACGACGAGTCCTCGCGGCGGCCGGGCTCCTGGCCGCGCTCACCTTCTCGCTCGCGGTCGCCGGCTGCGAGAGCAGCGGCGTCTCCCGCACCGTCCAGATCGCGGAGCGTCCGGAGTGGACGACGGGCGACTCCTGGACGTACCGGGGGCGCGGCCCCGCCGGCGCGTATACCGTCACCCGCAAGGTGCTGCGCGAGGGGGTCTTCGCGGCCCGTGACTGCTATCAGATCGAGGCGGGTGACGCCCGCTACTGGTACACGAAGCAGCTCGGCTACTTGGCCCGGACGAGCGGGGAGAAGACGGTGCGGATCGCCTCGCCGCCCGAGGACTGGCAGTGGCCCCTGCAGGTCGGCAAGCAGTGGTCGGCGACCGTGACCTGGACCGACAGCGGCGAGCAGGACCGGACCTACGTCCTCACCGGGGTCTGGATGGTGGAGGCC
This sequence comes from Verrucomicrobiia bacterium, assembly GCA_035493135.1. Classification (GTDB taxonomy): domain Bacteria; phylum Methylomirabilota; class Methylomirabilia; order Rokubacteriales; family CSP1-6; genus CAMLFJ01. The sequence continues at coordinate 21,375 of DATJIR010000288.1, forward strand.
TACGAGGAGGTCAAGGTCCCGGCCGGGACGTTCAAGGCCTTCAAGGTCTCCCGCCGCGAGGTCGAGAGCGGCGCCTCCCAGGACTTCTGGTACAGCCCCCAGGCCAAGGGCTGGATCAAGATTCGCGGGACCAACACCGCGGACGGCAACTACGAGGAAGAGCTCACCGCCTACACCGCGCGCTGAGCCTCAGCGCTGCCGGTTCTCCGGGCGCCATCGCAGCAGCCGCGCCTCGATCTGCTTGATCCCCAGCGCCATCACGATGCCGATCGCGCCCAGCACGAAGAGCGCCACCATCATGTCGGCCGCGTTGAGCGTGCCGAGCGACTGGATGATCAGGTAGCCGAGCCCGCCCCCCGATTCACCCCCGATGAACTCGCCCACCACCACCCCGATGAGGGCGAACGAGATCGAGGGCGTGAGCGAGGCGAAGGTCCAGGCGAGCGCGGAGGGCACGATCACGCTGGTCATGATCTGGCGCTCGGAGGCCCCCAGGAAGCGCGCGGAGTGGATGAGGTCGGCGTCGACGCTGCGCGCGCCCTGGAAGGTGTTGAAGAACACGATGAAGAACACGATGCTCCAGGCCAGCACGATCTTGGCGAGCAGGCCGAAGCCGAAGATCATGGTGATGAGCGGCACGAGCGCGATGCGCGGCAGCGAGTTGAAGGCCACGATGTAGGGCTGGAACACGCGGGCCAGCCGGTCGCTCCGCCCGAGCACGAGGCCCGCCACGAAGCCGGTAGACACGCCGGCCAGGAACCCCCAGATGGTGGACTGCACGGTGGACAGCGCCATCTGCCAGATGGTGAGCCGCACCCGGGGCGACATCAGGTAGACGAAGCGCTCCGCGATCGCGGACGGCCGGCTGATGAAGAACGGATCGATCCAGTATAGCCCCGGCGTCTTCGAGATCGCCTTGATCCCGGTCAGGTACTGCCAGCCGACCAGCACCACTGCCAGGATCAGCACCTGCCAGGCCAGGACGCGGAGGCGGTCTCTTGTCATGTATCCCGTTTGCTTGCTTCCGAACGAACCCGCCCCCCGTTCATCTGCGGGGGCCCAGACATGGCCCCCGCACTCCCCCAGCCCGCGGACAGCCCGTTCCTGGCGGACAGCCCGTGCTCGGCGGACTGCCCGCGCGGCGGTCGACCCGCGGGGCTTCGCGCGATCATGTGGGCACGGCCCGGAATTCCTCGCCGAGGGCGTGCCAGATCTCGCCGTACTCCCGGGAGTACTCCGCGGTCTCGCGCAGGCGGATCACGTCGCGGGGGCGCGGGAGCTTCACGTCGTAGAGGAGCTTGATGCGCCCGGGCCGGCGAGTCATCACCACGATGCGGTCGGCCAGGGTGATGGCCTCGGAGAGGTCGTGGGTGACGAAGATGACGGTCTGCTGCCTGGCCTGCCAGATCGCGAGCAGCTCGGCGTGGAGGTTCAGCTTGGTGTGGGTGTCGAGCGCGCCGAAGGGCTCGTCCATCAGCAAGATCTCTGGATCCACCACCAGCGAGCGCATCAGGGCCACCCGCTGCCGCATGCCGCCGGAGAGCGTGGCCGGGAAGGCGTCCTCGAAGCCCTGCAGGCCGGCGAGCGCGACGGCCTCGCGGACGCGCGCGGCGCGCGCGGCGGGGGGCACGTTGCGGTACTCGAGCCCGAGCGCGATGTTCCGCTCCACGGTGCGCCAGGGGAAGACGGTGTCCTTCTGGAACACGTAGCCGACCTGGGGCGGCGGGGCGCCGGTGATCCGTACGCCGTCCACCACGATCTCGCCGGCCGAGGGCGAGACGAGGCCGCCGATCATGTTCAGGATCGTCGACTTCCCGCAGCCGGAGGGACCCACGATGGCCACGAACTCGCGCTCGTGGACGTCGAACGAGACCGGGGACACGGCGGGGACCTCTCGAGCCCCCTGGCCGAAGGTCTTCGAGAGGTTCCGGATCGAGACCCGAGCGCGCGGCGCCACTGCCGCCGGCTTACTTGTACCGGGCCTGTGCCTTCTTGACGAAGCTCATGTCCACCGCCTGCTTGTACGGGATGGGCTTCTCGACCGCGGTGGGTACCCACACCTTCATGCCGCGCTCGTAGTCTCGCTCCTCGATCACGAAATCCCAGTCGAAGATGGTCCGATAGTAGCGGACGGAGTCGAGCACCACCTCGCGCTTGAAGGTGTCCATGTAGGGTTTCCAGAGCAGATCGGTCACCTCGTCGTCCTTCGCCTTCCGGATCCACTGCTGGGCCCGATAGTTCGCGTTGACGTAGGCCTGCACGAGGTCGGGCGACTTCTCGATGGTCTCCTTCAGCACGTAGCCGACGGTGACCGGGATCGGCCCGCCGAAGACCCGGTTCCACGCCTTCTCGTCCTGGATGTCGTAGAGGGGCTTGCCGAAGCCCTCCTCGACCGCGGCCGACTGCCACTCGGGCACCGCCATGATCGCGTCGAACTTGCCCGCCTTGAGACCGCCGAGCATGGTGGTCGAGGCGCCCCCACCGACCCACTCGACGTGGTCGTTGACCGGCCTGCCATCGCCGCCCTTGATGTTCTGGAGCACGTAGACCCCGTAGACATAGGTGCCGGAGCCGATGGCGGTGGCGGCGACCACCGCCTTGCGCCCGACCAGTTTGGCGTCGGCCAGGGCCTCCACCGTCCGGAGCCCCTTGTCCCACAGTTCCTTGCGCACCACGATGTTGGCGTAGGAGCAGCGGGTGTCGGTGGCGAAGATCATGAGGGCGTCCTTGCCCTTCTCGGTGATCTTGAGCGGGTGGTTGGAGTCGCCCAGCGCGAACTGCACCTGCCCCGCCGCGAGTGCCTGCACCACCTTGGCGCCGCCCCCCGGCACCACGAAGTCGGGCGTCCGGACCCCCTCTTCCTCGAAGAACTTCTTCTGGGCCGCGACCAGGTGCTGGCCGTACACGAAGGTCGAGACGCTGTGGGAGGCCGTGATGGGCTTGAGCCCCTGGGCCCGGGCCGTCCACGGCGTGGCCGCCGCGGCTCCGCCCGCGAGCCCCGTCATCTTGAGGAAATCCCGGCGCGTCCAGCGCCCGGTCCGTGCCTGCTCCGACATGCGCGTCCTCCTTTTGGGAAACTGGGGGGCATGCTACCGCCGGCTCCCCGATTCTGTCAACGGCCGGTTGACCCCAAAGACATTGACAGATAAGGTTTTTTGGGCTATCGTTCGGCGATGGCAGCGCCCCAGTTCGCCTCCACCCCGAGCCTCCCGAGGCCTTCATGATTCGCAGCATGACCGGGTACGGGCGGGCGGAGTCCACGGGAGCGCGCACCATCCTCACCGTCGAGTGCAAGTCGGTCAACCACCGCCATCTCGACGTGTCCCTCAAGCTGCCGCGGGTCCTGTCCGCATTCGAGGCGGACTCCCGCCGGCTGATCCAGGCCTCGGTGCAGCGGGGCCGGGTCGACGTGAGCACGACGGTGACCACCGCGGAGGGCACCGTGCTCAATCCGCTCACCGTCAACGTCGCGCAGGCCCGGGAGTACGCCGACGCCGCGCGCCGGCTGTCCGAGGCCCTCGACCTCTCCGACGGCCCCTCGCTCGGCTGGGTGATGGGGCAGCCCGGCGTGCTGACGCGGGAGGAGCAGGTGGCTCTCTCCGCGGACGAGGCCTGGCCGCTGCTCGAGAAGGCCCTCGCGGGAGCGCTCGCGCTGATGGTGGAGCGCCGGGAAACCGAGGGCGCCGCCCTCGCCCGGGAGCTGACCGGGCTCCGGGCGGTGCTGATCGGCCACGTCGACGCGGTCGCCCGGCGCGCCCCGGCCGCGGTGGAGCGCCGGGCCGCGCGGCTCGCGGAGCGGATGCGCGCGATGCTGGACGGCGCGGAGCTCGATGAGGCACGCCTGGCCGCCGAGGTCGCGGTCTGGGCCGATCGGACCGACGTGAGCGAAGAGCTGGCGCGGCTGCGCGCGCACCTCACCCAGCTCGCCGCGCTGCTGTCCGGCGACGAGCCGGTGGGGCGGACGCTCGATTTCCTGATCCAGGAGATCAACCGCGAGGTGAACACGATCGGCTCCAAGGCGGACGACCTCGAGATCTCCCAGGCGGTGATCGCGGCGAAGGCCACGCTCGAGAAGATGCGCGAGCAGGTGCAGAACATAGAATGATGCAGGAGTGATGCAGCTCATCAAGCGGCGCGGCACGCTAGTGGTGGTCTCGGCGCCCTCCGGCGCGGGCAAGACCACCCTCTGCCACGAGGTGCGCACGCTCGTGCCCGATCTCTACTACTCGGTGTCCTTCACCACCCGCGCGCCGCGCCAGGGCGAGACGCACGGGACCGACTTCTTCTTCGTCACCGAAGGCGCGTTCACCGCGATGCGCGAGCGCGACGAGTTCGCGGAGTGGGCCGAGGTGCACGGCCACCTCTACGGCACCCCGGCCAAGGCGCTCGAGAGCGCGCTCGGCCGCGGGCTCGACGTGCTGCTCGACATCGACACCCACGGGGCGCGGCAGCTCCGCCAGCGCTACCCAGAGGCGGTCTCGGTGTTCATCATGGCCCCGTCGATGGCCGAGCTCGACGCGCGCCTGCGCGAGCGCAACAGCAACTCGCCCGGCGACATCGCCCGGCGGCTCAGCCGCGCGAAGGAGGAGATCGCGGCCTGGCGGCAGTACGACTACCTGATCATCAACCGTGACGTGAAGGATGCGGTGGACCAGCTCGCGACCATCATCCAGGCCGAGCGGTGCCGCACGAGCCGATTGACCCTGCGTTTCCCCGACATGGAGGTGCCGGCGTGATGTCGTTTCCATCGCTCGAGAAGTCCCTCGACAACGTGTCCAACCGCTACATGCTCGTGGTGCTCGCCGCCAAGCGCGCCCGCCAGCTCAACCGGGGCGCCAAGGCCCAGGTCGACACCCGCCACAAGAAGCCCACGAGCACCGCGCTCGAAGAGATCGCCGACGCCCGCGTCGGCTACCGAGTCAAAGAGGAAGACGCCCCCAAGCTCTAGAACCAAAACCAAGACCAACAACGAGAGTCCGCCACTGGGGGAGTGCGGGGGCCATTTCTGGGCCCCCGCATATCAACAGAGCCTGAAGACTCAAGCGATAGACAACACGAACAGCATGAAACGGAAGACGGCACCGTCACCCCCATGAGCCTCCACGACAAAGAGCTGATCCTCGGCGTCACCGGCAGCATCGCCGCCTACAAGGCGGTCTACCTGCTGCGCGAGCTCACCCGGCTCGGGGCCCGCGTCACGGTGGTCACCACCGCGCACGCCGACCGCTTCATCGGTCCGCTCACCTTCCGGACCCTGTCCGGCCGGCCGGTGCTCTCGGACCTCTTCGATCCCCAGAGCCGGGAGGCGGTCGAGCACGTGGCCCTCGCCGAGCGGGCCCAGGCCCTCGTGGTCGCGCCGGCCACCGCCAACCTCCTGGCGCGGGCCGCCCACGGCATCGCCGACGACTTCCTGACCACGCTCCTGCTGGCCGTGCGCTGTCCGGTGCTGATGGCGCCCGCGATGGACGGGGGCATGTGGGATCATCCGGCGGTGACCGCGAACGTCCGCACCCTTCGCGAGCGCGGGGTCACCGTGCTCGAGCCCGACGCGGGCGCGCTCGCCTCCCGCCTCTCCGGGCGCGGCCGCCTGCCGGAGGTCGACGCGATCGTGGAGGCGATCGAGCGCCTGCTCGCGCCGCGACACGACCTGGCCGGCGAGCGCGTGCTCGTGACCTCGGGCCCCACCCGCGAGCTCATCGATCCGGTGCGGTACATCTCGAACCGCTCCTCGGGCAAGATGGGACAGGCGGTCGCGACCGCGGCCCTGCGGCGCGGGGCCGAGGTGATCCTGATCTCGGGGCCCACCGCGCTGACCCCACCGCCC
>DATJIR010000289.1:0-15413 GCA_035493135.1 Verrucomicrobiia bacterium
CGCGGCCGATGGTGGTCGCGATCGCGTTCAGCGCCTCCAGCTCGCGGTTGCGACGCTCGAGCACGACGCGCGGGTTCTCGGTCCGCGGGCCCGCGACCGGCCGCGGCCGGCCCGCCGGCGGCAGGAAGGCCAGCACCACCCCGGCCAGCACCACCGCCCCGCCCGCGAGGAGGGCCAGGAACTCGTAGAGCAGCCGCCGCTCGGCCCGGGCGAACTCGCGCACCGGCAGCGCCACCCAGAGCGCACCGTCGGGCGACGACGCGATCGGCGTCGCCAGGGGGCGCAGTGCCCACGGCTCGCCGGCCACCGTCAGCACCCCGGAGCCCACCGCGGGCGTCCAGCCCGCGGTGGGCAGGTCGGGGCGGCTGGCCGCGAGGGCCCGATCGCCGGCCAGGAAGAGCACCGCGGGCCGGGCGGGCAGCCGATCGAGCGACGTGGCGAGGCCGTCCAGGCGCCGGCCCGCCACCACCGTCCCGGTCGCGCCGAACGGCGCCCGCTCGGTGGCGCCGTTGATGGGGGCCACGACCAGGAAGTAGGGTCGCCCCCCGGCCAGGCGCAGGGCGGTGATCGGCTCGCGGGACGCCGGCATCCCCGGCAGGCTCGGGGACGGCCCGGCCGGCACCTGCACGAGCGGCGCGCCGGCGCCGTCGCGGATCGCGATGAAGTCGGCCAGCCCGTCCTGGGTCACCGCCAGCACCCGCGGGGAGGCGCCGCGGGCCAGAATTGCCCAGTCGCCCTTCGCGGTGCCCTCGACGACCGCGGGGTCGCGGGCCAGGAGCAGCGTCTCCCGCTCGAGCGCCTGCTGGTAATCGGCGACCAGCGCGGTCACCGCGTCGACGGTCCGGCCGATCGCGTCCTCACGGCTGCGCGCGAGCTGGCGCTCCGCGCTGACGAACCCGAGCCCGGCCAGGATGCCCAGGGGAACCGCCAGCACCGCGAGCGGGACGACGAAGTGGCGAGTGAAGCGCCCCACGGTCCTATTCTCGGCCCCCGGGGCGCCGAAATGAACAGGTTTTTCGGGGGCCTAGAGACCCAGGTACGCCTGCTTGATGTGTCCGCTGGCCAGGAGCTCGTCCCGGGGGCCGGAGAGCGTCATCCGCCCGTTCTCGAGCACGTACCCCCGGTGGGCAAGGTGCAGTGAGCGCAGCACGTTCTGCTCGACCAGGAGGACGGTGATGCCCTGCCCGTTGATGCGGGCCAGGTCCTCGAAGATCGCCTTCACGAGGACCGGGGCCAGCCCGAGGCTCGGCTCGTCCAGCATCAGGAGCCGCGGGCGGGCCATGAGCCCGCGCCCGATCGCGCACATCTGCTGCTCGCCTCCCGAGAGCGTGCCCGCGAGCTGCTCGCCCCGCTCCCGGAGACGCGGAAAGAGCTCGAACACCCGCTCCAGCATCTCGGCGCGCCCGGAGCGGGCGGGCCGGGTGCGCGCGCCCAGCTCGAGGTTCTCCCGCACCGTCATGGTCGGGAAGAGCTGGCGCCCCTCCGGGACGTGCGCGATGCCCCGGGCCACGATCTCGGCGGGACCGAGCCCGTCGAGGCGCTGCCCCTGGAACTCGATCCGCCCGCGGCGGAGCGGCAGGAGGCCGGAGACCGCGCGCAGGGTCGTGGTCTTGCCCGCACCGTTGGCGCCGATCAGCGCCACCGCCTCGCCCTCGCGCACCTCGAGCGAGACGTCGCGGACCGCGGTCAGGTCGCCGTAGCCGACCTCGATGCCGTCAACGCGCAGGAGCGTGGACATATTCCTCGCCGAGGTAGGCCTCGATCACGCGCGGGTGGTTCGCCACCGCGGCGGGCGGCCCCTCCACGATCTTCTCGCCGAAGCTCAGGACCACGATGCGCCCCGACAGCGTCATCACCGCGCGCATGTTGTGCTCGATCAGCAGGATGGAGACCCCGGACGCGTTGATGCTCCGGACCAGGCCCACGATCGCCTCGATCTCGGTCGGGTTGAGGCCGGCCATCACCTCGTCGAGCAGCAGCAGGGTGGGCTCGGTGGCGAGCGCGCGGGCCAGCTCGAGCCGCTTGCGCTCGGAGAGCGTGAGCCCGGCCGCCGGCTGGCCAGCCATGGCGCCGAGCCCCACCTGCTCGATGACCGCGCGGGCCCGGTCGCGCGCCTCCGCCATCTGGGGCCGCCGGGCCAGCGCGCCCACCCGCACGTTGTCGAGGACCGAGAGATGCGGGAACGGGCGCACGATCTGGAAGGTGCGGACCAGTCCAAGCTGGCAGACCGCGTGGGGCTTGAGGCCGGCGAGCGAGCGGCCGTCGAGGCGCACCTCACCGCCGTCCGGGGGCAGGAAGCCCGAGACCACGTTGAAGACGGTGGTCTTACCGGCGCCGTTGGGCCCGATGAGCCCGACCACCTCGCCGCGGGCCATCTCGAAGGAGAGATCGCGCACCGCCTGCAGGCCGCCGAACCGCTTGCCGATGCCGCGGACCTCGAGCAGCGGCGGGCCGCCGCCGGCCGACGCGGCCGCCTGGCTCATCGGGCGGCCGCCCTCCCCCACAGGCGGCGCAGCGCGGGATAGGCCCCCTGGGGCAGGAACAGCACCACCGCGATCAGCAGGAGGCCGTACGCGATGAGGTGGGCGCCCGACCAGCCTCCCTGGCCGAAGTAGACCCGCGAGGCCTCCGCGAGCGGACTCAGGATGAAGGAGCCGATGATCGGGCCGAGCACCGTGCCCGCGCCGCCCACGATGGGCCGGATCACGATCTCCACCGAGAGCGGGATGCCGAACACCGAGTTGGGCTGGAGCGAGAAGAGGTAGAAGGCGTAGAACGTTCCCCCCACCCCGGTGAGGAACGAGGACACCACCATCGCGAGCATCTTGTAGCGGAAGGTGTTCACCCCGAGCGCCTCGCAGGCCTGCTCGTCCTCGCGGATGGCGATCAGGTAGGCCCCGAAGCGGCGCCGCTCGATGGCGGCCACGATGCCGGTGGCCGCGAGCATCAGCCCGAGCGCGATGTAGTAGTAGGCGCGGTTGTCCTGGAACTGGAACTGGCGCGGGTCGCCGGTGAACGTGATGTAGAAGCCGAGCGCGCCGCCCAGCGCGTCGGTATTGAGCGTCACGATGCGGCAGACCTCCGCGAACGCCACCGTCAGGAGCACGAAGTAGAAGCCCCGCAGCCCGAAGCGGAAGCCCAGGTAGCCCACCACGGTCCCGAGCGCCGCCGCGAGCACCCCGCCCACCAGCATCCCGACCCACGGGGTGAGCCCGGCCTGGGCGGAGAGGAGCGCCGAGGCATAGGCCCCGATGCCGACGAAGGCGGCGTGCCCGGCGGAGAGCTGACCCGCGTAGCCGCCGACCAGGTTCCAGGCCTGCCCGAGGAAGGCGTAGAAGAAGATGAAGATGAACACGGTGACCGCGTAGGAGTTGATCCACGCGGGCAGCACCAGCAGGATCGCGAGCGCGACCAGGAGGAGCCACCTCACGGTGCGGCCCTCCCGAAGAGGCCGGCGGGACGGAAGAGCAGGATGAGGATGAGCAGGGAGAAGCTCACCAGCTCCTTCATCGACGGGCTCAGGAACACCGCGCCCAGCGACTCGGCCACCGACACCAGGAGGCCGCCCAGGAACGCGCCGGGCAGGCTGCCCATCCCTCCGATGATGACGATGTTGAACGAGGCGACCGAGAGCCCCAGGCCGCCCGCGGGCTGGAAGGGCACGATGGGCGAGACCAGCGCCCCCGCCGCCCCCACGCACGCCGCGCCGATGCCGAAGGCCACCGCGTAGACACGTCGCACGTCGGCGCCGATGACTAGCGCGCCGTAGGCGTTGTCGGCCGCCGCCCGCATCGTGCGCCCGAGATCGGTCCGGCTGAGGAACAGGTAGAGGGCGAGCGTGAGGATCATGGCCAACCCGAAGGTGACCAGCCGGGCCACGTCCACGAACACCGGCCCGAGCCAGATGGTGGCCGCGCGCAGCGGCGAGCGCACCCGCTGGGGATCGGGGCCGAAGGCCACGAGAGCGCCGTTCTCGAGCACGAGCGCCACCCCCAGCATCAGGAGGATCTGCATCTCGTGCGGCGCGTCCACGATGCGGTCGACCAGCAGGCGCTGGATCAGCACCCCCAGGCCGAACAGGGCCGCGGCGCAGGCCACGAAGCCCACGTAGGGGTCGACGCCGGCGCGAGTGGCGAGGAGCCAGGCGAGGTACATCCCCCACACCATCATGTCGCCGTGGGCGAAGTTCACCACCCGCATCACCCCGAAGATGAGCGTCAGCCCCACCGCCATGAGGCTGTAGACGCCGCCGAACAAGAGCCCGCTGAGCAGGCCCTGGGCGATGAGCGCCGGGTCCAGGCGGCTACGCCTTGGGACGCGGGAAGACGAACTTCTGGAGCGCGGCCTCCTTGGGCCAGACCGCGACGGGCTTGCCGCCCAGGATCTGGATCATGGTGGTGACCGCGTTGGGGTTGTCGCCGATCTCGTTGAAGACCACCGGCCCCGCGTACTGCATCAGGCCGCCGGTGAAGTTCGTCTTGCGGATCGCTTCGACCATCGCCTCGGGATCGGTCGACTTGGCCCGCTCCAGCACGTCGGCGATCAGCATCATGCCGTCGTAGGAGTAGCCGGAGTTGGTGTCGAAGGTCTTGCCCCCGGAGCGCTTCAGGTAGTCCTCCGCCACCTTCTGGGTGCGCGGGTTCTTGAAGTTCGCCCAGGGCAGGCTGCTCATCACGTAGTCGAGGTCTTCCTTGAGCACCGCGAGCTGCCCCGCCTCGTAGAGGCCGGGGCTGCCTGGCCCCACCACGCCCAGGATGTCCAGGCGCTGCTTGCGGATCTCGGGCAGCAGCAGCTGGGCGCTCGCCGGCCGCGTGATCGGGGCGATGATGTCGGGCTTCGCCGCCTTGGCCCGCGAGACCTCGGTGGAGAGGTCCTGGGGCGGCTCGGGCCACGGGATCACGTCGACGATCTCCCACGAGGGCTTGGCCGCGGCGTGGGCGGCCTGGAAGCCCTTGGCGTTGTTCTGGCCGAAGAGGTCGTTGCAGTACATCAGGACCACCCGCTTCGGCGAGACCTTGGCTTCCTGGAAGACCTCGGTGAAGTACTGGACCGCCTTGCGCCCGAACGACGAGCCGGTGGGGAAGTTCCGGTAGACGTACTGGACCTTCTGCTGGCCCTCCTTCACCGCCTTCGCCACGTTGGCGGTGATCGGGTCGGCCGCCGCGATGTCCACCAGGAACGGGACGCGGCGCTGCTGGGCCACCGGCACCATCGCCGCAGTCGAGCCGGAGTCGAAGGAGCCCATCAGCAGCTGCGCGCCCTGGTTGATGACCCGCTCCGCCTCGGTGCGCCCGATGTCCGGCTTGGTCTGGGTGTCGCCCACGATCAGGTCGATCTTCATCCCGTTGAGCGACTTGATGCCGCCCGCCGCGTTGATCGCGTCGGCCGCCATCTGCGCGCCGAGGCGGCAGGCCTGCCCCGGCTCGGCGAGGGGGCCGGTCACCGGGTGGATGGCGCCCACCTTGAAGGTCGGAACCTGGGCCCGCAGCACCGCCGGGAAGCCGAGGACGGCGGCGCCCGCGGCGGTGGCCTTCAGGCCCACTTTCAGAAAGGTGCGACGGTGCACTCGAGACGTGGCCCGGCGGTCGCTCATCGAATCCTCCGTGGGATGGACGCTCAGGACTTGCCCAGCAGCTGCTGGGCGATGACCACTTGCTGGATCTGGTTCGTGCCCTCGTAGATCTGGGTGATCTTGGCGTCGCGCATGAAGCGCTCGACCGGGAACTCGCGGGTATAGCCGTAGCCGCCGAAGATCTGCACCGCGTCGGTGGTCACCTTCATGGCGGTATCGGAGGCCAGGCACTTCGCGGCCGAGGCCTCGAGCGCGGCGCCGGTGATCCCGTGATCGATGAGGCCGGCGGCGTGGTGCACGACCAGGCGCGAGGCGTGCACCGCCATCGCCATGTCCGCGAGCATGAACTGGATGCCCTGGAACTGCCCGATGGGCTGGTCGAAGGCGCGGCGCTCGCGGGCGTAGGCCACCGCGGCGTCGAGGCCCGCCTGGGCGATGCCGACCGCCTGGGCCCCGATGGTGGGCCGCGACTGCTCGAGGGTCTTCATCGCGACCTTGAACCCCTCCCCCTCCGCGCCCAGCCGGCTCTCCACCGGCACCTCGCAGTCGCTGAAGTGGAGCGCCACCGTGGGCGAGCCGTGGATGCCGAGCTTGCGCTCGGGCTTGCCCACCGAGAGGCCCTTCAGGCCCGGCTCCACCAGGAGGGCGGTCACGCCCTTGGCCCGCTTGCCCGGCTCGGTGGTGACGAACACGGTGATCACGCCCGCGTGCGAGCCGTTGGTCACCCACATCTTCGAGCCGTTCAGCACGTAGCGGTCGCCCTTGCGCGCCGCGCGACACGTCATGGCCGCCGCGTCGGAGCCCGAGCCGGGCTCGGAGAGTGAGAACGCGGCGGTCATCTCGCCCGAGGCCAGCTTCGGCAGGTAGCGGCGCTTCTGCTCCTCGCTCCCGCCGAAGATGATCGGATATCCGCCCAGGTTCTGGACCAGGAAGATCGTGGAGGTCGAGGCGCACGCCCACGCCACCTCCTCGGCGGCCAGGCAGAACGCCAGCGAGCCGGCCGCGCTGCCTCCGTAGGCCTCCGGGATGTGCAGGCCCATCAGGCCCTGCTGGCCGAGCAGCTTGAGCTGCTCGTGGGGGTACTCGCCGGTCTCGTCCACGTGCGCGGCCAGGGGCGCGATGCGCTCCCGGGCGATCTCGCGGGCGAGGTCGCGCACCGCGCGCTGCTCGTCGGTCAGGTAGAACAGATTACTGTTCATGTCATCAATGGCTTGCCGCTACTTCTTCGAGTAGTCGTAGAACCCTTTGCCGCTCTTCCGACCGAGCTGCCCGGCCATGCCTTCAGCTTCAACATGGCCAAGCCATGTTGACCGTGGGCCTCTCCGCCGCGGCGGCCCGTGATTCCGCGACACCCGTGGGCTTCATTTGCGGCTGTAGTCGTAGAACCCTTTGCCGCTCTTCCGACCGAGCTGCCCGGCCATCACCATGCGCTTCAGGAGCGGCGGGGGGGCGTAGCGGGGCTCGCGGTACTCGTCGAACATCACCTCGGCCACGAACATGGTGGTGTCGAGGCCGACCAGGTCGAGGAGGGTGAAGGGGCCCATCGGATAGCCGCAGCCGAGCTTCATGGCCTGGTCGATGTCCTCCAGGCTGGCCAGCCCGCCCTCGTAGACCCGGATCGCGTCGAGCAGGTAGGGCACGAGCAGGCGGTTCACGATGAAGGCGGTGGAGTCCTTGGCCCGCACCGGCACCTTGCCCACCGCCTGCACCCACTCGTAGGCGGCGAGCACGCTCTTGTCGTCGGTGAGGATGGTCTGCACGACCTCCACCAGCTTCATCAGCGGCACCGGGTTGAAGAAGTGCAGCCCCAGCACCTGGGCCGGCCGCTTCGTGGCGGCGGCCATCGCGGTGATGTTGCACGACGAGGTGTTGGAGGCGAGCAGGGCGTGCGGCGGGCAGATGCGGTCGAGCTTGGCGAAGGTCTCGTTCTTGAGCGGCTGGTTCTCGGTGATGGCCTCGATCACGAGATCGCAATCGCGGAAGGCCTCGAGCCCGACCAGCCCCTTGATGCGCGCCATGATCTCGTCGCGGCCCCGCTCGTCGAGCTTGGCCTTGGCCACGAGGGCGTCGAGGCTCCGGCGCATCCCGCCGAGCCCGCGATCGAGCAATTCCTGGCTCGCCTCCACCACCACGGTGGGAAACCCGGCCTGAGCCGACACCTGCGCGATGCCCGACCCCATCAAACCGCAGCCCAACACGCCGACGTTGCGAATGGCCATGCCCGGTATCTCCTGATCAGCGCCGACCCCGGGGGGCTCGGGGTCGGGGTCAGCCTCGAATGGAAGGGATCGGCGCGACGGTCAGCGGCGGGACTTCGACCGGTTGTAGGCGGCCAGGGCGAACTCGTGCTCGATGTCGCCCGGCGGGCACGGGTTGCGGACCGTGATGCTGATCCCGGTCTTCTTGTTGCGCATCGAGCCGTCCGGCTGGGGCTCCCACTCGTCCACCCCCGACGGCCTCGGGGCCAGCGCGTCCCGCTTGATGTCCTCGCTGAACGCGCGCTCCCGCGACTCCGGGGGTCGGTTCGCCAGGTCCAGGATGATGGACGACGCCGCGGGCACCTGCCCCGCGCCCGCCGCCGCGACCGCGGGCAGGCCGAGCCCCGCCGCCACCGCCAGCACGCCACCGACCAGCACTCGCTCCATCATGTCGATGCGCCTCCCGGCCCCCATCATACAACTACTTCCGGCCGCCTACTCGTACACGATCAGGGAGTCGATCCGCTGACCGGGAAGCCTTTCGCGGCCCTTGAGGAAGGCCAGCTCGATCAGGAACGCGGTGCCCACGACCATGCCACCCAGCCGCTCGATGAGCCGCAGCGTCGCCGCCATCGTGCCTCCGGTCGCGAGCAGGTCGTCGACCACCAGCACCCGCTGGCCGGGAGTCACCGCGTCCTCGTGGATGGCGAGCACGTCGCGGCCATACTCGAGCTCATACTCCTCCTCGATGGTCGGCGCCGGCAGCTTGCCCCGCTTGCGCACCGGGACGAACCCCGCCTTCAGCTGGTGCGCGAGCGCCCCGCCGAAGATGAAGCCGCGCGACTCCACGCCCACCACCAGGTCCACCCGCGACGTGTCGTAGCGCGCGGCCAGGTGGTCGATGACCGAGGCCCACGCGGGCCCGTCGCGCAGGAGCGTGGTGATGTCCTTGAACAGGATGCCTTCGGTGGGGAAATCCTTGATGTCGCGGATCTTTGCCCGCAGCTCGGCCAGGTCCATGGCGCAGGGATGTTACCCGCCGGCCGTGGGTGACGCAACCCGAAAAACCTCGTCCGGCAGCATCGACAGATCCGGGATGATGAGGTCCGCCTGCGCGGCGGCCCGCCGGAAGCCCGCGGTGTAGTGCGCCGCGCGCATCCCGACGCCCTGCGCCCCCACCACGTCGGCATCCGGGTTGTCGCCGATGTGCACGGCCTCGGCCGGCGCCACGCCCGCGCGCTCGAGGGTCAGGCGGAAGATCTCCGCCGCCGGCTTGCGGATGCCGACCTCGTCGGAATACGTGATGGGGCCGAAGTACTCGAGCAGGCCGTACCGCTCGAGCACGCGGCGCAGGACCACCCCCGGCGTGCGGCCGGTGTTGGAGACGATGCCGACCGTCACCCCGCGCGCGGCCAGCTCGCGCACCGCCCGCGCCGCGTTCGGGCTCAGCTCGGGCGGGTGGGTGAGCACCGGCCGGGTGTAGGCATCGAGCGCGGCCTCGAACGCGGGCGGCGCGAGCGCGGCGGCCACCCCGGGCCGGGCGGTGTCGAGCACGAGCCGGAGCTGCTCCTCGCGGCTCGGGTCGCGGTTGTCGCTCCAGAATCGCTCGGTGAGCAGGACGCCGGAGCGCTCGTGGATCTCCTCCGCCTCGACCTCGCTCACCCCCAGGCCCGCCTCGCGCAGAGCCCACCGGATGGCGGTGATCCGGAGCGCCCGCTGGGCGCGCAGGTTCACCGGCGAGTCGGTGACGAGGGTGTCCCAGAAGTCGAAGGTGACGAGGCGGATCACGGAGCGAAGCGGGGCTTGCGCTTGCCGAGGTAGGCGTCCATGGCCTCCCGGGGCTCGCCGGTGACGAACGACTGGGCGAAGGCGTTCACCCCGTACTCCACCGCGGTTCGCTGGTCGGTGTTGCGCCACCGGACGATCAACTCCTTCTGCAGGCGCACCGCGGTGGGGGCGCAGTCGAGGATGCGCCCGACCAGCTCCGCGGTGACCGCGCGCAGCTCCGCGGCCGGGGTCACCCGGTTGACCAGGCCCCAGTCGAGGGCCTGGCGCGCGGTGACGCTCTCGCCGGTCAGCAAGATCTCGGCCGCCCGACCCGGGCCCACGAGGCCGGGCAGCAGCGCGGCCTCGATCACCGACGGGATGCCCACGCGGATCTCGGGCAGGCCCAGGACGGCCTCGGTCGCGGCGGTGCGCAGGTCGCACGCCATCGCCAGCTCGAAGCCCGCCCCGAGGCAGGCCCCATTCACCATGCACACGGTGGGGAACGGCGCGTCGTGCACCAGCGCGATCGCCTCGTGCAGGCTCGCGATGAAGGCCTTCGCCCCGGCCGGGGTGAGATCGCGCAGGACCTGGACCTGCATGCCCGCGGTGGTGGCGCGTCCGGCCCCGGTGATCACCGCCGCCCGCACGCCAGGGTCCCGCCGCAAGGACTCGAACGCGCTCCGTATCCCCTCCACCATCTCGGGCACGATCAGGTTGAGCGGCGGCCGGTCGAGGGTGACCCAGGCGCACGCGCCCTCGCGGGCGACGCGGACGAAGTCCGCCATCAGTACCGCTTCATCCGGGGATCGACGGACCGCGCCCACTGGTCGAGACCGCCCTGCAGGTTGACCGCCTTGAAGCCCTGCTGGCGGAGGAAGTTGGCGACCGCGGCGCTGCGCACCCCGTGGTGGCAGTACACGACGATGTCCTCGGACTGGTCCAGCTCCGCGGTCCGGAACTCGATCTCCTCGATCGGGATGTGGGTGGCGTTCTCGAGCCGGCAGAGCGCGGTCTCCCAGTCCTCGCGAACGTCCAGCAGCACGAGCGAGTCGTGGCGATCGAGCCGCGCCTTCAGCTCCTGGGGGCTGATGTCGGTCATGGCCTGGTCTCCCGGGGCGAAGATAGCATGTCAGGACTCGGCCGGCAGCAGCACCGAGGTCTCGGGCGAGATCTCGATCTTGACGTCGTCCCCCGGCTTGAAGCCGCGGCCCTGCTGGGCCGAGGTCAGCATCTCCACCCGCACCGTCCCGCCGGGAATCGCCACCTCGTAGAGCTGCCGCGAGCCCTCGAACACGTGGCCGCACACCTTGCCGCGGATGCCGCCCGCCGCCCGCTCCGCCTCCTCGATGCGTAGCGCCTCCGGCCGGAGGCAGAGCAGCCCGCTCGCCCCCGCGGTCCACGGATGGCCGCCCGAGGCGACCGGCACCCGCGAGCCGCCGCTGGTCTCGACCACCACGCCCAGGTCGCGCACCTCGGTCACCCGCACCGGCAGGAGGTTGGCCGCGCCCACGAACTCGGCCACGAAGCGGCTCCGTGGGCGCCAGTAGATCTCCTCCGGCTTGCCCTCCTGGACGATCCGGCCCTCGGAGAGCACCGCGATGCGGGTGGACAGGGCCAGGGCCTCGGCCTGGTCGTGCGTGACGTAGAGCGTGGTGATCCCGACGTCGCGGTGCAGGCGGCCCAGCTCGAGCCGCATCTGCGTCCGGAGCACCGCGTCCAGGTTCGAGAGCGGCTCGTCGAGCAGGAGCAGCCGCGGCTCGATGATCAGGGTGCGGGCGAGCGCCACCCGCTGCTGCTGGCCTCCCGAGAGCTGCGACGGCCGGCGCGCCTCGAAGCCGGTCAGGCCCACCTGCGCGAGCGCCGCCGCGACCCGCGCCGCGAGCGCCGCGCCCGAGACGCCGCGCTCCCGGAGCCCGAACGCCACGTTCTCGAACACCGAGAGGTGGGGCCAGAGCGCGTAGTGCTGGAAGACCATCCCCAGGTTGCGCTTCCACGGCGGCACCGGGTCGATGACCTCGTCGTCCACCACGATGCGTCCCTCGTCCGGGGTGATGAACCCGGCGAGCAGGCGCAGCAGCGTGGTCTTGCCGCAGCCCGACGGCCCGAGGAGCGTGTAGAACTCACCGGGACGGATCGAGAGCGAGACGTCCCGCACTGCCCAGTGCTCGCCGTAGCGCTTGCCCACACCCTCCATGCGCACTTCCGACAGGCGGACCAGCCGTTCTCCGCTCACGAGACCTCCCCTCTTCCCGGCATCCGGAGCCGCGACCGTCGATCCATCCGCGCCACGAGCGGCACGACGGCCAGGCCGAGCCCGGCCAGCACGAGGTACACCGCGGCGGGCGGCATCGACGACAGCAGCGTGGTCGCCAGCACCGGCCCGACGAAGGCGGCCCCGATCCGCGCCGAGTTGACGAATCCGATCGCCTCCCCGGAGGCCCGCTGCGCGATGGCCGCCACCGAGAGCGGGAACACCGGGGCGATGCAGAGCACCTGCAGGAAGCGCAGCGCCCCGAAGCTCCACACGTGACCGGCCCCGCCGAGCGCGGCCAGGAAGAGCGAGGAACCGAGCAGGAACCACAGCACCGCGCGCCGGTCGCCCATGAGGTCGGCCAGGCGCGGCGCCGCCATCGCCCCGAGCGAGGCCGCGATGCCGGTGACGAAGATCAGGAAGCCGCCGACCTCCAGGGTGGACTCGAGCGGGACGCCGAGCGGCGGGAGGATCTGGGGCAGGATCGAGGTCAGGAAGAAGACCTGGGTGGAGCCCGCGAGCACCACCAGCGACACCGTCACCAGCTCGCGGAGCGACGTGGTGCGCGTCCCCGTGGTCGCCGCGTCCCGCGGCTGGCCCGCGGGCACGCCCCACGACACGAGCGCCGAGCAGCCCCAGAGCATGAACGCGCCGACGATGAAGGAGAGGCGGAAGCCCACCCGCGCCGCCACCAGCGCGCCCGCCGCCGGCCCCAGCACCTGGCCGAGGGTCATGCCGGACTGGATGTAGGAGACCTGGCGCCGGACGTCCCCGCCCGACCGCCCCACCATGATGAACGCGAAGGTGGACACCGCGCCCATGAGGCCGAGCAGCATGCGGGCGAAGAGCATCTCGGGCAGCGTGTGGGCCAGGGCCATGCCGAGGAAGCCGAGCCCCTGGAACGCCTGCACCGCGATGAAGCCTCGCTTGGGATCGATGTGCTCGCCGAGCCGGCCCGAGATCGGCGCGGTGACGACGGTGATCAGCGGGCTGATGCCCAGGATCCACCCGGTCCAGCGCAGGGTCGTCGCCGGGTCGAGGGTCGACATCCTCTGGATGTGAAACGGCAGGCTCACGTAGACGAACGACCACGCGAAGGTGCCGATCAGCATCGAGGCCGGCAGCACCCACTCCGCGCGCGTCCGCGTCGCCATCCGGGTCAGCTCCGGAACCGGGCGGCCCCGGAGCGCCGCGCCAGCGCCGTCGCCGCCCACGTGCCCGCGGCCACCAGCACGATCGCGACGACGCCGAGCGCCGCGCCGGGGCCGCGCCCCACCGCCGACTGCATGTAGAGGTAGATGCCGTAGGAGAGCGGGCCGAGCTCGACCCGCGGCACGAGCAGGATGGTCGCCGACAGATCCACCGCCGAGCTGATGAACGCGAGCAGGCCCCCGGCGAGCAGCCCGCGCGTCATCAACGGAAGGGTAATCCGCTTGAAAGTCCGCGGCCGGCTCGCCCCCAGGCCCTGCGCCGCCTCCTCGAGGGCCGGCGGCAGCTGCTGGAGCGCCGCGTAGGCCCCACGCACCGCGTACGGCAGCCGCCGCACCGCGTACACGATGACGAGCACGAGCCAGGTCGAGGTGAGCGGATCGCCGAGCCCTGGCACCACGAAGCCGCCGAACGCGCGCAGGAAGCCGATGGCGATCACCACCCCGGGGATGGCGAGCGGGATGGTGGCGATCGTGTCGAGCCACCACCGCCCGGAGACCCGTCCGCGGAGCAGCAGCCAGGCGATCACCGCCCCCAGGCCCACGTCGGCCAGCGCGGCCAGGCCGGCGTAGCGCAGGGTGTTGGCGATGAACTGTGGGGAGCGCACGAGGACCTCCTCGTAGTTGCCGAGCGTGTACACGGTCGGCAGAGGCGAGAGGCTCCACACCCGCGAGACCGACAGCAGCAGCACGCCCGCGTGGGGCAGGAGCGCGGGGCCCAGCAGCAGCGCGGCCAGGAGCCAGGCCCGCGCGGTGCCGCGCGGGCCGAGGGAAACCGGCGGGGCCTCCCCGCCCCGCCCGAGGGCGGCGTACTCGCCGCGGGCCAGCACCCCCTTCGACAGCCAGAGCGCGCCGAGCGAGAGCGCCACCAGGATCACGCAGATCACGTAGCCGTCGACGTCGGTGAGCCCGATGGTGGTCACGCGGACGTAGGCCTGCGGCGCGAGCAGCCGCGTGTAGTTGAGCATCAGCGGCGTGCCGAGGTCGTCGATCACCCGGATGAAGGTCAGCAGCGCGCCCGCCGCGTAGCCGGGCAGCGCGAGCGGCAGCAGCACCCGGCGGTAGAGTCGCAAGCCCGAGCTGCCGAGGTTCTGGGCCGCCTCCTCGAGCGAGCGATCGAGCCCGGCGAGCGCGGCCGCGGTGTTGAGCAGGATGAACGGGAAATAGTGGAGGCTTTGCACCAGCACCACGCCCGGCAGTCCCTCCATGAACGGCACCGTCACGCCCGCGTGCTCGAGCAGGAGCTGGTTCACGGTGCCGCTCCGCCCCAGGATCTGCTGGAACGCGACCGCGCCCACGAAGGGCGGGACCACCAGGGGCAGGACGCCGAGCACGCCGATCAGGGTGCGGCCCGGGAAGCGATAGCGGACCGTGAGGACCGCGAGCGGCACCGCGATGACGCTCCCGATCAGCACCGCCAGCACGCCGGCCAGCAGCGTGTTGACGAGCGCCTCGCGGAACAGCGGACGGGCGAAGAACGCGAGCAGCGGGCGGGCGGTGGGCCAGCCCCCGTCGAGGAAGGCCACCGAGAGGACCTGGAGCAGCGGGTAGACGACGGCGGCCGCGAGCAGGGTCAGCAGCGCCGCCACCAGCGCGGCCTCCCCGGCCGAGCGCGGCTGCATCAGGCGGACGCGGGGTGGCTCGACTCGACGGCCGGCGCCTCGGGCATCATGGGCTGGGCGGCGAAGGACAGGTACTCGAGATCCGCCAGGGTCTCTTCCAGGCGCCGGTAGGCCCAGGCGCAGCCGAGGAGCGCGGCCAGCGGGTAGCCGAGGCCGTACGCGCGCGGGCCCACGAAGAGGGTGAGAGCGGTGAGCGCGCCGTTCGCCACCAGGAAGACCGCGGCCACCTCGGCGGCGGCGCGGCGCCGGTCGAAGTAGAGGAGCACGATCCCGCCGAACAGGCAGTGCACGTGCAGCACCGCGCCGACCAGGCCGCAGCGGAGGATCGCCACCTGGAGGCGGTCGAGGCCGAGCCCGGCCGCGATCCACGGGGCCAGCGCCATCAGCAGGAGCGTGCCCGGCGCCTGGGCCAGCAGGAGCCGGCGCAGGCTGTCGCGCAGGCACTCGGCCATGGCCCGCTTGGCCTCGAGCACCTGGCGCAGGGTGCCGTGCTTGGTCGCGACGCCGTAGTACTCGCGGTAGCGATCGTAGAAGTCCGTCTCCACGCTGACCAGGAAGATCGCGAGCGACGGCACCACCGAAAGGTAGCACAGGAAGATCGGGCTGTCGTACAGCGAGGCGCGAAACCACCCCACGATGGAGGCGGCCTGGCGCGCGTCCGGTCCGGAGAGGTGGGAGAGGCGAGGGACGAGCGGGAGTCGCCGCTCCCGGGCGGGAGCGGCGGGGCGCCGACGGGCGCTAGCGCGAGCGGGAGAAGCCGAGCTGGGCGCCGACCGGGTAGCCGTTGCGGTCGCG
>DATJIR010000290.1:0-22243 GCA_035493135.1 Verrucomicrobiia bacterium
TCTGCAGGACCCGGCGGACCATCTCAGCGCGGCCGCGCGGCCCATGCGGGGCATTCGCGTGCAGTTTCATCGTCGGCCCCTCCTGCCCCGACTCCTTACCACACGCCCTCCCCGACATGAATAACCATCGGGGAGATCACAGCTAGGCCGCCCCGCGCCCGGCGAGGGACTCGGCCATCGCGACTCGCCCGAAGTGGCGCGTCACCGCGAGCGGGGTGGCGTCGTAACGCCGGTCCCGATCGTGCAGGTCCGCCCCATGTCGCAAGAGCGTCTCCGCGGTGGGCACGTGCCCGCCGAAGGCGGCCTGCCGCTCGGCCAGCGGGGCGTCCGGGGAGGCGGCCCGGGCCACGATCTCGATCAGGTCGCCCAGCCTGTTGGAGCCCATGGTGTCCTTTGAAGGAAGGACGGTGGTCGGGGCGGTCCGGTGTGGGGAGTCTCGCTCAGAGCACGGAGCGCCACGCCTCGGGCGTGGCGGCGGCGGCCGCCGGGGGCGTGGGCGCGACGGGCAGGCCTCGCCGGCGTAGCTCTCGCCAGACGCCCGCGCGGAACCGGGGATCGCCCAGGAGCCCGCCGGCCCAGCTCACCGGGATCCGCCGCCCCGGGCCGATCCGGGGCGCGGCGCGCACGACCAGATCGGCAAGGGCCCGCTGGGCATCCGCCACGATGCGGCGGGCCGCCCGGTGGCCCCCGCGCGCGCGTCGCAGCACCGCCGGGGCGAGGGCCGCGACGCGGGCGACCGCGTCCGGCGCGGTGACGAGGCGTCGAACGCGGGCGGGAGCCACCGAGTCGGCGCGGAGCCAGGCGCGGCCGAGTGCGAACGCGGAGCCGTCGTCGCCGAGCAGGGGACCGAGACCGCCGGCGCGGGTGAAGCGGCCCCGGCGGTCCCGGCCGAGCGCGATGGAGCCGGTGCCGGCGAGTAGGAGCACGCCCGCGGCGTCTCCGAGCGCGCTGAGATAGGCCGCCTCGACGTCGGAGATCACGACGACGCGACGGGCGAACCGACGCAGGCGTCGCGCGAGCGCGCGGCGCTCGCCCGCGGTCCAGATCCCGCGCGAGGCGACGCCGAGCGCGGCCAGGTCCCGTCGCGCGAGCCCCCAGCGTCGCCACAGCCGGGCGAGCAGCGCGGGCAGGCCCGCCACGCCCGGTGTCCGTCCCCGGTAGGCGCGGCCGGCGGGTCGCGAGGCCGCGACACGTACCCACGTGCCCCCGAGATCGACGACGACGACGGGGCGGTCGGACCGTCGCGGCGCAAGCGCGCGATTCATGGGCGCTATTGTCCCCCGCCGGGCACCAAAAGCGAAAGCACGGTATCGTGGGAATACACACCGGCCGGACCCGTCCTATCGGACAGCGTGGTTCGTAGAGACCCAATCGAGGAGGAGTTATGCGACGTGCCCTGATGAACATGACGGCGGCGCTGCTCGTGAGCCTGACCGCGGCGACCGCGGCGCAGGCCATGACGCCGACCGAGACCGTGAAGGCCCGGGTGGAGGAGGCACTGCAGGGCCTCAGCCAGACGCCCGGCACCACTGCCGAGTCCGCCGAGCGCCGGCGCGCTGAGATCCGCCGCGCGGCCGATTCGCTCTTCGACTTCACCGAGATGTCCCGTCGCGCGCTGGGCCGCCACTGGACCGATCGCACCGCCCCCGAGCGCGAGGAGTTCGTGCGGCTGTTCACGGATCTGATCGCGCGTTCCTACATCGGCAAGATCGACCGGTACGCCGGCGAGGCCATCGCCTACACCGGGGAGCGCGTGGACGGCGACGAGGCGAGCGTGCGCTCGCAGGTCGTCACCGCGAAGGGCTCGCAGATCCCGGTGGAGTACCGCCTGCACCGGGTCAACGACAGCTGGAGCGCCTACGACGTCTTCATCGAGAACGTGAGCCTGGTCGGCACCTATCGCAGCCAGTTCGACCGCATCATCAAGGCCGAGTCGTTCTCGGATCTGCTGCGGCGCCTGCGCGAGAAGGGACAGGTCGCCGACGCGCGGTAGCGGCGACTCGATCTCGGCCCCGCTCCGGCCCCTTCACCCTGCCCTCTCCCCCTCTCGGGGGAGAGGGTTTCTATTTGGGTATCAGGAACTGGGCTTCGTCGAAGGACTCGGCGGCGAGGTCGGTGAGGCCGGTGCGCGTGTAGAGGTCGCCCAGCAGCAGGTGCAGCGTCGGCTCGTCGCGGTCGGTCGCGAGGGCCGCGACCACCACGCGCCGCGCGTCGTGCAGCAGCCCCTCGCGCGCGAGCAGGCCCGCCCGTAGCACCGCCCGCGAGGTCGGCGACACCGAGGCGCCGAGCTCCTGCTCGAGCCCGGCCAGGTCTCCCGCGACCGCGCGGGCCCGCTCCGCGTCCACCACCTCGAACCATACCTCCTGCGGCGGGTGGCCGGGGCCGGTCACCTGCAGGGTGTACCGCACGCCGGGGGTGAGCGCGGGGGCGTCGGCCGGGTACTCCCAGCGGGCGCCGGTGATCTCGCGCCGCTCGATGACCGGCCCGCCCGGGCCCGCCACGCGCACCGCGTAGCGGGTGAAGCGGCTGCCGAGCCATTCGAACGCGAGCGTCTCGGGCAGCACGCGCCCGTTGCGCGGGCTCACGATGATCGGCGGGCGCGCCACGCTGCGGGTGGCGAGCACCGCCTGCGACGACTCCTTGGTGGTCCCGGCCAGGAAGCCCAGGCTCGCCTCCACCAGGGTTCGCGCCTTCTGGCCCTGGCCCGCCGCGGCGGCGCCGGGCACCGTGAAGGTCCCGGTCGCTCCCTCGACCCGTATCGTGCCGCGCCCGCCGGAGAGGAGCACCACTGCGCTCGCGTTGTTGCTGGTGCGGACCGCGTCGCCGGCCCGCAGCGCGAGCAGCGGGCGCGCCGGCTTCCAGTCGCCGCCCGCCGCCTTCACCTCCACGCGCCCGCGTCCCGGCTTGAGCTCGGTGATGACCGCGGCGGTCTCCGCGGTCTGCGCGTGGGCCGGCGGAGCCGGCGCGAGCGGGGCCGCCAGGGACAGGAGCAGGAGCACCTTGATCATCAGGCTCATCGCCTCAGCTCTCCTCCAGGCTCACGAGCTCGTGGATCTCGACCGGCTCGCTGCGCCCCTTTACGGTCACGCTCCCCCGGTCCCGGGCCACCACGCGGTCCCGGAGCATGGCCAGGGCGGCGCCGCTGATCAGAATGCCGGTGCCGAGGTCGCGATTCAACCCCTCCATGCGCGAGGTGAGGTTCACGGTGTCACCCAGCACCGCGTACTTCTTCTTGCGCGGGGCGCCCAGCGTGCCCGCGAACACGAGCCCGGTGTGCACCGCGATGCCCATGGCCAGCGGGCCCCGGCCCTCCTCCTTCCACTTGCGGTTGAGTGACTCGAGCGCCGCGTGCATCCCGACCGCGGTGCGGGCGGCGTGCCAGCAGTGCTCGGGGTCGTCGAGCGGGGCCCCAAAGACCGCCATGATCGCGTCGCCGATGAAGTCCT
This sequence comes from Verrucomicrobiia bacterium, assembly GCA_035493135.1. Classification (GTDB taxonomy): domain Bacteria; phylum Methylomirabilota; class Methylomirabilia; order Rokubacteriales; family CSP1-6; genus CAMLFJ01. The sequence continues at coordinate 3,447 of DATJIR010000290.1, forward strand.
GCACGAGGCCGCGGTGGGCCAGGATCACGTCGACCATCGCGGTGAAGTACTCGTTCATCATCGCCGAGACCACCTCCGGCGGCAGGCGCTCGGACATCGTGGTGAACTCGCGCAGGTCCGACATCATCACCGTGACCCGTCGCACCTCGCCGCCCAGCGGGGCCCCGGTGCGCAGGACCTGGTCCATCACCTCCGGGCTCACGTACTGGCCGAACGCGGACCGCAGGCGCCGGCGGCGCACCCAGTGGGCGCCCTGCAGGTAGGCGAGCGTGCCGAGGAGCGGCGCGAGGAAATCGAGCCAGTAACCGCCGCGCGTGTAGGCCTCGTAGCTCGCCGCGACCATCCCCGCCACCAGGGCCAGGCCGACCAGGGCGAGCCACGCCGGCCGGAGCCAGAGCGAGAGCACCGAGATCGACACGCACACGATCGTCAGCAGTGCCACGTTGAGGTACCACGGCGGCGGCAGGAGCGTCCGCCGCGAGAGCAGCGTGTTCACCATGTGGGCCTGGATCTCCACGCCCGGCATCAGCCCGGTCGGGGTCGGGAAGAAGTCGCGGCTCTCCACGAACGTGGCGCCCACCAGCACGATGCGGTCGCGGAACGGGTTGTCCGGGTCGGGCTCGGCGCCGCCGCGCGCGAGCGCGATCAGCGGCCCGCTCGGGAACGAGGTGAAGGCACCGGGCGGCCCGGTGTAGTCGATGCGCCACGGCGGACCCGCGAGCTGGGCGAGGGAGACCTCGGCGCGCTCGAGCTTGCCGTGGTCGTCGCGCACCGGCAGGGGGAGGCCTCCGCGCGGGGCCGCCAGGCGCGCGGCGAGATCGCGCGGGGCCAGGCCGACGGCGCCGGCGAGCGCGGCCAGCGACAGCCCGGGCACCCGCCCGCCCGCCGTGGCGGGCAGCGCCGGACTGAACCGGCGCACGACCCCGTCGGCCCCGAGCGGCGCGTTGGCGAAGCCGGTCAGGGCGGCGAGCTCGGGGGAGAACAGTGGCAGCAGGACGTAGGCGCCGTGGCCGACCTCGGGCACCGCGAGCGAGGCGAAGACCAGCGCGCCCGGCCGGCGGTCGCTCCAGCGCCGCACGACGTCGACCAGCGCCTGGTCCTCGGCCGGCGTCGACGGGGTGGTGACCACGAGGTCGAAGGCCACGACCCGCGCGCCGCTCCGGAGCAGGAAGTCGGCAAGGTCGGCCACGTAGCGGCGGGAGAGCGGCTGGCGCTGGCCGAGGCCCACGAACGCGTCGTCGTCGATGAGCACGAGCACGATCTCGGGAGCGGGCACGCGCTCGCGCAGGAAGAGGAAGGCATCGACCGCGCGGGTCTCCCAGCCCGAGAGCACTCCGGTGCGCGACAGCGCGGTCACCGCCACCGAGACCAGCAGGCCGACCAGCATCGCGCGCAGCACCCGCGCGCGGGGGCTGGATCCCCGGACCGCCAGGGTCAGCGGCCGGCTCCGACGGTATCGAGGGGTGGACGCGGCGCGCTCGCCGCGGTGAAGGGCGAGGCGATGAGCGCCAGGAGGGCCGAGGATCGCCGCCCGGGAAGCCGCGTCATCGAGTGGTCCCGGCTGACGATCATAGACCACCGCCGCGACCGGCGGCAAGAACCGCCGCCGCAGTTTGACGGCTCCCGGCGCCGCGTCCGCGATAATGAGCCATGTCCATGCCGGCGCGCGAGGCGCATCTCCTGATCGACGGCGCCATCGTCTGCGCCTACTTCGCGATGATCACCGCCATCGGGCTCTACCTGGGCCGCCGGGACAAGAGCCTGAGCGACTTCGCCCTCGCCGGTCGGCGCGTGCCGTGGTGGGCGGTGATGGCCTCGATCATCGCGGCGGAGACCAGCGCCGCCACCTTCCTCGGCGTCCCGGGCGAGGGGTACACCACCAAGAGCTTCGCCTACGTGCAGATCATCGTCGGGCTCATCCTCGGCCGCGTGGTGGTGGGCCACGTCTTCCTCAAGCCCTACTACACGTTCAGGGTCTACACCGTCTACGACTATCTCGGGGTGCGCTTCGGCCCGTGGACGAAGGCCTACGTCTCGGCCCTGTTCCTGTTCATGCGCACGCTCGCCTCCGGCACCCGCCTGTTCATCCCCTCGCTGGTCATGGTGCTGGCCTATCGCCTCTTCGTCGGCGGCGCGCAGCCGCAGTTCGGCCAGGAGGGCGTGACCACCACGGGGCCGTACCTGGTGGCGATCATCGCGCTCACCGTGGTGACGTGCCTCTACACCGCGGTGGGCGGGATCAAGGCGGTCATCTGGACCGACGTGATCCAGGCGTGCCTGATGTTCGGCGGCGCGCTGGTGGCCATCGGCACCCTGCTCGCGCACGTGGGCGGGCTCTCCGAGGTGATCCGGGCCGTCCCCCAGCTGACCACGCACGAGGGCTACTTTCTCCACGGCTTCGAGGCGGACCGCGTGGCCCAGTGGCGGGAGAGCCACGGCCTCGCCGCGATGGGCCTCTGGGACTATGTGAAGCTGGTGCTGGCCAGCGACTACACGCTCTTCTCCGCCCTGGTCGGCGCCACCCTCGGCAACATGGCCGCGTTCGGCACGGACCAGGACATGGTCCAGCGCATGCTGACCGCGGAGACCCACCAGAAGGCGCGTCGCAGCCTGATCACCGCCGCATTCATGGACCTGCCGGTGGCGGGCGCCTTCGTGTTCATCGGCATCCTGCTGTTCGTCTACTACCAGCAGGACCCCACGTTCCGGCCCCAGGCCACCGCGGACGTCTTCGCCTCCTACATCCTGAACGTCATGCCGGTGGGCGTGCGGGGCTTCGTGGTCGCCGGCGTCTTCGCCACCGCGATGGGCTCGTTCTCGGCCGCGCTGAACGCGCTCGCCACCAGCGCCACCAACGACTGGTACATCCGGTGGGTGCCGGGCCGGAGCGAGACCCACTACGTGCGGGCGGCCCGCTGGTTCACGGTGGTGTTCGCGGGGCTGATGGTGGCGATCGCGGGCGCGTTCGCCTACGCCAAGGTCACGAGCCCCGACGTGCGCATCATCCCGGTCGTGCTCGGCATCGCCGGCTTCATCCTGGGGCCCATGCTCGGGGTCTTCCTGATCGGGATGTTCACGACCCGCCGCGGCTCCGACGCGGGCAACATGCTCGCCATCACCGCCGGCCTCGCCGCCACCGTGGTGGTCGGCAAGCTACACCTCACGATCCTGAACGGGATCGCGCCGTGGCTCGGGATGGCCGGGAGCTTCCAGCAGCCGGCGTGGATCCCCGAGGTCGCCTTCACCTGGTGGGCGATGGTCGGCGCGCTGGTGGTGCTCGCGGTGGGCGTGCTCTTCCGCACGCCCGACGCGGTGCGGACCGCCCTCGCGCGCCACGCCCGCCAGGCTCAGATCGCGGAGGAGGTCCCGCTCGACCTGCGGGACACCGGGCACCGCCGCGCCTGATCGGTCGCCGCCGGCGGATCGGTCGCATCTACTGCTTACGAATCGACGCGGCTCGAGCTGCGTCGATATCCCGGATCACCTGTTTCGTGCCTTCCGACTCCTGGCCTTCGGGAGTGCGCACGTAACCCCTACGTTCGAAGTCGGTCTTGCATGAGGCGTAGCGGTCTCCTTCGCTCATCAGCCCGATCCCGCCCATCATCGCCGCCTCCTTGTTCGGGATACACCGACCGATATCGCCTGTGGCCGGATTCTTGAACTCGGCCACCTTGGTGGCGCAGCCAGTCAAGGCGACGGTGAGCACGAGGAATAGCCCGGTCTGTCTCATGGCGAGATAGCCTTCCGACCCGGCACGCGCTCTGTCTTCTCAGTCGGCACCGTTGGCGTCGAGGCTAGCAGCAGGTGCTTCGCAACCGCCCCCATAACGTGTCCTTACTGGGTCATCCTCTCGCCAGGGTCGCCCGCGGGCCCGACAAGCCGGGTCGCCTGCCAGGTCGAGGAGCCGCGACTACCGGATCTTGAGCTGTTTGCGCAGAAAAAGCGAGTGTACCCGGGGGATAGTCCTCGAGCTCCCCGAACACACGGTATCCAAGCTTCTCGTAGAACGGGCGTGCCTGATAGCTGAACGTACCGAGATGGGCACGCTCGCAGCCCGCTCCTCCGCCGCGCCCTCGATGGCGAGCATGACCCGGCGACCGAGGCCCTTCCCTCTGGCTGTCTCCGCGACCCACACCGTGGCGATGTGCAGCCAGTTCCAGTTGGTGCGGCCATAGGCTCCGCCCACGATCCGTCCGGCATCGTCGCGGAGGAACACGGCGAGTGGCCGAAACCCCGGGACGCCGATGATTGGCAGCGTGTGGGTCGTCAGGCCAGATTCGAGGACCGCGATGTCGTCTCAATCGGGCGCTGTCTCGATGGAGACGAGTGCATTCTGCGGTGGCGCTGAACCGCCGTTCAGTGCTATCCTTCCGCAACCGATTCACCCCTGGGCCACGGCACCACGGAGCCCGAGCCAACGAAGGAGAGGGCCATGTCGAGCACGTACCTCTACCGCCTGCCCGTCGAGCAGACCCAGTGGAAGGTCGACGGGCAGACCACCACCGCGTTCACGTGGGAGTACGAGGACGGCAGCGCCGACCTGCTGCGGCTGTATTCGAAGGGCAAGAAGCAGCAGTGGGACGCGGCGGAGCGGATCGATTGGTCGCAGGAGCTCGACCCCGACAACCCGATGGGGCTGCCCGACCGGACCATCGCCATCTACGGCACCGACCTCTGGAACCGTCTCGACGAGCGGGAGCGGGCCAACATCCGCCGGAGCCTGCAGGCCCACACTCTCTCGCAGTTCATGCACGGTGAGCAGGGCGCGCTCATCGCCACCGCCAAGATCGTGCAGACCGTGCCCTCGTACGAGTCCAAGTTCTACGCCGCGACCCAGGTGATGGACGAGGCCCGCCACGTGGAGGCCTACTCGCGGCTGCTGCACGAGAAGTTCAAGATGGCGTACCCGATCACGGTCACCCTGGCCAAGCTGCTGGAGGCCACCATCACCGACCGGCGCTGGGACATGACCTACCTCGGCATGCAGATCCTGATCGAGGGGCTGGCCCTGGCCGCCTTCCAGCGGATCCGCGACACCTCGTCGAACACTCTCTGCGCCGCGGTCAACGCCTACGTCATGCAGGACGAGGCGCGCCACGTGGCCTTCGGCCGCCTCGCCCTGCGCCAGGTCTACCCGCAGCTCACCGACGCGGAGCGGGACGAGCGCGAGGAGTTCGTGGTCGAGGCCTGCTATCACATGCGCGACCGCTTCAACCAGAAGGAGGTCTGGGAGAGCCTGGGCCTGCCGGTGGCGGAGTGCGTCGCGGCGGTGGAGCAGTCGGACATGATGGTGCAGTTCCGGCGCCGGCTCTTCACCCGGATCGTCCCCACCGTGAAGGACATCGGGCTGTGGGGCCCGCGGGTGCGGCGGGCCTACGAGGACATGGGGGTGCTGGAGTACGCGGACGTGGACTCCGCCGCGATCCTCGAGAACGACAACCGGGTGGCCGAGGAGTTCGACGCCAAGCAGTTCGTCCAGCAGCAGCTCGGCCAGGGGTAGACCACCTCGAGAGGGAGCTAGGCCAGGTCGAAGAGGAGGAAGTGGGCGGGCTCGAGCGCCACCACCTCGAGCGCGCTCTCCCGGCTCACCGCCGCGCCGTCGCCGGCGGCCAGCGCGGTCCCGTTCAGCTCGACCCGCCCGCTCACCATCTGCAGCCACGCGTGCCGCCCGTCGGCGAGCGCGTGCTTCACCCGCTGGCCGGGCTCGAGGCGCGAGGCGTAGAGATCCGCGTCCTGGTGGATGGTCACGCTGCCGCCGCGCCCGTCACGGGAGGCGACCAGCCGCAGGGCGCCCCGCTCCTCCGCTTCCGGGATCGCCTGCTGCTCGTAGCCGGGGGTCAGCCCGCGGCGGTCGGGCAGGAGCCAGATCTGGAGGAAGTGCACCGGCTGGTCGCGCTTGCCGTTGAACTCGCTGTGGGTGACCCCGGTCCCCGCGCTCATGCGCTGGACGTCGCCGGGCACGATCACCGAGCGGGTGCCCATGCTGTCGGCGTGCTCGAGCGCGCCGTCCAGCACGTAGGTCACGATCTCCATGTCGCGGTGCGAGTGGGTGCCGAAGCCCTTGCCGGGCGCGACCCGGTCCTCGTTGATGACCCGGAGCGACCGGAAGCCCATGTGGGCGGGGTCGTGGTAGTCGGCGAAGGAGAAGGTGTGCGAGGTGTCGAGCCAGCCGTGGTCGAAGTGGCCGCGCTCGGCGGCCGGACGCCTGACGATCATCGCATCGCCTCCCGATGTGAGGGTGACCTCATGCCTTCATGATACGCGACGCCGCAAACCGGCCGCCCCGCGGGTATGATCGGGCCATGGAGCCCACGATCCCGACCGATACCGCCGAGCGCGCGCGCCTGCGCGCGGTGGCGATCTCGCTCGCGGTGTCGGTGGCGCTGCTCGCCGCCAAGTACGAGGCCTACCTGCTCACCGGCTCCACCGCCATCCTGTCCGACGCGCTCGAGTCCATCGTCAACGTGGTGGCCGCGGTCTTCGGGCTCGGAGGGCTCGTCTTCGCGGGCCGGCCCGCGGACCGCAACCACCCGTACGGCCACGGCAAGATCGAGTTCTTCAGCGCCGCCTTCGAGGGCGGGCTGATCGCGTTCGCGGCGGTGCTCATATTCTACGAGGTCGTCCTGAGCCTGCTCCGCGGCCCGGAGCTCCGCGCCATCGACCTGGGCGTCTCCATCGTGCTGGGGGCGGGGGTGGTGAACCTGCTGCTCGGCTACTACCTGGTCCGCGCGGGGCGCCGCTACGACTCGCTCACCCTGGTGGCCGACGGCCGCCACGTGCTGGCCGACTTCTACACGAGCGCGGGCATCGTGGTCGGCCTCCTGCTGGTGCGGTTCACCGGCATCGGGTGGCTCGACCCGGTGGTCGCGGCGGTGGTGGCGCTCAACCTCCTCTGGACCGGCTTCCGCCTGGTGCGGCACGCCGCGGGCGGCCTGCTCGACGAGGAGGATCCCGCGCTGCTCAACCGGCTGCTCGACGTGGTGCAGCATCACCTGGGCCAGGGCGTGATCCGCATCCATCATCTGCGGGCCATCCGGGCCGGGCGCTTCCACCACGTGGACGCCCACCTCGTGGTGCCCGAGTTCTGGTCGGTGGAGCGCTCCCACGAGCTCGCCGAGGAGCTGGCCGCGCAGGTCATCAAGGAGGTCGGGGTCGAGGGCGAGATGACGCTGCACACCGACCCGTGCCACCGCGTCTACTGCGCGATGTGCGACCTCGAGGCGTGCCCGATCCGACGCGTCCCGTTCGGCGGCCGGCCCGCCCTCACGCTGGAGGAGGCCGTGCAGCCGGACATGCCCCAGCGGGCTCCCGCCGCGTGAGCGATGACCTGCTGGAGCGCGTGCGCGCCCGCGCGCGGAGCAATGCCTTCTGGCGCTACCTGGGCGTCGAGGTCGAGGCCGCGCGCGAGGGCTGGGTGCGCCTGCGGGTGCCGGTGCGCGACGAGCTGCGCAATGCGCCCGGCGCGCCGGTGCACGGCGGGGTCTACTCGGCGCTGGTGGACATGGCGGTGGGCGGCGCGCTCTCGACCATGCACGAGGCCTCGGCCGGCGGGGTGGGGCAGACCACGCTCGACCTCAACGTGAGCTTCATCGGCGCGGCCGGCAGCGACGTCCACGCCGAGGGGCGCATCCTGCGGCGCGGGCGGACCATCGCGTTCGGCGAGGCGTCGATCACCGACGGCGAGGGGAAGCTGCTCGCGGTGGGGCGGGCGACGTACATGATCCTGCCCGCCAAGTAGGTCAGGTCAGGAGGCGGGCCAGGACCGCGTCGAGCTGGGCGCGCCGCCAGCCGTAGGCGGTCAGCGCGGCCACGCCCGGAGCCAGGAGTTCCGCGTCCCACGGGTCGCGCATCAGCACCACCGCGAGCCGCTTCGCCCCCGCCTGGCAGGCCTCGAGCAGCGCCTTGTTCGACGCGTAGAGGTGCGCGTCGTAGAGGAAGAGCACGGTGGCGTCGGCGGCGGCCGCGGCCTCGCGCGCCCGCTCGATCTCCTCGGGGGTCGGCTCGACGCCCACCACCGTCACCTCCGGCCGCACCCCGTGGGGCGCCATCGCCTCGCGCAGGTAGCGCTCTTCGTCCTGCATCGCGGGCTCGATCGTGATCCGGGCGGCCAGGGACGACAGGCGCGGGAAGATCGCGGCCACGCGGCGGTTCAGCGCCGGTTTCCACGTCGCGTCGGGCGCCGCCACCACCGTGACCGCGCGGGCGGCCATCGCCCGGGCCAGCGGCTCGCCCTCGCGCTCGGCGTGCGGGTCGCCGCCGGTGAAGCGCTCGCTCCGCTTGGCGTCGAGCGCGTCGAGCCGCGCCATGCTGCGCTCGAGCGCGCGCACCGGCAGCGTCTTGTCGCGGTAGGCCGCGACCACCGCCTCGTAGGCCGCGCGCTGGGCCGGCGCGGTGTGGCAGACCAGCAGCAGGTCGTGGCCCGCCGCCGCGGTGCGCACCGCCGCTTCCCCCATCGGGCACAGGGCGGCGATCGCGCCCATCTCGAGGTCATCCGAGACGATCACGCCGCGGTAGCCGACCTGCCCGCGGAGGTAGTCCTCGACGATCAGCTTCGAGAAGGTGGCGGGCATGCGCTCGGCCGGGTCGAGGTTCGGGTAGAGCGGGTGCGAGGTCATGATGCAGTCCACCCCCGCCTCCATCGCGGCCATGAACGGCACCAGGTGGACCGCGTGCATGTCGCCCCAGTCCGAGTCGATCACCGGCAGCCCGAGGTGCGCGTCCACCGGGGCGTGTCCCTTGCCGGGAAAGTGCTTGGCGCAGGCCGAGAGCCCGGCGGCCTGCATGCCGCGGATGCGCGCGGCCCCGAGGCGGCCGACCAGCTCCGGGTCCTTGCCGTAGGAGCGGATGCCGATGTTCGGGCTGTAGCGCTCGGTGAGCACGTCGAGGCAGGGCCCGAAGCTGACGTCGACCCCGAGCCGGCGCAGCTCGCGCCCCTCGATCTGGCCCTGGCGGGCGACCATCGCCTCGTCTCCCGCCGCGCCCGCGGTGAGGTTGTCCGGGAAGATCGTGACGCCCTGGTGCAGCATGACGATGCGGCCGCCCTCGTGGTCGGTGGTGATGAGCAGGCGCCGCCCGAGGCCTTCCTCGAGCCGGCGGATGAAGCGCACGAAGCGATCCGGCGTCTCGAAGTTGCGCCGGTAGAGCATGAGCCCGCCCGCGTGGATGTCACGGAGGAGGCGCAGATCGTCGTCGTTGGCGTCGGGGCCGGGCAGCCCGACGATGAGCTGCCGCCCCACCATCGCTTCGAGGCTCATGCGGTCCTCCTGCGCCGGATGCGCGCGGTCACGATGCCCACGCCGGTGAGGCCCAGCCCGCACCCAGCGAGCATGAGGTGCTCGCCGCCCGAGTCCACGAGCGGGCCCATCGCGGCGGTGCCGAGGGCCACGCCCGAGAAGAGGCTCGCCGGGAAGAGCGAGAAGGCCTTGCCCCGCGCGGCCTGGCTGATCTCGGTGGCGTGGACCTGGAGCGTGGTGTGCAGGCCCACGAACCCGAGGCCGAGCAGCAGCATGGCCGCCGCGAAGACGATCCACGAGTCGAGCCACTCGGCGCGGGGCGCGATCATCAGGAGGGCCAGACCCATGACGAGACCGCCGCTCCCGGCCAGCCTGGCCTCGGACCACCGCCGCCGCAGGGAGCCCATGAGCGCACCACCCACCATGGTGCCGCCCCCGAAGAGCGCGATGAGCAGGCCGACCATCAACTGGCTGATCCGGTAGCGAGCGATCGCGTAGGCGCCGAGGTAGGTCACCGCGCCCCAGAGCAGAAAGCCCTCGGCGAAGATCGCGAGATACACGGTGCGCGCGAAGGGATCGCGCAGGAAGTCGACGAAGCGGGCCACCGGCTCGATCTCGCCGGGGTCGCGGGCGGGTCGGTCGGGGGGAACCCGCCAGAGGAATGCGGCGGGCAGGATCCCCACCGCCGCGTAGGCGATCAGCATCGCGCGCCACGAGAGGAGATAGGCCACCATGCCGCCGATGGCGGCGGAGAAGGCGAGGCCGGCGGAGGTGACGATCGAGAACCGCCCCATCACCGCCTGGCGCCGCGCGTACTCCACGGTGTCGCCGATGTAGACGAGGGTCAGCGGGATCACCGAGCCCGCGAAGGCGCCGGCGAGCAGCCGCACGACGACGAACTGCCACGTGGTGGTGCTGAGCGCGGAGAGCGCGGTGCACACGCTCCACCCGAGCGCGGCCAGGCGCACCACCGGCACCCGACCGTGGCGGTCCGAGAGGGGCCCGTAGAGGAGCTGGCCGCTCCCGTACGCGAGGGCGTAGCTGGTCATGGCGAGCCCGACGCCCCCCGAGGTGGCGCGCAGCGACTCCGCGATGGAGGGCAGCACCGGCGCGATGATGCGCAGGTCCACCGAGACCACGAAGGCCAGGACGAACAGGAGGGCGAGCGCATTCATCCGCTCATCTATATAGAAGGTAGGGACGCCGGGCCCGGGCGAAGGCGGCGAGGGCCGGACGCCACGAGGCCTCCAGGCGGGAGAGCGGCACGCCCCGCTCGATCGCGAGACGGATCGCGTCGGTGCCGCAGAGCAGGTCGATCGGGAGCTTCTTCCACTGGAACTCGTAGGGTGGCCGCTTCCAGCGGAATCCCCGCGGGGCCTGGCGGCGCGCCTCGATGATCAGGGCCAGGTACGCGGCGAAGGAGCGGAAGCGGTCCCAGTCGGTCACGTGCACCTGCACGCCACCGCAGGTGCGACGGGTCCACTTGTGGAACGCGGGCTGGAAGGCGGCGGGACGGAATCGCACGCCGGGGAGCCCGCGGCGCTCGAGCGCGGCGGCCAGGCGCTCGCCGTCGAGATAGGGCGCGCCGACCCACTCGAATGGGCGGGTGGTCCCTCGGCCCTCGGAGAGGTTGGTGCCCTCGAGGAGGCAGCCGCCCGGGTAGACGCGCGCGGTGTCGGGCGTCGGCATGTTGGGCGAGGGCGCCACCCACGGCAGCTCGGTGTCCTCCCAGAGCATGGCGCGGCGCCAGCCCGCCATCGGCACCACCGTGAGGTCGCAGCCGATTGCCTGCGTCTCGTTGTGATACGCGGCCAGCTCGGCGATGGTCATGCCGTGCCGGATCGGCAGCGGATGGAGCCCCACGAAGGACGGGAAGCGCCCGTCGGGCCAGTTGCCCTCGAGCCGCTCGCCGCCCAGCGGGTTCGGGCGGTCCAGCACGATCACCGGCTTGCCCGCCCGGGCGCAGGCCCGCATGGTGAGCACGGTGGTCCACGCGAAGGTGTAGTAGCGCGCCCCGACGTCCTGGAGGTCGACCACCATCACGTCGATGTCGCGCAGCATCGCCGGCGTCGGCTCGAGGTGCTTGCCGTAGAGGCTCCACACGCGGAGCCGCCGGGTGCGGTCGAACTCGGCCCCGATGTGGGCGTGGTCCTGCGCGGCGCCCGCGAGCCCGTGCTCGGGGGCGAAGAGCGCGACGAGCCGCACCCGGCGCAGCCGCTTGATCGCGTCGGCGGCGTGGGTGAGGTCGCGCGTGACCGAGGCCTGATGGCAGAGCAGGCCCACGCGCCGGCCCGCGAGCATCGAGCCCAGGCGCGACACGAGGACGTCGAGGCCGGCGCGGACCGCGGTCATCCGCGCGAGGGCAGCTCCACCACGCCGCCGCCCACCACCGACTGCTCGCCGTCCTGGTTGCGCGCCTCCTGCTCGATCTCGACCAGGTGCCGTCCGGCCTCGACGCGCTTGCCGGTGACGCGGCCCTCGATGATCAGGTAGTCGCCCTCCGGGTTGTGGCGCCGGATCTTGCAGTGCGCGCGCCGCAGGAAGCCGTCGTCGCCCATCCAGTTGGTCAGGTGATGGGTGAGCCACGAGCAGCGCTCCGGGCCGTAGTCGTAGGCGCCGGGCGCGCCCACCGCGGTGGCGAACTCGTGCTCCCAGTGCACGCGCTCCGGGCAGTCCGGGATGCCGAAGCGGTTCTTGATGCCGAGGCCGGAGTGCCGGCTGATCTGCTTCCACGCGAGCTTGTTGGCGCGGATGTAGAGGCCGCCCCAGCCCTGGGCGTAGGCGATGAAGCCGGTGACGGTCATCGGCCCCTTGGCCATCTTCGGGAGCGCCTCGCCCACCGTCACGTCCTGCCAGTAGCGGGGGGTGGCCCCGCGCACCTCCTCGTTGGCGTAGAGGCGATAGATCGGGGCCAGCTCCTCGTCGGAGTAGCGCCGGGGCGCGCGGGCCTTGACGTCCTTGTATTTGCTGCCCCGCTCGCGCGCGTGATCGCGCTCGGTGCGGAAGCACCAGGAGTCGGCCTCCGCGATGAGCTCGCCGCGCTGGTTGCGGAAGGTCACGTGGTAGATCTGCTGTACCGCGCGTCCCGCGAAGCGCGTCTCGTGCTCGATCAGCTCCTTGAGGAAGGCCTCGGTCGAGATCTCGTCGTTGCGGCGCGCGGGCAGGTGCCAGGTCCAGTCCGCGCCGGCCCACATCGCGTGCACGCCCGCGAGCCCGCCTACGTAGCCCGAGATGATGCGGCTCGTGGCGAAGAGGAACGAGGGCGGCGCGATGATCCCCCCGTGCCGGGTGCGGGCCGCGTAGGCCGGGTCGCACCAGAGGGGGTTGTCGTCGCCGATGCCGTGGGCGTAGTGCCGGATGTTGTCGCGCGTCGCCTCGTGGCACCAGGGCTCCAGCGTGTCGGTGATAGGCACCCCGATGCGCTTGCGCAGATCGTCGAGGCCCGGCTGGGTGATCTTGGGGAACAGCTGCTCGGTCTCTGGCGCCATCGATCGCTCTCCTAGGTCGTGGGGGCGGAGGCGCCGGCCAGGCGCTCGCGCAGCACCTTGCGATTCACCTTGCCGGCCGGCGTCTTGGGCAACTCGGTCACGAACTCGACCTGGCGCGGGTACTCGTGCTGGGCCAGCCGGGTGCGGGTCCACTCCTGCAGCTCGCGCGCGAAGGTGTCGTCGCCGCGGCGCGGGCTCACGATGAAGGCCTTCACCACGAGGCCGCGCAGCGCGTCGGGCACCCCGATCACCGCGGCCTCGCGTACGTCCGGATGCTTGAGGAGCGCGCCCTCGACCTCGACCGCGCTGATCGTCCAGCCCGCCGAGATGATGACGTCGTCGGCGCGGCCGCCGTGGAAGAAGTAGCCGTCCGCGTCGGTCCAGCCGCGGTCCTTGGTGGGGAACCACCCGTCGCGCCGCTTCACCTTGATCTCGCCGGGCTCGTCGGGCGCGCAGCGGCTGCCGTCCGCACGCTGCACCTCCACCTCCACGCCCGGTACCGGCTTGCCGAGCGAGCCCGGCTTGACCGGGAAGTCGGGCGCGCCCGGGTAGGAGGCGAGGATCACGCCCACCTCGGTGGTGCCGTACATGCTGCACACCGGAGTGCCGAAGGTCGCCTCCACGAACAGGCGGGTGGCCTCGTCGATGGGCTCGCCGGTGAACGAGAGCTTGCGGATCGCGTAGCGGTAGCGGTCCGCGGTACCCGCGCTCTTCATCATGCGGTAGTGGGTGGCCGCCGCCGACAGGTTGGTGATCTCGTGCTCGGCGAGCGCGCGCAGGAGGCGGTCGGCGTCGAACTTGCCCGCGAAGGAGCCGGTGGCCACGCCCAGGGCCAGGGGACCCAGCGTGCCGTGCCAGAGCCCGTGGCCCCACGCGGGCGACGACGGGCAGAAGAAGCGGTCGCCGGGGCGGATGCCGGTGCCGTAGAGCGCGGCGATCATCAGGGTCACGATGCTGCGATGGGTGTGCCGGACCGCCGCCGGCAGCTCCCGGGTGGTCCCCGAGGTGTACTGGAACACCGCGAGGTCCTCGGCGCGGGTGTCCGGCGTGTAGCGGTCCGGGTACCGGCCGAGCGCGGAGAGGAGCGCGTCGTCGGCCACCACCGTCTCGAGCCCGGGCGCGCCGCGGGCGATGTCGGCCTGCGCGGGCGAGACCAGCAGCAGGCGCGGGGCGCAGTCGTCGATGCGCAGGCGCAGACCGTCGGGGCCGAAGAGGGTGAAGAGCGGCACCGCGATGGCCCCGCGCTTCACCGCGCCGAAGAGCCCCGCGTAGAACGGCAGCGACGGCTCGAGCATGATGCCCACGCGCTCGCCGGGGCCGACGCCGCGCTCGGCCAGGTAGTGGGCGAAGCGCGAGGACCAGGCCGCGAGGCTCCCGAAGGTGAGGATCTCGTCCCCGCCCCCGTGCTCGGGCGAGTGGACGATGCGCACCGCGGGCCGTTCGGCGGGGTGGCGGTCGATGCACTCGTGGCCGATGTTGAGGCGCTCGCGGTCGCCGTCGAAGAGCTCCCACAGCCGGGCCGGGGAGCAGAGGCGCTGGGCGTCCGCGTAGGAGACGTGGTCGGTCAGCGTGCCCATCGATCGATAGTACCGCATTGACTGCCGCCGTCTCACGGGCTAACGTTCGGCCCCGGGAGGCCCACCACCATGACTTCGACGCAGAAGGTCGCGATCGTCACGGGAGCGAGCAGCGGCATCGGCAAGGCCAGCGCGCTGGCCCTCATGAAGGAGGGCTACGCGGTCGTCTTCGCGGGGCGACGCAAGGACATGCTGGAGTCGGCCGCCGCCGAGGGCAAGGGCACGCCGGGCAAGGCGCTCGTGGTGCCGACCGACGTGACCAGCCACGAGTCGATCAAGGCGCTCTTCGCCAAGACCAAGGAGACGTTCGGCCGCCTCGACGTGCTCTTCAACAACGCGGGCGGCGGCGCGCCGCCGGTGCTGTTCGAGGACCTCACCTACGACCAGTGGCAGAACGTGGTCAACGCCAACCTGACCGGCCTCTTCCTGTGCACGCAGGAGGCGTTCAAGATCATGAAGGCCCAGACCCCGATAGGTGGGCGCATCATCAACAACGGCTCGATCTCCGCCCACGCCCCGCGGCCGAACTCCGCGCCTTACACCGCGACCAAGCACGGCGTCACCGGCCTCACCAAGGTGTGCTCGCTCGACGGCCGCAAGTACGACATCGCGGTGGGCCAGATCGACATCGGCAACGCGGGCACTCCCATGACCGAGCGCATGGCCAAGGGTGTGCCGCAGGCCAACGGCACCACCGCGGTGGAGCCGACCATGAACGTGAAGGCGGTGGCGGACGCGGTGGTGTACATGTCGAGCCTGCCGCTCGACGCCAACGTGCTCTTCCTCACCGTGATGGCCACCAAGATGCCGTTCGTGGGGCGCGGCTGAGCGGCTCGACGCCACGGTGAGCGAGATCGACGAGGCGACGGACCCGGCGGCCCTGATCGAGGCGTACTACGCGGCGGGCTGGACCGACGGCCTGCCGGTGGTGCCGCCGTCGGACGCCTCCATCGCGGCGATGCTGGCCGCGGCCGGGCTCGAGGGCCACGAGGAGCTGGGCGCGATCAGCGGCCGCAACGCGGTGGTCAGCGCCGAGAAGGCCGCGATCAATGCGGTGATGGCAGGCTGCCGTCCGGAGTACATGCCGGTGGTGGTGGCGGCGGTGAAGGGCCTGTGCGCGCCCGCCTTCGCGTACCACGGTCCCGCCAGCAGCACCGGCGGCTCCGCGATGGCCCTGGTGGTCAGTGGGCCGATCGCCCCGCGGCTCGGCATCAACAGCGGCAACAACGCGTTCGGCCAGGGGCACCGGCCCAACGCCACCATCGGCCGCGCGGTGCGGCTCATCATGATGAACGTGATGAACACGCGCCCGGGCCTGCTCGACCGCGCCACCCTCGGCAACCCCGGCAAGTACAGCTTCTGCTTCGCGGAGAACGAGGAGGATCACCCGTGGGAGCCGCTCCACGTGACGCGTGGCCTGCGGCGCGAGGACAGCGCGGTCACCCTGATCGCCTCCAACAGCCTCTACCAGGTCTACAACCACCTCGCCGCCGACCCGGAGCCGCTCCTGCTCTGCTTCGCCGACGCGCTCGGCAACGTGGGCACCCCGAACCTGCTCGGCTTCAACGAGACGCTCATCGTCTTCGCGGGCGAGCACGCCGAGGTGCTGCAGAAGGCGGGCTGGAGCCGCCTCGACGTGCAGCGCTTCCTGATCGAGCACACGCGGCGGTCGGTGGCCGACTACAAGCGTGGGGCGCGGCTGCCCGGCGCGGTCATGGCGGCGGACGAGACGACGTGGCGCTACCGCTTCGAGCGGCCCGAGGACATCCTGATCGCGTTCGCGGGCGGCCGCGCCGGGAGCTGGTCCGCCTGTCTGCCGGGGTGGGGGACCAAGTGGACCCGCAGCGTGACCACCCGCATCGATCTTCCCCATGGAGGCACGACGTGAAGCTCTTCGATCCGACCTCGAAGCCGGTGGAGCGGGCGATCAAGCTCGCCCCGCGGCCCGCGAGCCCCCGGGGCCTGCGGCTCGGGCTGGTGGAGAACACCAAGTTCAACGCGAGCCCCATCCTGGAGAAGCTGGCCGAGCGGCTGGCCCAGCGCCATCAGATGACGGTCACGGTGCGGAACCGGAAGCGCTCCGCGAGCCACGAGGTGGACGGCGACGGGATCAAGGCGCTGCGCGCCCAGGCCGATCTCGTCATCTCCGGCATCGGCGACTGAGGGTCGTGCAGCTCGAGCAGTGTGCTCGACGCGATCCTGATGGAGGAGCAGGGGGTGCCGGCCATCGCCATCGTCACCGCTCCGTTCCGCAACACCGGAAAGGCCATGGCCGAGAGCTGGGGCAAGCCGGGCTACCCGTTCCTCGACATGCCGCATCCCATCGCGAACCTCACGCCCGCCCAGCTCGACGAGCGGAGCGATCGGCTGGCGGACCAGGTGGAGGAATGGCTCGGGTTCGAGGCGCACTAGCACGTAGAATGTCGGCGTGAGCCGCATCCGCTACGACCGGCTGCCCACCGAGCGCGCGAACCCGGGCAGCGGCAAGCTTGACCGGCTGTCCGCCGCCCAGATCGCGCGGCTGATGAATCGAGCCGATCGCGGCGCGGTGCGCGCGGTAGGGCGCGCCGCGCCGGCCATCGGACGCGCGGTGGATCTCATCGTGCGCGCGCTCTCGCGGCGTGGGCGGCTGATCTTCGTGGGCGCGGGCACGAGCGGGCGCCTTGGCGTGCTCGAGGCCGCGGAGTGCCCGCCCACCTTCGACACGCCGCCGTCGCTGGTGCAGGCAGTGATCGCGGGCGGCAAGCGCACCGTGTTCCGCTCCTCCGAAGGCGCGGAGGACGACGGGCGGGAGGGCGCGCGACAGATCCGGCGGCGCGTGCGGCCGGGCGACGTGGTGGTGGGCATCGCGGCCAGTGGCGTGACGCCGTTCGTGCGCGCGGGCTTGAAGGAGGCGCGGCGGCGCGGGGCGGCCACCGCGCTCGTCACCTGCAACCCGCAGGTGCCGGCCAGCGCCGCGCGCGTGGTCATCGCCCTCGCGGTCGGCCCCGAGGTCCTGACCGGCTCCACGCGCCTCAAGGCGGGCACCGCCACCAAGCTCGCGCTGAACACGCTCACCACCGCGTCGTTCGCGCGCCTCGGCAAGGTCTACGGCAACCGCATGGTCGACCTGCGCCCGCGCTCGGCCAAGCTGCGCGCCCGCGCGCTGCGCCTGGTCGGCCAGCTGGGCCGCGTGCCGCCCCGCGAGGCCGAGCGCCTGCTGAAGGCCTCCGGCGCCAGCGCCAAGGTCGCCATCGCGATGGCCCGCCTCGGCGTCGACGCGAAGGAGGCGCGGCGCCGCCTCAGGGCCGCCGCCGGCTCCCTCCGCCGCGCGCTTCAGTAGGGGGTCAGGTCTTACATTCCGACATTTTCAGTCGGACCTTGCCAGACGTCGCGGGCGGAAATGTCGGAATGTAAGACCTGACCCCGTCTCTAGCGTTTCATCAAGGCCATCGCGGCCTGGGCCTTCTCCGCGGCCTGCGCGGCCTGGCCGGCCTGGCATGCCGCGTCGGCCTCCTTCACGAGAAGCGCCGCGCGCTTCAAGTCCTCCGGCACCGGCGCGGTCTCGACCACCGGCGCGTCCTTGTCGTGGCCGCCACGGGCCTGATCCTGCTGGTTCGGCGCGGGCTGCCCGCCCGCTTTCGGCTGGGACTGTGGGCCGGCTTTGGGCTGCGCTCCCGGCGGCTGCGTCTGGGCTCCCGGCTGCGTCTGCGGGCCCGGCTGCGACGTCGGCACGTTGCGCGGCATCTGCTTCAGGTCCTGCTCGTTCTTCGCAGCCGCCGCCTTGGCGAGCATCTGCCGGGCCGACTCGACCTCCGGGCACGCGGGGGCGGAGACGGCCGGGGCGATCGGGAACGCCAGCGCCAGCCCCAGGGCTAAGCCTGCCAGAGTGCTGGTGGCTTTCATCGCATGGGTCTCCTTCGCAGAAGGTAGACGGCATCGACCATGCCAGGGCCGAAAATTGGCCAGATCCCGGGCGCTGAAGAGGGAAGTCCGGCCCGGTGTCACGCGAGCCGGTCAGGAGGACGCAGTAATGCTTTCGCGCCGGGGGCCGAGCCTGAGGCCCGACGCTCGGGGCCACGCTTCACCCCGGGCGCCGGGCCCATCGTCTGCGAAGCCGCGGCGTGCTTACGGCAGCGGCGGAGGAGAAGGCACCGGCGGCGGGGCGGCCACGCTCGGGATCTTCCCCCACCGGGGGACCCCGTCACCACGTGGCTCGTATCGGCCGTGCGGGTTGATCAATGTCATCGCACGGGCTATGACGCAGGCTGCCGCCAGGTTATTTACGTAGGCTTGCCGCCCGCGCCTAGGAGTGACTGGGCCCGGCGGTATCTTCGGCGCGGACCGGCGTTTTCCCGCGCAGGAAGTCGAAGTCGCACCCTTCGTGGGCCTGCAGCACGTGGTCCAGGAAGAGGCGGCCGTAGCCCCGCGTGTAGTGGGGCGGCCCGGGCTTCCAGCGGGCGCGGCGGCGGGCCAGCTCGTCGTCGGGAACCCGGAGGGTCAGCCGGCGGTTTGGTATA
>DATJIR010000291.1:0-12879 GCA_035493135.1 Verrucomicrobiia bacterium
AGGCCATGTCGATGGCCTGGTCGAGGAGCGGCTTGTAGGGGATGACCCGGCTGCCCTCGATGCCGCACGAGGCGGAGAGGATCAGAGTCGGCTTCGCGTCGTCGATGCGGGTGGCGAGCTCCTTGGGCGCGAAGCCGCCGAAGACCACCGAGTGGATGGCGCCGAGGCGCGCGCAGGCGAGCATCGCGATCACCGCCTCCGGCACCATCGGCATGTAGATGATGACCCGGTCCCCCTGCCCCACGCCCTGCCGCCGCAGCGCGCCCGCGAAGCGGGCGACCTGGTCGCGCAGCTCGAAGTAGGTGAAGGACCGCACCGTCTGCGTCACCGGCGAGTCGTAGATCAGGGCGAGCTGCTTGCCGCGGCCGCGGTCGACGTGCACGTCGAGCGCGTTGTAGCAGGTGTTGAGCCGCCCGCCCTGGAACCAGCGGTAGTAGGGCGGCCGGGTCGAGTCGAGCACCCGGTCCCACCGCCGCTCCCAGTGGATGTCCTCGGCCGCGGCGGCCCAGAATCCCTCCGGGTCACGCCGCGCACGCTGATAGACCTCGTCGTAGATCGTCGCCATCCTCACCGCCTCCTCGAGCCGCCTCGTGTCCGGCCGCGACCGGACTGTACAACGGTGACCCGACGCCTTGCCAGCGGAACCACCCGCGCCCTATCATCGTCTCGATCATGACCGTGCGCCGCCGGCTGGCCTTCCTGGCCCTGGTCCTCGTCCTGGGCGGCTCGCACCCCTCCCCCGGCGGCGCCGCCCCGGAGGAGGTGCGCACGCTGCCCGCCCGCCCGGGGGTCACGGAGTCGTTCCTGCTGCTGCGACCCGAAGGCGCTCCGGTCGCCACCGTGATCATCTTCGCCGGCGGCGACGGTAACCTGGCCCTGACGCCGGCCGGTCTGGGACAGCTCCAGGGCAATTTCCTCGTCCGGACGCGGCAGCGCTGGGTACGCGAGGGCTTCCTGGTGGCCATTCTCGACACGCCCTCGGATCACCCGCGTGGCCTGTGGAACTTCCGCACCACCAAGGAGCACGCGGCGGACGTGAAGCAGGCGATCGCGGCGATGCGCCAGATCGCGCCGGCGCCGGTGTGGCTGGTGGGCACGAGCATGGGCACGCTCTCCGCGGCCAACGCCGCGGCCCGCCTCACCGAGGGGGGGCCCGACGGCATCGTGCTCACCTCCTCGGTCACCGGCACGTCCAAGGTGAGCTACGAGACCGCGCTCCACGGCGGGCTGGAGGACATCCGGGTGCCCACCCTCGTGGTGCATCACAAGGACGACACCTGCCAGGCCTCGCCCTACTCGGGGGCGGAGGCCATCATGAAGGCGCTCAAGAGGGCGCCGGCCAAGGAGCTGATGACCTTCGAGGGCGGGAGCCCGGCGATCTCGCCGCCGTGCGAGGCGAAGGCCCCGCACGGCTACCTCGGCCTCGAGCCCCGGGTGGTCTCCGCGATCGCGGCCTGGATCCGCGCCCACTGACCCGGGGGCGACCGCGTCAGGCGGTCGTGGGCTGGGCGCGGGTGCGGCGGATGCGGGCCTGGACGTCGCGCACCCGGTCCTGGTCGAAGTCGATCTGCACCTCGTTGTGCTCGACGTCCCAGTGGCTCACGGTGGAGAACCAGCCGAACCGCCGCCCGTGGCGTGGGACCAGACGCTGGCCGCGGTAGATCATCGAGCGGATCTCGCCGGTGGGCAGCCGCTGCTCCTCCTCGGGCTCGCTGCCGACCAGCCTCAGCACCTCCTGGTAGGTCGTCTCCCCCGGCCGGATGCGCGCGACCGTCTCCGTCGACGGCACGCGGCCGGTGGCCTTCCCGGTGGCCTCGCCGCGCCCGACGTGCACGCGGTCCCGCAGGGTCCGGGCGAGCCGCCGCAGCAGGTTGCCGACGATGGGGCCGGTGAGGTTGCCGAGGCCGAGCAGCAGGGCGGAGAGCAGGATCGGCCGCCACGGCAGCCGGCCCCGGAAGTACACGAACTGGATCTTGAGCACCTGCGGCACGATGCCGTCGGCGGCCAGCAGCGGGATCGAGAAGGTCTCGGTGTTCTCCCGGGTCTCGCTCATGCGCCGGCTCGCGGTCATCGGCACGATCTCGTCGATCTTGAGGTGGTTCGCCTGGCCGAAGTTCACGGCCAGGCGCGAGTAGTCGGGGGCGAGCGGGATGACCCGATCGCGCTTGCCGAAGTAGAAGGGGTAGAGCGACGAGTACCCGACGTCGCCGAAGCTCAGCGTGATGATGTTGCGCCGGCCCCAGAACATGTCCTCGAGCCAGCTCACCCGTCGATCGGTGATCGACCCCTTCGCGGCGAGCTCGAGCCGCGGCACCCAGTCGAGGCTCGCGAGCTCCGGCTTCCACGGGATGCGGATGAGCGACGCCGGCTTGGCGCCCCGGGCCAGCCCCTCGGGCCGCGCGAAGGTCACGAACGGCGCTAGGCCGAGATCGCGCCGGCCCGCCGCCCCCGCCCCGGTGCCCATCTGGGCCCGGCTGCGCGCCGAGTACCCGACGTGCCCGTGCACGAGCACCTTGAAGCCGGCGCCCTCGACCTGTCGCAGGAGCTCGGGATCGGCGCCGTCGGCGCCGTCGGTGCCGACGAGCTGGACCGGCCACAGCAGGTAGATGTCCTGCGCGATCTCGGACGGGTCGCGCGCGGGAGGCGGCGCCACGCTGAAGGAGACCTGGAGCATGAGCGGGCCGTTGTGGCCGGCCACGTCCTTGGGTTCGACGTTCGCGGTGATGAGCAGCGGCGCGATCCAGAAGTCGGGATGCGGCTTGGACGCGATGAACACCTGGGCGGGGGCCGCGGTCGCGGTCACCGCGAGGGCGAGCAGCGCGAGGGTGAGCGCGCGGGCCAGACGCCGCGGTCGGCTCACCGGGTCGGGTCCTCGCCCACCCGCACCAGCAGCTTGCCGAAGTTCTTGCCCTGGAGCAGCCCCATGAAGGCCTCCGGCGCCCGGTCCAGGCCGGTCACGATGTCCTCGCGGTACTTGAGGCGGCCCTCGCGAACCCAGGCGCCGCAGTCCTTCAGGAACTCGCCCATGCGCGTCAGGTGGTCCGAGACGATGAAACCCTTGATCAGGACGCGGTTGAACAGGAGCGGGCGCAGGTTGGGGCCCGGCGTCGAGTCGGTGGCGTTGTACTCGGAGATGAGCCCGCAGAGGGGGATGCGCGCGTTCTGGTTCAGCCGCGTCATCACCGCGCGGAGCACGTCGCCGCCCACGTTCTCGAAGTAGACGTCGATGCCGGCCGGGCAGGCCGCCCCGAGCGCGGCGGCCAGGTCCCCGGTCTTGTAGTTCACGCAGGCGTCGAAGCCGAGCTCGCGGACCACGTAGTCGCACTTGTCCTGGGAGCCCGCGATGCCGACCGCGCGGGCTCCCTTGATCTTCGCGATCTGTCCCACCACGGAGCCGACCGCGCCGGAGGCGGCCGACACCACCACCGTCTCCCCCGCCCGCGGCTGACCGATGTCGAGCAGCCCCACGTACGCGGTCATGCCCGGCATGCCGAGCACGCCGAGCGCGGTCGAGATCGGCGCCTGCCGCGGGTCGAGCTTGCGGAGCCCGGCGCCCTTGGCGACCCCGTGCGACTGCCAGCCGTCGTAGCCCAGCACGATGTCGCCCGGGGCGAGGCCCGCCGCCCGCGACTCGAGCACCTGGCCGACGGTGGCGCCCACGATCACCTGCCCCGGCTCCACCGGCTGGGCGTAGGAGCGGGCGCCGCTGATGCGGCCGCGCATGTACGGGTCGAGCGAGAGATAGATGGTCCGGCACAGGACCTCGCCGTCCTTCGGCGACGGCAGCGGCGACTCGATCAGCTCGAAGTCCCCCGGCGTGGGCATCCCGACCGGGTGACGGCGGAGCACGATCTGGCGGCTCGTGACGGTGGGCATGAGGCCTCCTCCCGGTCGACGCGCGCCTCAGCGCGGATCGTCGCCCCAGCGGTACTCGCGGGTGATCTGGTCCAGGCGGGCCTTGAGCGCGGCGTCGAGCGGCTTCTCGGTCGCCGCGATGGCGTCGTCGAGCTGGCCGGGCCGGCTCGCACCCACGATCGGCGCGGTGATGGCCGGCTCGGCGAGCACCCAGGCCAGCGCGAGGCTCGCGAGCGAGAGCCCCACCTCGGCCGCGAGCGGACGCAGCGCCTCGACGGTGTCGAACTCGCGCGCGTGCCAGTAGCGGTCCTGGTACCGCTCGGCCGCGCTGCCGAGGGTGAAGCGGGTGCCCGGGGTGGGGCCCGAGTCGCGCCGGTGCTTGCCGGAGAGCAGGCCCCCCGCCAGCGGGTTGTAGGGGATGACGCCGATGCCCTCCTCCCGGCAGAGCGGCAGCAGGTCGCGCTCGATCTGGCGGAAGAGCAGGTTGTAGCGCGGCTGGGCGGAGTCGAAGCGCGCGACCCCGAGCACCTCGCTCCGCCCGAGGGCCCGCGCCACCCGGTAGGCGGGGAAGTTCGAGCAGCCGACGTAGCGGGCCTTGCCGGCCCGGACCACGTCGTCGAGCGCGCGCAGGGTCTCGTCGATCGGCGTCTCCGGGTCCGGATGGTGGAGCTGGTAGAGATCGACGTAGTCGGTGCGGAGCCGGCGCAGCGAGCCGTCGATGGCGTCCAGGACGTGCTTGCGGGAGGCCCCGCGGTCCCAGCGCCGCTCGCTCATCGCCCCGCCGCACTTGGTGGCCACCACGAAATCGTGGCGCCGCCCGTCGAGCCACCGCCCCACGATCTCCTCGGTGCGCCCCACCGTCTCGAAGCCGCCGCCGACCGGATAGACGTCCGCGGTGTCGAGGAACGTGATGCCGCCCGCCGCCGCGCGATCGAGGATGGCGCGGGAGGCGACCTCGTCGCACTGCAGGCCGTAGGTCATGGTGCCGAGGCAGAGGCGGGAGACGGCGAGCCCGGTGCGGCCGAGGCGAACGTGGCGCATGCGGTCAGAGAGTACCCAACGGTCGCGCCAGGGGCAAGCGAGCGCCGGAAGTGGTATAAGAATCGGCCATGGAATACCGGGTGCTCGGGCGGACGGGGCTCAAGGTGTCGGCGCTGGCGTTCGGCTGTGGCGACGTGGGCGGCCTCATGGTGCGGGGCGCGCCCGCCGATCGCGAGCGCGGCGTCGCGCGCGCGCTCGAGCTCGGGATCAACTACCTCGACACCGCGCCGGCCTACGGCTCGGGCGAGTCGGAGAAGAACCTGGGCCAGGTGCTGCGCGCGCTCAAGCCCCAGGTCATCGTGGGCACCAAGTGGCGCCTCGTCGCGAGCGACCTGGTCGACGTGGCCGGGGCGGTGGCCCGCTCGGTGGAGACGAGCCTCGGCCGGCTCGGGCTCGAGCGCGTGGACCTGCTGCACCTCCACAACCTGATCGGGCGCGTGGGCGAGGAGCGGCCCCTCGGGGTCGCGCGGGTGCTCGAGGCCGTGGTCCCGGCGGTGCGGAGGCTGCAGGAGCAGGGCAAGGTGCGCTTCTTCGGGGTCACCGCCTCCGGCGAGACCGGCGCGCTCCATCGCGCGCTCGCGAGCGGGGCGATCGACACCGCGCAGGCGGTCTTCAACCTGCTGAACCCGACCGGCGCCTACGAGGTGCCGGCGGGCTATCCGGCGCAGGACTACGACCGGCTACTGACGCTGGCGCAGGAGCAGCGCGTCGGGACCATCGGCATCCGGGTGCTCGCGGGCGGGGCGCTGAGCGGCCAGGTGGCGCGGCACCCGACCGCGATCCCCGCGGTGGCCCCGATCGCCTCGGGGCCCGACTACGCGACCGACGTCCGGCGGGCGGGGGCGCTGGAGCCGCTGGTGGCCCAGGGCCACGCGGGGAGCGTGGTCGAGGCCGCGCTGCGCTTCGCGATCACCGGCCCTGCGCTCTCCACCGTCCTGATCGGCTGCTCCGACCTCGCCCAGCTCGACTACGCCGCCGCCGCGGTCAACCGGGGCCCGCTCTCTCCCGCGGCCCTCGCCTCCCTCCGCGACATCTGGTCGCGGTTCTAGTCGGGGCTCTCAGCGGTTGGGGCCGCGGCCCATGGGGTAGGGCTGCCAGCGGATCAGGGAGGTCTTGGGGAGCACGCCGGGGTTGACCGCGGAGCGGGGCCACTTGCCCTGGAGCACGGTGGCGATCTCGCGGCCCAGGCGGCGGCGGGTCTCGGGCGCCATGCGAGCGGTCGCCGAGGCGATGTGCGGGCTCACCAGCACGTTGTCCATGTGGAGCAGCGCGTTGTTCGGATCGACCGGCTCCACCTCGAACACGTCGAGCGCGGCCCCCGCGATCCAGCCCTGGCGCAGCGCCTCGCTGAGCGCCTTCTCGTCGACGGTCGGCCCCCGCCCGTTGTTGATGAAGATCGCGCTCTTCTTCATGGCCCGGAACTCGCGCTCGCTCATCATGTGGCGCGTCTCCGAGTTGAGCGGCGCGTGCATGGAGAGGAAGTCGGCGCGCTGGCACAGCTCGATCAGGCTCGTCACCGGCTCGACCCCCACCGCGGTCATCTCGAGCTCGGCCAGGAACGGATCGTAGGCGATCACCCGGAGGCCGAAGGCGTGGCAGCGGCGCGCCACCGCCTTGGCCACATTGCCGAAGGAGATGAGGCCGATGGTCTGCCCGTAGAGTCGCGGGATGTTCGCGAAGTACGGCCGCCCCTCCGTCCACTTGTTGTCGACGGTGAGCTGGTGCATCAGCCGCAGCCGGCGGTGGGCGGCGAGGAACATGGCCATGGTGTGGTCGGCCACCTCGTCGATGAACACGTCGGGCACGTTGGTGACCACGATACCGGCCTCGGTGGCCGCGTCCACGTCCACCGTGTCCGCGCCCACGCTGCCGAGCCCGATGACCTTGCAATTGCGCAGGCCTTTGATGATGGCCGCGGTGATGCGCCGGTTGCGCGCGATGACCGCGTCGGCGTCCTTCGCGGCGGCGATGAACTCCTCCTCGGTCTTGGCCGGCACCTCGACGATCTCGGCCCCGATCGGGTCGAGCGCCTCCCGCTCGATCGAGTAGGCCGAGTCGGCCAGGTCATAGGTGATCCCGCCCGACGGCTTCTGGACGACGACCTTGAACTTCGTGCTTGCGGCTGCCATACCGGCGACCTCCTGGATGGTCCGAGTGGAATTTCCGTCCGCGGCCCCCAAGCATACGCTTCGCGCGGACCCCAAGTCGAGACCCTCCTGTGCTAGGGTTCCCCTGTCATGCTCGTCGGCGCCTTCGCGGTCGCGCACACTCCCCAGCTCCTCATCCGCCCCGAGACCGAGGACCGCGCGCTGGTCCTCCGCGTGCACGAGGCGATGGGACGGGTGAGGCGGCGGCTCGAGGAGCTGCGGCCGGACGTCCTCGCGGTGATCGCGGGCGATCACGTCGAGGCCTTCTTCCTCGACGCGGTGCCCGCCCTCGCGGTGTACGTGGGGAGGCAGTGCGCGGGCACCTTCGGCCCCTATCGCTACCGGTTCGACATCGACGAGGGCCTGGCCCGCGAGATCGTCGAGCAGGGCATCGAGCGCGGCTTCGACCTGCTCTACACCCAGGACGCCAAGCTCGACTACGCGTTCTACGTGCCGCTGCACTTCGTGATGCCGGAGCCGCCCCGGCCCATCGTGCCGCTCCACGTCAACGTGTACCTGCCGCCGCAGCCCACCCCGGCGCGCTGTCACGCCTGGGGGCGGGCCCTGGGCGAGATCCTGCGGGCCCGCCCGGAGCGCGTCGCGCTCATCGCCTCGGGCGGCATGTCGCATTTCCCGGGGACCGACCGCTACGCCTCTCCCGAGTTCGACTACGACCGCGGGCTGCTGGAGGCGCTGGCCGACGGGCGCGGGCACGAACTGGCCCGTCTCACCGGCGAGGAGCTCGACAAGCGGGGCAACATCGAGCTGCGCACCTGGATCACGCTGCTGGGCGCGGTGGGCGACGCGCGGGCCCGGGTCTACTGCTACGAGCCCTCGTGGCATCACGGCAACGCGGTCGTGGAGTGGCCGCTTCCGGCCCCGCCGTGAGCGAGAAGGAATCGTGAGCGAGACCGCCCACTATCGCTTCCCCCCGTCGAGCGCCTACGCGCTGAACCGGTGTCTCCACGCGCTCAAGTCGGACCGGTCGTTCGCGGAGCGCTTCCTGGCCGACGCCCAGGCCGCCACCTCCGACATGGAGCTGACCGACGACGAGCGGGCCGACCTGCGTCGCATGGATCGCGACGCACTGGTGGCCCGCGGCGCCCACCCCTACCTGGTCTTCATGGCCGGGCTCCGCCTCAAGATGCTCGCCGAGCCGGGCACCCTGGAGTACTTCTAGCCGCGAGTGGTCACCTCGAGCCGGGTGGCCACCAGCTTGGCCCCGCGCTCCTCGTAGAAGGCCTTCACCTTCGCGCCCTCCTGCAGGTCGGCGAACCGCCCCTGGCGGCCGTCCACCTGGATGAGGGTGTCGTGGTTGACCTCGATCGTCTTGCCCAGGAGGCCCAGCAGACCGATCGAGACGTCGACGGTCTCCGTGCGGCCGTCCACCCGGGTCAGCTTGCCCTCGATCATGCCGGCGCCGCGATCGAGCCGGGCGATCCCGGGCCCGGACGGCTGCAGCGGATGCGCCGCCTGCGCCGCGGCCGGGGCGACGGCCCCGGCCTGCAGCGCGACGAGCCCGGCGACTCCCACGAAGGTGAGGTAGCGCGTCATGGCCGATCCTCCTCTGCGTCCGGTCGGCTGATCTTTTTCTCGGGGCATTTGGCCCCGCTCCCGCATATAGAAGAGCAAGGGTGATACCAGGCAGGGGAAAGGCCGCCTCCAGCGGCCGAATCGCCAACGCCCCGGCGGCGAAAATACCCAGGGGATGTAAGGCTTACACGAAGACGGACCGTAAGTTGTTCCGTCGAGGGGGAAGATACGATGACACGACGCTTCAAGCGGTTGGCGCGACGCTCCCGCGCGGTGGCCTTCGCGTGGGCGGTGCTGCGCAGCTACCGGGAGGGGCGCCGGCGCGGGCAGTCGCCGCTTCGCGCGCTCCGCTTCGGCCGCGCGGTGGCCCGGTGGCGCCGACAGAACGGAGCCGCGCATCCCTAGCCGCCGCGGGTGGCGGCTCGGCCTCTGGCTGACCGCGCTGGCGCTGGTCACGACCATCGGCCCGCTGCGGGCCCAGGGGCCGCCGGCCCCCGCGGGAGCCGCCGCGCCGTCCGCCACGGTGGGCGAGCTGCAGCAGACGCTCGCCGCGGCCACCGGTCGGTTCCAGGCCATGGACACCGCGGGGGTGCTCGCCTACGTCTCCGATCGCTACCGGAACGGGCCGATCACCAAGACCAGCGTTCGCGACAATCTCCTGGCCATGTTCGCCCTCTACGACACCGTGCAGGCCCGGGTGCGCATCGACGAGGTGCGGATGGTGAACGGCGCGGCCTGGGTGTACTCCACCGGGGAGGTCTCCGGGCGGCTGCGAGGGCTGGGCGCCTGGACCACCGTGCTCTCCTGGGAGCGCGAGCCGGAGGTGGCGCGGCGAGAGGGCGCCGCCTGGCGGCTCGAGGGGCCGGGGCCCTGAGCGGCCGCCGGCGCGCCGGCTAGAACAGCCGCGAGTAGTACTGGCGAAAGGCGCGGAAGCGCGGGACCGTCACCCCGCAGAGCGGCGCGGGGTGGAAACGCTCGTCGCGGCGATCGAAGCGGACGACCCCGGGCGTGGACGGATCGTTGGGGTCGTAGACCACGAAGTCCACCGTGTCGGGCCCGCCCATCCGCCCGCCCATCCGGTAGTCGAAGACCAGCACCGAGTGGTTCAGCTCGATCCGGGGGAAGTCGGTCACGAAGAGCTGCACCGGCCGGCCCGCCTGCAGCTCGGCCACCGTCTCGCGCGCCACGCGCTCCTGCTGCCCCGGCAGCGAGGGGAACGTCATGCGCCAGTTGGTGGGGTGCACCAGCGTCCAGAAGCGTCCCCGCAGCCCGGCCTTCACCGCGGCCTCCTCCGCGCCGGAGAAGGCGTGGAGCGACGGATAGCCCGGGATCACGACGCGGTGGGCGTCGGGAAGCGGGGCCCGCCACGCGCCGCGGCGGATCACCCGCCACACGCGCGCCGCGTACGCTTCGGGGTGAAGCCGCGGGGCGTCGGG
This sequence comes from Verrucomicrobiia bacterium, assembly GCA_035493135.1. Classification (GTDB taxonomy): domain Bacteria; phylum Methylomirabilota; class Methylomirabilia; order Rokubacteriales; family CSP1-6; genus CAMLFJ01. The sequence goes on from DATJIR010000291.1 coordinate 10,013, forward strand.
CTCGAACCGGGCGAAGCGCTGGAACTGCCCGACCGCCCGCGCCATCAGGAAGCATCGGTTGCAATAGATGTCCGGCTTGCCCCGGTGGTGGATGCGGCTGTCGTTGCGGAACGCGAAGGTCTCGACGCCGAACCCGAGGACGGGGCCGGGCGAGGGCTGCAAGGCGAGCATCGCAGGGACGATTCTACCGTGACTCGCCGGCCCGGATGCGGCTATGCTACGTGCCGCCGCCCGGAGGCGGCCACTGGGGGATCCGGAGTCTGACCGCCGTCCTGCTGCTCTACGCGCTCACCCTGTTCACGGGAGCCACCCTCCTCTTCGTGATGCAGCCGATGGTGGGCAAGATGATCCTGCCCCTGCTCGGCGGCACTCCCGCGGTCTGGAGCACCTGCATGGTGTTCTTCCAGGCCGCGCTCCTCGGTGGCTACGCGTACGCGCACGCGCTGACTGGCCGGCTGCGGCCCTCGCGTCAGGTGCTGGTCCACGTCGTCGCTCTCGCGCTGCCGTTCGCGGTCCTCCCTCTTGCGGTGAATCCGCGCCTGCTGCGAGGCGGCGAGGCCAACCCGATCCTCGACGTGCTGACCCTGCTCTCGCTCTCGGTGGGCCTGCCCTTCCTGGTGGTCAGCGCGACCGCGCCGCTGCTCCAGAAGTGGTTCACCCGGACCGGGCACCCGGCCGCGCGCGACCCGTATTTCCTCTACGCGGCGAGCAATCTCGGCAGCATGCTCGCGCTGCTCGGCTATCCCACCCTGGTCGAGCCGCGACTGCACCTGCAGGGATCGAGCGGGCTCAGCCAGACCGCGCTGTGGAGCGTGGGCTACGGCGTGCTCGCGGTCCTGACCGCGGGCTGCGCGCTCACCCTGTGGCTGAGGCCGGCCGCCGAGCCGGCGGCCGGCGCGACGGAGGCGGAGGCCGCGCCCGCTCCGATCGAGGAGCGCCCCCGGTGGGCGCGGCGCCTCTACTGGATCGTGCTCGCCCTCGTGCCGTCGAGCCTGCTCCTCGGGGTCACCACCTACATCACCACCGACCTGGCCGCGGTGCCCCTGCTCTGGGTGCTGCCGCTGGCCATCTACCTGCTGACCTTCATCCTGGCCTTCGGGCGCTGGCCGCGGCTGCTCCATCAGCTGGTGGTGGCGCTCGCGCTCCCCTTGACCCTCCTGGTGATCTTCCTCATGGTCTCGGCGCTGCCCGAGCGCATCTGGGTCATCGTGCTCTGGCACTTCGGCCTGCTCTTCGTCCTCGCGCTCGCCTGCCACGGGGCCCTCGCGCTCGACCGCCCGGGCGCCGGCCATCTCACCGAGTTCTACCTCCTGATCTCGGTGGGCGGCGTGCTGGGCGGGCTGTTCAACGCCCTCGTGGCCCCGCTCGTCTTCTCCTCGCTGATCGAGTACCCGCTGATGATGGTCCTGGCCTGCGTGCTCCTCGCCGCGACGCGAAGCGCCGCGCTGGGCCTGGGCGACGGCGCCCGGCGCGCGCTGCTCGCGGTGGCGGCGGCGGCCGCGCTCGCGCTCGTGCTCTACTCGGAGTCGGCCACCCTCCGCGTCGACTTCGCGTTCCTCGAGCGGGTGCTCGACGTGGGCGCGGATCGAGTGAGCGACTGGCTCGATCCCGCCGAGCGCCTGGTGAACAAGCTGCTGATCTACGGGCCGCCGCTGGCGGTGGCCTGGTTCCTCCGTCGCCGCCCGCTCCACCTGGGCCTGGCCCTGGCCTCGGTCCTCCTGATCTCGGGCTTCGTGGACGCGCGCAACAGCGACCAGATCCGGCAGAGCCGGTCCTTCTTCGGCGTGCTCCGCATCTCGCGCGACCGCGACCCGAAGGGCTACACCGAGCTGCGCCACGGCACCACGCTCCACGGGCGCCAGAGCCTCGAGCCCTCCCGGCGCGCGGAGCCGATCTCCTACTATCAGCGCAAAGGCCCGATCGGCCAGCTCTTCGCCGAGCTCGACCGCCGCCCGGGCAGCCGGCACATGGCGGTGGTCGGGCTCGGCACCGGCACCCTCGCCGCCTACACGCGGCCGGGCGACCGCGTCACCTTCTACGAGATCGATCGGCTCGTGCGCGACATCGCCTTCGACCCGGCCTACTTCACCTACGCCACCGACGCGCGCGACCGCGCGGTGACCTTGCGGCTCGAGCTCGGCGACGCGCGCATCCGCATGGAGGCGGTCCGGCGCGACCGGCCCGAGGAGCGCTACGACGTGATCCTGGTGGACGCGTTCAGCTCGGACGCGATCCCGGTCCACCTGCTCACCCGCGAGGCGCTCCGCCTCTACTTCGACCTGCTGGGACCCCGCGGGATCCTCGCGCTCCACATCTCCAACCGCTACCTGCGCCTGGAGCCGGTGGTGGCGGCCCTGGCCGAGGAGGGGCGCTACGCGCGCATGCTCCAGGACGGCGGCACCGACGACATCCGCGGCGCGGTCGAGGCGAGCTGGGCGATCCTGGCCCGGCGGACGGAGGACTTCGGCGAGCTGGCGTCCGACTCCCGCTGGACGCAGACGCGCCTGGACGTCGAGCCGGCGGTCTCCGCCTGGACCGACGACTTCCACAACCTCCTGTCGATCTTCAAGTGGTGAGCCGCGGCCGGCGCGCGCGCAGGATCTCCCGCGCCGCGTTGTAGCCCGGCGTGCCCATGACCCCGCCGCCCGGGTGGGCGGCCGCCCCGCAGAGATAGAGCCCGGCCACCGGCGTGCGATAGCCGGCGTGACCGGGCACCGGCCGCAGCGAGAAGAGCTGGCCCGGGGTCATCGCGCCCTGGAAGATGTTCCCGCCGGTGAGGCCGAACACCCGCTCGAGATCGGGCGGGGCCAGCACCTGCCGGGCCAGCACCGAGCGGCTGAAGTTGGGCGCGTACTCGTCGAGCAGCG
>DATJIR010000292.1:0-7639 GCA_035493135.1 Verrucomicrobiia bacterium
GCCCAAGCCGGTGGTGATGGCGGTCAACGGGATCGCGGCGGGCGGGGGCATGAGCCTGGCCCTCTCCGGCGACCTGGTGGTGGCCGCGGAGTCGACGAAGTTCACCATGGCCTACTCGAAGATCGCGGCCTCGCCCGACGGCTCGTCGTCCTACTTCCTGCCGCGGATGATCGGGCTGCGCCGGGCGCTGGAGCTGCACTACACGAACCGGGTGCTCTCGGCCCGCGAGGCGATGGACTGGGGCCTGGTCAACCGGGTGCACGCCGACGCCGAGTTTCCCGGCGCGGTCACGGCCCTGGCCCGGGAGCTGGCCCAGGGGCCGACGCTCGCCTTCGGCCGGGCCAAGCTGCTCTTCCACCAGTCGACTCAGGAGAGTCTCGAGACGCAGATGGAGCTCGAGGCCCAGGCCATCGCGGCCAGCGGGCACACCGAGGACTTCCGCAACGGGGTGGTGGCCTTCGCCCGCAAACAGCCCGTCACCTTCGCGGGCCGCTGAGCGCCGCCCCGCGTGAGCCGACGCGATCCCGCGGAGCCCGGCCGTCGGCTCGACGAGATCCTGGCCGCGGCCGAGCGGCTGATCCGGGCGGTGCCGGAGGCGGAGCTGGGCGACCTGCGCGACGCGGCGTTCCGCATCTTCCGTCTCGGCCTGGCCTTCGTCGACGGCATGGACCGCGGCCGCGTGGCCGACGACGCGGGACCCGAGCACGCTCCCGAGGACCTGGGGGACGGGGCCTCGGTCGCGCGCTACGGTGCGCTCGTGCGCGGGCGGGTGGGCGGCTGGTTCGAGGGCGCGGGGCCTCGCGAGCTGGCGCGGATCATCGATGGGCTCGACGGCCCGCGGCCGGGGTGGGAGCGGCTCGAGCAGGTCATCGACGAGGCGGCCGGGCACCTGCGCCTGATGCAGGCGGCGCTGGAGCGCTCGGGCCGAGTGTCGTAGCCGCGTGAGCGGAGCGGATCCCCGGACCGGCGAGGCGCCGGTGACCTGCGCCCGCTGCCAGACGCCGAACCCGTCGAGCCATCGCTTCTGCGTGGAGTGCGGGCAGGCGCTGCCCTCGTCCTGCCCCCGCTGCGGCTTCACCCACGAGTCCGCGGCCCGCTTCTGCGGCGGCTGCGGCCAGCCCATCGCGGTCGCCGGCCCCATGGCGGATCACTTCGCGTCCCCGGACGCCTACACCCCGCGCCACCTGGCCGAGAAGATCCGGACCGCGCGCGGAGCGGTGGAGGGCGAGCGCAAGCAGGTGACCGTGCTCTTCGCGGACATGAAGGGCTCGCTCGAGCTGCTCGCCGACCGCGATCCGGAGGACGCGCGCCGCATGCTGGATCCGGTGCTCGCGCTCATGATGGACGCGGTGCACCGCTACGAGGGGACCGTCAACCAGGTGCTGGGCGACGGGATCATGGCGATCTTCGGCGCGCCGGTGGCCCACGAGAACCACGCGGTGCGCGCGGCCTTTGCGGCCCTCCGCATGCACGAGGGCGTCCGCGGCCTGGCCCGCGAGCTCAGGCGCGCGGAGGGGCTCGACGTGCAGATCCGCGTGGGGCTCAACTCGGGCGAGGTGGTCGTGCGCTCCATCGGCAGCGACCTGCACATGGAGTACACCGCGGTCGGGCAGACCACGTACCTCGCCGCGCAGATGGAGCGGCTCGTTCGGCCAGGCGCGACCCTCCTCACCGCGGAGACGCGACGGCTCGCCGAGGGGTACGTCGCGGTGACGCCGCTCGGCCCGGTGCCGGTGCGCGGTCTCGCGGAGCCGATCGAGGTGTACGAGCTGACCGGGCCCGGTCCGGCGCGCTATCGCCTGCAGGCCGCCACCGTGCGCGGGCTCTCCCCCTTCGTCGGCCGCGAGAGCGAGGTCGCGCTGCTGCGGCAGGCCCTCGATCGCGCCCGGGCCGGCCAGGGGCGGATGGTGGCCCTGGTCGGCGAGCCCGGCACGGGCAAGTCGCGCGTCATCCGCGAGTTCACGGAGGGGCCGTGGATCGCGGGCGCGCTCGTGCTCGAGGGCCGTCCGATCGCGTACCGGGCGACGCCGTCGTGGCTCCCGGTGATCGAGGCGCTGCGACGCTACTTCCAGGTCGAGCTGCGGGACGACGCGCGGGTGATCCGGGAGAAGATCGCGGCCAAGGTCGTGGCCCTCGACCCCGCTCTCGAGCCGACGATTCCCGCGCTCCACGCGCTGGCCGATCTCGAGCCGGAGGATCCCGCGTGGCGGCAGCTCGATCCGCCGCAGCGCCGCCGCCGCATCCAGGACGCGGTGCGGAACCTGCTGCTCGCGGAGACCCGGCGGCAGCCGGTGGTGCTGATCGTCGAGGACCTCCAGCGAATCGACGAGGAGACGCAGGCCCTGGTCGACGGCCTCGTGGACCGCCTGCCGGGCACGCGCCTGCTGATCCTGGCCACCTACCGACCGGAGTACCAGCACGCCTGGGGCAGCCGGCCCGGCTACGCGCAGATCCGGATCGATCCATTCCCGCCCGTGACCGCCCGCGCCCTGCTCGACACTCTGCTCGGGCCCGATCCGGGCCTGGAGCCGCTCAAGACGCTGCTGGTGACGCGCACCGACGGGAACCCGCTCTTTCTCGAGGAGAGCGTGCGGGCCCTGGTGGAGACCCAGGTCTTGCTCGGCGACCCGGGGGCCCGGCGGCTCGCGAAGCCGCTCGAGGCCATCCAGGTTCCGGGCAGCGTGCAGGCGGTGCTGGCCGCCCGCATCGACCGCCTGAGCGCCCTCGCCAAGCACGTGCTGCAGTCCGCGTCGGTGATCGGCCGGGACGTGCCGCTGCCGGTCCTGGAGGCCATCGCGGACCTGCCGGAAGAGATGCTGCGCTCGGGGCTCGCGCAGCTGCAGGCGGGCGAGCTGCTCTACGAGGCGAGCTTCTTCCCGGAGGCGGAGTACACGTTCAAGCACACGCTCACCCACGAGGTGGCCTACGGCAGCCTGCTCCACGAGACGCGGCGGGCCCTGCACGCGCGCATCGTGGAGGTGACCGAGGCGCTCTACCCGGGTCGCCTGGGCGAGCACGTCGAGCGCCTGGCCTTCCACGCCCTCCGCGGCGGCCTGCGCGACCGGGCGGTGGAGCTCCTGCGCCAGGCCGGGCTCCAGGCGGCCGCGCGCTCGGCGCACCGCGAGGCGGTGAGCTTCTTCGAGCAGGCGCTCGAGGTCCTCGAGGCCGACGGCCCGCGCGAGGTCGCCCTACCGACTGCGATCGACCTGGTCTTCGACCTGCGCGCCTCCCTGGCGCCGCTCGGGGAGTTCACCCGCACGCTGGCGCACCTGCGTCGCGCCGAGGGGCGCGCCGAGACGCTCGGCGACCGCTGGCGGCTCGGCTGGGTGTCCGCCTACCTCACCCAGTCGTACTACACGCTGGGCGAGCAGGCCGCCGCCATCCGATCGGCGGAGCGCGCGGTCGGGATCGGGGCCGAGCTCGGCGACCGCCCGCTTCAGATCGCCGCATCCTTCGGGCTCGGGCAGGCCCACCACGTGCTCGGCGTCCACCCCGCAGCCCAGCGGTACCTCCGGAGCGCGGTGGCGGCGGTGGAGGGTGAGCTGGCCCGGGAGCGCTGGGGGATGGCCGGTCTCGTGTCGGTGGCCGCGCGTATCTGGCTCGCCGCCTCGCTGGCCGAGGTGGGCGAGTTCGACGAGGCGCTCGAGTGCATCCACGCCGGCCTGGCCGTGGCGGAGGCCGCCGACCACCCGTGGAGCATCGCGGGGAGCCTCATGACCCTCGGCTTCGTCCACCTGAGCCGCGGCCATCTCGCGGCCGCGATCCCGGTGATCGACCGCGGCATCGCCTTCTCGCGCGAGATGGACCTGACCACCTGGCTTCCCATGCTCCTCTGCGTCCGCGGCGCGGCCGACGCCTGGGGCGGCCGCGTGGCCGAGGGCGTGCTGTTGATGGAGGAGGGGGTCGGGCGCGCGGCGAGCCTGCGGATCCTGAGCCGGCAGGCCCTCCGCCTGAGCTGGCTCGCCGAGGGATACCGGCTGGCCGGGCGGACGGCGGAGGCGGTCACCGCGGCGCACGAGGCCCACCGGCTCGCCACCGAGCACGAGGAGCGGGGCTACGCGGCGAACGCGCTCCGCGCGCTGAGCGAGGCCACCGCGGCGGCGGACCCGGCCGGGGCCCCACGGCACTGCGCCGCCGCGCTCGCGGGTGCCCAGGCCCTCGGCATGCGCCCACTCGAGGCCCTGTGTCGCCTCGATCTCGGCACGCTGGCCGCGCGGGCCGACCGCCGCGCGGAGGCGCGCGAGCATCTGACCGCCGCGCTCCGCATGCTCGGCGCCATGGACATGCGCCACTGGCTGCCGGGCGCCGAGGCTGCCCTCGCCGCGCTCTAGCGCGGGCTACACCCCGAGCTCCTCACGGGCGAACCCCGCGCGAGGCGGACGGGTCCTGTCGACGCGCAGGTCGGCGTGCCGACGGCTCACGCACGAGGCGGAAGCCGTAGTCGGAGTAGCGTAGATCGGGGGGCAGGGAGGAGCGATGCGCCACCGGGCTCCATGGATCCTGGTGCCGCCACGCGCCGCCGCGGGACACGCGTCGCGTGCCCGCTTCCGGGCCGCGGGGGTCGCGCTCGGGCGACCGCGCGTAGTAGGTCTCGTCCTCCCAGTCGAGGCACCACTCGTGGCAGACGCCGGAGAGCGCGAGCAGGCCCCAGGGATTGGCCGGCGTCTCGGCCGGGCGAGGCGGCCGATCGAAGCCGGCTCGGGCCGGGCGCTCGCTGCCCCAGGGAAAGCGCGCGCCGTCGAGCCCGCCCCGCGCCGCCTTCTCCCACTCGGCCTCCGACGGGAGCCGCACTTGAAGGCCGCGCGCGGATCGCCACCGACAGTAGCTCGTCGCGTCGTGCCAGCTCACGCCCACCACCGGCTGCTCTGGATCGCCGAACCGCGGATCCGCCCACCATCCGGGCGGGTCGGCGCCGGTGTCCTCGAGGAACGGGGCGTACTCGCGGTTGGTGACGGGCGCGGGGGCCATGGCGAAGGCGTCGAGCCAGACGCGATGGCGGGGACGCTCCCCCGGATGTCCGTCCTCCCAGCCCATCCAGAACCAGCCGGCGGGAATCGGCAAGAACTCCACGCGATCGAGTATAGCCGCCGCTCGGTGCTACGCTGAGGGGCCCGCTCGGGCCTCGGCCCGACCCGGAGCCCGATCGATCATCCCCGAACGATCATCAAAGGAGAGAGAGCGGCGATGGCCACGCATGACCTGGGCACCCCGGCAGTCGACCTGCGCGAGGATGACGGCATCTGGTGGATCACGTTCAATCGGCCGGAGGCGAGCAACGCGTTCACCCTGGCCGATCTCGACCGGCTGGCCGAGATCTTCGAGAGCGCGGGCGACCGTCCGCGGGTCGCCGTCCTCACGGGTGCCGGACAGACGTCGTTCTCCGCGGGCATGCACCTGGAGGCGTTCTCGGAGCTCACGCCGCCGCGGGCCCGGGAATTCATCGTCAAGAACAGACGACTCCTGGGAGCGGTCCGGACTGCGCCGTTTCCGACGATCGCGGCGATCAACGGGCACTGTCTGGGCACCGGGCTCGGTCTGGCGCTGGTCTCCGACATTCGCATCGCGGTGCCGCACGCCACCTTCGGGCTCCCGGAGATCAAGGTCGGGGTGCCGTCGGTATGCGACATCGCCCTCCTTCAGCAGCACATCGGGCTGGCGAAGGCCAAGGAGGTGATCCTCACCGGCGACCGCTACCCGGTGGGCGAGCTGGCTCCCTACGGGCTGCTGAACGCGATCGTCCCGGCGGATCAGCTCGTGTCCGAGACCGGGCGCATGCTCGCGAGGGTGGCCCGGCACACGCGGGCGGTGACGGCGGCCCAGAAGAAGCTGTTCGAGATCTGGCGGAACTATGCCCTGACCGCGGCCATCGACATGAGCGTGGACGTGTTCGCGGAAGTGTTCGCCGCGTCGGAAACGTATGAGCAGATCGAGCGGCACCGGGGAGCGATCGGCCGCAAGGGGAGGACGGACCAGGCCGGGCTTGTTTGATGCGCTCAAGCTCTGCTACGATCGGCGCCACCATGGAATTCGCGGAGCGGATGTCCCGTCTCGGTACCGAATCGGCGTTCGAGGTGCTGGCGCGCGCCAAGGCCCTCGAGCGGCAGGGCAAGGAGATCATCCACCTCGAGATCGGCGAGCCGGACTTCGACACCCCGAAGCATATCCGCGAGGCGGCCAAGCGGGCGCTCGACAGCGGGGCCACCCACTACGGCCCCGCCGCCGGGCTGCCCGAGCTGCGCGAGGCCATCGTCAAGGACGTGGAGGGCACGCGCAGCATCCCGGTCACCGCGGACGAGATCGTGGTGACTCCCGGGGCCAAGCCGATCATGTACTTCGTGATCACCGCGCTGGTGAACCCGGGCGACGAAGTCGTCCACCCGAACCCCGGGTTCCCGATCTACGAATCGGTCATCAACTTCGTCGGCGGCAAACCGGTGCCGATCCCGCTGCGCGAGGAGAGCGGCTTCGGCTTCGACCTCGACGTGCTCGAGAAGAGCGTCTCGCGCAAGACCAAGCTGATCATCATCAACTCGCCGCAGAACCCGACCGGCGGCGTGCTGGAGGTCGACCAGCTCGGCCGCATCGCCGAGATCGCCCGGACCTACCGCATCCCGGTGCTCGCCGACGAGATCTACAAGGCGTTCCTCTACGAGGGCGAGTTCGCGTCGATCACCCGCTTCCCGGGCATGAAGGACCTGGTCATCATCCTGGACGGGTTCTCCAAGGCCTACGCGATGACCGGCTGGCGCCTCGGCTACGGGGTGATGCCGGTGGCGCTCGCCGAGCACGTGACGCGCCTCATGGTGAACTCCAACTCGTGCACCGCCTCGTTCACCCAGCACGCGGGCATCGCCGCGCTGCAGGGCGACCAGACCCCGGTGACCGAGATGGTGGCCGAGTTCAAGCGACGGCGCGACGTGCTGGTGGCGGGGCTCAATCGCCTACCCGGCGTCTCGTGTCGCTCGCCGCGCGGGGCCTTCTACGTCTTCCCCAACGTGAAGGCGCTCAAGCGCCCCTCCGCCGAGATCGCGGAGGCCCTGCTGCAGGAGGCGGGCGTGGCGGTGCTCGGCGGCTCCGCGTTCGGCCAGTACGGCGAGGGATACCTGCGCCTCTCGTACGCGAGCTCGGAGGCCAACCTCAAGAAGGCGCTCGAGCGCATGGAGCCGGTCCTCCGGCAGCTGGCGGGAGGCTAGCGGCGCTGCCGGCGCACGCCTGAGCCGTGGTGCCCACCGTCGCCGACCTGATCGTCGAGGGCCTCGCGCGCGCCGAGGCGCCCCGCCTCTTCGGCGTCCCGGGCGGGGGATCGAACCTGGAGGTGCTCGAGGCGGCGCGCGGCCGAGGCCTGCCGTTCGTGCTCTGCCACCAGGAGGGGGCGGCGTCCATCATGGCCGCGGTCACCGGCGAGCTCACCGGCCGACCGGGCGTGGTGGTGTCCACACTCGGGCCCGGCGTGACCGCCAGCGCGACCGGGCTGGCCCACGCGCGGCTCGACCGCTCCCCGCTGGTCTACATCAGCGACCGGCACCCCGCGGGCGTGCTCGAGTTCGCGACGCACCAGTACCTCGACCACGGCGCGCACCTGACCCCGATCACCAAGGGCAGCGTCACGGTGGGCGCGGACTCGGCGGCCCACTGGGTG
>DATJIR010000293.1:0-10198 GCA_035493135.1 Verrucomicrobiia bacterium
GGATCCCGGCCTCCCCGAGCGCTACCGCGATCCCGCGAGCTGGCCGGCCCCGATGCGCGCCGAGTACGGCGGGGACGGCGGCACCGCGAGCGCGGCCGGGCACCGCGACACGCTGCTCCACCACTTCCGGAAGGCCCGGCGGATCCTCGACGACTTCCGGCCCGACGTGGTCGTCATCTGGGGTGACGACCAGCACGAGAACTTCACCGAGGACGTGATCCCCCCCTTCTGCGTGCTGGCCTACGACCGGGTGGAGGCGCGGCCGTGGCAGCGGACGGGTGGCGGGCCCAACGTCTGGGGCGAGCCCTCGGAGACGTGCTTCCAGATCACCGGCCACCGGGAGGCGGGCAAGCACCTCGCGTCGGGCCTGCTCGAGCAGGGCGTCGACATGGCCTACGCCTACAAGCCGCTCCACTACCCGGGCCTCGCCCACGCCTTCCTCAACACGATCATGTTCCTCGACTACGACCGGGTGGGCTTCCCGTATCCGGTCATCGCGTTCCAGGTCAACTGCTACGGCCGCCGGGTGATCGCTCAGCGCGGCGGGCGAGGGAGCCTCGAGCACCCGCTCCCCGACGCGGATCTGGATCCGCCGTCGCCCTCGCCGAAGCGCTGCATGGAGGTGGGCGCGGCGACCGCGCGGGTCATGCGCGACAGCCCCTGGCGCACCGCCCTGATCGCCTCGTCGAGCTGGTCGCACGCGTTCCTCACCGACAAGAACCACCAGCTCTATCCCGACATCGAGGCCGACCGGCGGCTCTACGAGGCGCTGCGCGCCGGGGACTACGAGACGTGGCGGAAGACGCCACTCGAGGCCATCGAGACGTCGGGCCAGCAGGAGATGCTGAACTGGTACATGCTGGTCGGGGCGATGGAAGCGCTCGGGCGCAAGCCCGACACCTGCCATTTCGTCGAGACCTGGTCGTTCAACTCGAACAAGTGCTTCGCGACCTTCATGCCCTGAGCCCGAGGAGACCGGCGTGTCCACACCTACTCCCCAATCGACCCCGCGCCTGCACGTGGCCGACGCCCGCCCGGGCGGCGGCGTGCCGAAGCTCAGCGGCGACATCCGGCATCTGATCCCGAAGCTCGGCTTGCGCAACTACTGGTACCCGGCGGTCGAGGCGCGCCGGGTCGGCCGGCGGAAGCCGGTGAAGGTCTCGCTCCTGGGGGAGGAGCTGTGCCTGTTCCGCGGCGCGGCGGGCGACGTGGCCGCCATCCAGGACATCTGCCCGCATCGCGGCGCGCGGCTCAGCGAAGGGGACTGCCACTACCGGGGCACGGTCGCGTGCCCGTACCACGGCTGGGTCTACGACGAGTCGGGCAAGAACGTGATGGTGCTCTCGGAGGGCCCGGGCTCCGGCGTGTGCGGCAAGGCCGGCACCGAGGCCAAGGCGTACCCGACCCGCACGATCAAGGGCCTCGTCTTCGTCTGGATCGGCGAGGGCCCGCCCGCGCCGATCGAGGAGGACGTGCCGGAGGAGTTCTTCGACGAGGAGACCCTCATCCTCATCGGTCAGGTCGACTGGCGCTGCAACTGGGAGGTCGCGCTCGAGAACTCGATGGACTCGCACGTCAACTACGTGCACCGCAACGCGGTGGTGGTCGCGCGCAGCGGCTTCATCGCGCGGGGCGCCCAGGGCGAGCACCCGATCTTCGTGGGCAACGGCTTCGGCGGCGACGTGGCCGAGTCCAACTACATGCGCCAGAACCCGCGCCAGGACGTCTACCCCGACGGCCGCGCGTGGCCCAAGACGACGTACCGGCGGTTCTGGACGTGGCTCACCCGGCCGCTCGCCGAGCGCGCGCGGCGCCACATTCCCCCGCCCCGATCCGCCAAGTGGTGCGGGGGCCACCATCTGCCCGGCATGTTCCGCGCCGAGTTCGGGTGGGACCTCTACACCCGCATGTGCGTCCCGGTCGAGGAGCATCTGACTCGGGTGTGGTACTACCACTGCCTCCGGCCCAAGACCGCGCTCGGGCGGCTCGGGGAGCGCCTGGCCTACGCCGGGCTCCACCGCTGGATCATCGAGTACAACTTCTCGCGCCAGGACGAGCGCGTGATGATCAACCAGCGCTACGACACCCCCGAGAAGCTCTCGTCGACCGACGCCGAGGTGATCCAGTGGCGCCGCCTGGTGGTGACCAAGCACTTCGGCGGGCGCGACGCCCCGTTCGAGTACCGGAACCCCGACGATCTCTCGCCGGACGCGGTCCCGCTCGACCGGGTCTCGGTGCGGTACCTGCAGGAGCAGCGGCGGAGGGCCGCCCGGTGACCATCAGCCGCCGGCGGCTGCTCCGGACGATCGTGGCGGGCGGCGCCGCGGCGGCCCTCGGGCGCGCCCGGCCGGCCCGGGCGGCGGCCACGCCGCAGGAGTGGCAGCAGGTCGTGGCCGCGGCCAGGAAGGAGGGCAAGGTCGTCGTCAACACCTTCCCCGGCGACGGCTACAAGCGGGCGCTGAAGGCCTTCACCCAGGCCTACCCCGACATCCGGCTCGAGCACACCGGGCTCCACTCCCAGGACTTCGCGCCGCGCGTGCTGCAGGAGCGCCAGGCCGGCCTCTTCACCTGGGACGTCACGACCATCCCGACCAGCACCGCGCTGCAGGTGCTGCGGCCGGCGGGAGCGTGGGATCCGGTGCGGCCGGCCATCGTGCTGCCGGAGGTGCTGGACGACGCGGGCTGGGAGGGGGGCTTCGAGCGCGGCTTCGCGGCGGTGAAGGACCACGCGCTCGCGTACTGCTTCTGCGCGGTCCGCGGCGCGGGGATCACGATCAACACCGATCTGGTGAAGGACGATCAGGTCCGCGGCCTCACCGACCTGCTGAACCCCCGCTGGAAGGGCAAGCTGCTCCTGCCCGACGTGCGCACGATGGGGGACTCGTTCTGGTCGATGACCAGCGCCCGTCTGAACCTGGGGGACGACATCATCAAGAAGCTGTTCGTCGACCAGGAGCCCGCCCTCAGCCGGGACACGCGGCAGATCGCCGAGTTCATGGTGCGCGGCCGCTACCCGATCGCGCTCGGGGTCAATCCCCTGCTGCTCAGCCAGTTCCAGAAGCAGGGGCTCGGCAAGAACCTCAAGACCCTGCACTTCGCGGAGATGGACACGTCCAACTCCAGCAGCAGCGTGGTCTGGCTCCTGAACCGGGCCCCGCACCCCAGCGCGGCCAAGGTCTTCATCAACTGGCTCCTCACCAAGGACGCGCAGGTGGTCTGGGCCCGCGAGGTCGAGACCAACAGCCGCCGCGTCGGGGTGGAGCCGGGCAATCCCCAGATCGTGGTCCCCCGAGGCGCGAAGCTCCTGCAGGTCGACGCCGAGGAGAACCTGGCCGAGGTGGTCAAGACCCAGGACCTCGCCAAGGCGGTCATCAAGTAGGGGACGTGGGCGGGCCGCCCGGGGTCGGCGAGACGGTCCTCGCGCTCGACCGCGTCGGCAAGCGGTTCGGCGAGACGGAGGCGGTGCAGTCCGTCTCGCTCTCGATCCGCCGCGGCGAGGTCTTCACCCTGCTCGGCCCGAGCGGCTGCGGCAAGACCACCACCCTGCGCCTGGTGGCCGGCCTCGAGCGACCCGACGCGGGCGAGATCACGCTGCGCGACCGGCTGGTGGCCTCCGCCCCGCGCCGGCTCTTCGTGCCGCCGAACCGGCGCAACCTGGGCATGGTGTTCCAGTCCTACGCGGTCTGGCCGCACATGACCGTGTTCGAGAACGTGGCCTACCCGCTCGCGCTGCGCGGCCTCGGGAAGGCGGTCGTGCGTGACCGGGTGGCCCGCGTGCTCGACCTGGTGGGCCTGGGCGGGATGGAGGCGCGCCCCGGCACCCTGCTGAGTGGCGGCCAGATGCAGCGCCTGGCCCTCTGCCGCGCCCTCGTCTACGAGCCGGATCTCCTCCTTCTCGACGAGCCCTTCAGCAACCTGGACGCGAAGCTGCGCGAGCAGATGCGGGGGGAGGTAAAGCTCCTCCAGCGACGGCTCGGCATCACGGTGCTGTTCGTCACCCACGACCAGGTCGAGGCCCTGAGCCTCTCCGACCGCATCGCGGACATGCAGCGGGGACGCGTGGAGCAGGTCGGGGCGCCGCGGGCCCTCTACGAGCGGCCGACGTCCGCCTTCGTGCGTGACTTCCTCGGCCAGACCGTGGTGCTGGCCGGGCGCGTCGCCGAGTCCGCCTCGGCCCGGGTGGGCGAGAGCGTCACGGTGGCCATGAACGGGCCGCTCTCCGGACGCACCCTGTCGGGCCGGAGCGCCGCGGCGGGCCCGCTCGCGCCGGGTGCGGAGGCGACGATCACCATCCGCCCCGAGGACATCCGGGTGACCCCCGACGACCCCGGCGGCGGCGACGCCCCGCATCTCCTCGGCACCATCGACGCGCTCTTCTTCGTCGGCGATCGCTACGAGGCCCGCGTCGCGCTGGGGGACGAGCAGTGCATCGTCCTCCTGCTGACCCGGACGCGCGAATGGCGGGAAGGCGAGCGGGTGCGGCTCGGGTTCCCGCCCGAGATGGTGAGCGTGTGGCCGGCCTGACCTCGGCCCTCGCGGTCGCCCGACCGCGGCGGATCGAGCTGTCCGCGGTGCTGTGCACGCTCGTGCTCGCCGCGGTGGCGCTCTGCGTGGTGTTCCCGCTGGCGCTGGTCGCGGTGCAGAGCCTGCAGGTCGCGCCGCCGGGCCAGCCGGCGCGCTACGGTCTCGACGGCTGGCGGGCGGCCCTCGGCGAGCCCGGGCTCCGCACCGCCCTCGTCAACACCCTCACCGTCACCCTCGCGCGGCAGCTCATCTCGCTGCCCCTCGCGGTGCTGGTGGCCTGGCTCCTCGCCCGCACCGATCTGCCCGGCCGCGGCTGGGTCGAGTTCGCGTTCTGGGCCGGCTTCTTCCTGCCGCCGTTCACGGTGACCCTCAGCTGGATCCTGCTGCTCGATCCAGAATACGGTCTCGTCAACACCGCGCTCGCGCGGCTGCCGTGGGTCGGCGCGGGTCCCTTCAACATCTACTCGTTCTGGGGCATCGTCTGGGTCCACGTCCTCACCGGATCCCTCACCGTCAAGGTGATCCTGCTCACCCCCGCGTTCCGCAACATGAACGCGGCCTTCGAGGAGTCATCCCGGGTGGCCGGCGCGGGCACGCTCCGCACCGCGCTCGCCATCACGGTGCCGGTCATGGCCCCGGCCATCCTCTCGGTGCTCCTGCTCGGCACCATGGTGTCGCTCCAGACCTTCGAGGTGGAGCAGGTGCTGGGCCTGCCGTTCCGCTTCTTCGTGTTCAGCACCACGATCTACGATCTCCTCGTCACCCGCGTGCCGCGCTACGACGCGGCCACCGCGCTCGCGGTCCTGATCCTGGTCGCGATGCTCCCGCTCGTGTTCGCGCAGCAGTGGCTGACGCGGGGCCGCCGCTACACCACCGTCACCGGTCAGTTCCAGAGCCGGGTCCATCCGCTCGGCCGCTGGCGCGCTCCCGCGACCGGCTTCGTGATGGCGCTGGTCGCGGTGGTGCTCGGGGTCCCGGTGGTGTTCGCGCTCCTCGGCACCTTCATGAAGCTCTTCGGCTTCTTCCACGTGCCGGAGCCGTGGACGCTCGCCAACTGGCAGAACGTCCTGGGCGACGACCTGTTCCTCCGCTCGCTGCAGAACACCGTCGTGCTCTCGGTCGGGACCGCGGCCACTGCGGTCCTCGTGCACTCGCTCATCGCCTACGTCATCGTGCGGACGACCTACGCTGGCCGGCGCGTGCTCGACTTCGTCTCCTGGCTGCCGTTCACGGTGCCCGGCATCATCCTGGGGCTGGCCCTCCTCTGGCTCTTCCTCGGGGTGGGGTTCCTGCGCCCGCTCTACGGCACCACCACGCTCCTGGTCATCGCGGGCGTCATCGCGGGGATGCCGCTCGGGGTGCAGATCATCCGGAGCGGGCTCCTCCAGCTGGGCGCGGAGCTCGAGGAGGCCTCCCGCATCGCGGGGGCGGGGTGGTGGGCGACCTATCGCCGGATCATCCTGCGCCTGATGGCCCCGACCCTGCTGGCGGTGGGCATGATCACGTTCGTGGGCGCGGCCCGCAACATCGGCAACTTCGCCCTGCTCACCACCAGCGCCAACCGCCCCCTGTCGATCCTCCAGCTCGACTACGTGGCCCAGCGCAAGTTCGAGGAGGCGGTGGTGGTCGCCTGCATCATCATGCTCGTCTCGCTGGCTGGAGCCCTGCTCGCGCGCCTGATCGGGCTGCGCGGCGGCGGCCTCGGCTGAGGAGCGGCCGTGCGTCTAGCGAACAAGATCGCGATCGTGACCGGGACCAGCCCCAACATCGGCGGCGGCATCGCCGAGGCCCTCGCCGAGGAAGGCGCCGCCGTCGCCTGCGTGGACGTGGCGCCGGACAACGCCACCCAGTGCGCGGCCGCGATCGAGCACCGCGGAGGCCGGGCGCTCGGCATCGTGTGCGACGTCACCGACGAGCGCCAGGTGGAGGCGATGGTGGCGCGGGTCCGAGACGCCTACGGCGGCGTGGACATCCTGGTCAACAACGCGGGCATCCTCGGTGGCCAGGGCGTGCTGGACATGCCGGTCGAGCGATGGAACCGCCAGATCGCGGTCAACCTGACCGGCACCTTCCTCTGCACCAAGCACGTGGCCCGGCTCATGGTGGAGCAGGAGCGACGCGGCAGCATCGTGGTCGTGGTCTCGACCGCCGGCCACCAGGGCCAGGCCGGCAACATCGCCTACTCCACGAGCAAGAGCGGGCTGCTCAACTTCACCCGCGCCGCCGCCATGGACCTGGCCCGCCACGGCATCCGGGTCAACAGCCTGACCCCGACCGCCACCGACACCGACGAGGCGGCCGAGCGCGCGGTGGCGTGGGGCCGGCCGCGGCCGGAGCCCCGCGCGCGGGGGCTCGACTTCCCGAAGATGGTGCCGATGGGCAAGCTGCCGAGCCCGCGGCACTACGGCCGGGCCGTCGTCTTCCTGACCTCCGACGACGCGGAGATGGTCACCGGCACCGATCTCCGGGTGGACGCGGGCGCGGTCGCGAAGTACTGGCCCTGGATCCCGAACGCCTGACCCTCGTCACCGCTCCCTCACCCTGCCCTCTCACCCGGAGGGGAGAGGGTTTCGGGCTAGCCGAGCACGGCCTCCGCGATGCGGGTGAGCTCGCGGACCATCTCCGGCTCGGACGTCGTGGTCGCTGGCCGCACGATGACGCGGGTGGCGCCCGCGTCGTGGAGGCGCGCGATCAGGTCCCGGTCGGCGGGCTGCCCGTGGACCGAGATCGTGAGGGAAGCCGGATCGCGGCCCGCCTCCCTGGCCAGCCGATCGAGCGTAGCCCGCTTCTCGCGTAGCTGATCCGGCGTCACCCGGTTCGGCAGCCAGCCGTCGCCCCACGCCACCACGCGCTCGAGCACGTTCTTCGCGTCGCCCCCCAGAAGCACCGGAGGGTGCGGCGTCTGGGCGGGCTTGGGGTTGGAGCGAACCGGGGGGAAGTCGTAGTACTTGCCGTGGAACTCGGCCTCCGGCTTCGTCCACAGCTCCTTCATGGCCAGAATCGACTCCCGCGTCTGGCCCCAGCGATGGTCGAAGTCGCCGCCCATGAGCACGGTCTCCTCCCGCAGCCACCCGGCCCCGATGCCGAAGAGGAAGCGCCCCCCGCTGAAGAGATCGAGGGTGGACACTTCCTTGGCCAGCAGCAGCGGATGGCGCTCGGGGACCAACACGATGCCGGTCGCGAGCTTGATGCGGCTGGTGGTGCCGGAGGCGCGGGCGAGGGCCACGAAGGGGTCGATGAAGTGAGCGTAGGGCTCCGGGATGACGCCGTCCGGGGAGCCGGGAAAGCGGCTGGTGGTGTGGACCGGGATGAACGGATGCTCCGCGCACCAGAACGACTCGAAGCCGAGCGCCTCGGCGGTGCGGGCCATGGCGCCCACGTCGACGAGATAGGCCGGCAGCGGGATCGAGATGCCGATGTTCATGGGGATCCTCCCGAGTCGGGTATCAGTCGAAGACGATGCCGCCGTCGACGTTGAGCGACTGGCCGGTGATGTTGCGCGCGGCCGGCCCAGCGAGGAAGACCGCGACCGCGGCGACGTCCTCCGGGTCATTGGGGCGCCCGAGGGGGATGACCGCGTTGCGCCGTCGCGTCATCTCCTCCACCGGGAGACCCTCGTCGCGCGCACGCACCGCCACGTTGGCCTCGGAGAGCGCGGTGACCGTGATGCCCGGGCAGATCGCGTTGACGTTGATCTCGTGCCGCGCGAGCTGCTGGGCCGCGGTGCGGGTGAGTGAGATGACGCTCCCCTTGCTGGCCGCGTAGATCGCGTTCGACGTGCCCGCGTAGCCCTTCCCGGCGATCGACGCGATGTTCACGATGCGGCCGCGTCGCCGCGGGATCATCTCGCGCGCCACCCGCTGCAGGCAGAAGAACACGCCCTTGGCGTTGACCCGCATGATGCGGTCCCAGTCGTGCTCGGTGAGGTCCATGATGTAGGCGCGGCGGGTGACCCCCGCGTTGTTCACCAGGACGTCGATCCGGCCGAAGGTCCCGGTCACCGCCTCCACCATGCGGTCGATCGCGCCGAGGTCGCCCACGTCGGTGTCGAGGGCGAGGCTCCGGCGCCCGAGGGCGGCCACCGCGTCCGCGGTGGCCTTGGCCGCCCCCGAGTCCACGTCCACCACCGCGACCTCGGCACCGGCCCGCGCGAGCGCGAGCGCGGTGGCGCGGCCGATGCCGTGACCGGCACCGGTGACGATGGCGACCTGCTCGGCGAGGACCACCCCGCGCCGCCCGGCTACCGGCGCGCGGCGGCCCGACCGGGCGCCTCGCCGCCGCCGACGAAGCGGACCGGCTCCCGCCCCTTGAGCGCGGCGGGCGTGATCGCCCACGTGCCGCCGCACGCGGTCGACGCGACCTTCTCCGCGGTGCGCGGGCCGCCGAACGGGAGCGTGAAGCCGCTCGTCACCGCGCCCAGGATGCAGAAGCTGGCCTTGTGTCTCATGCGGAGCGCCTCCTCGACCTGGATTCTTCGCGCATCGCGCCCAGCCTATCCCGCCGCCGGGGCGCTGTAAAGCGCGCGGCCTCCACTCGACATCACTCGCGGGTCGCGGTGAGGCGACGCAGGAAGACCTCGATCTCCTTTCGGGTCTGCAGGTCGCCGGTCCGGGCCGCCACCTCGAGGCCGATCGTGTACGCGGCGGCCGCCTCGGCCGGGCGGCCAGCCCGCTCCAGGGCGCGGCCGAGGCCGCGATGGGCGGCCGAGTAGTCGGGCTTGAGCCGGACGGCCTCGGCGTACTCCGCCGCCGCCAGGTCGGCCTGCCCCGCCTCCAGGTACGCTCCGGCGAGGCCGAACCGGACTACCGGGTCGCCCGGCATCATCTCGACCACCTCCTTGAACTCCGCGATCCGGTCGCGCTCGGTCACGCCGGGCTCAGCGATCGAGCCAGGCGGCGAGGACCCGCCCGCCGTAGTCGTAACCCAGGTTGGGGCCGTAGTTCTTCAGCGCGCCGTCCCACACCGCGATGTAGGGCCCGCTCGGGACGTGCACGTAGTACTGCTGCTTGGCCAGGTGGCGCTGGATGTCGTTGATGACCTCCCGGCGCGCCTTCACGTCCATGGTGCGGCGCTGCCGGACCAGGAGATCGTCGAGGGCCGGATCCTTCACGTGGCTCCGGTTGCGCGGCTCCCCGGTGTAGTACTGGCCGAACAGGAAGTTGTCCGCGTCGAGGAAAGGCGTGAGGGGCCCGAACACGGTGGAATCGAACTTGCCGAGCCGGCACGTCGCCTGGTAGGCGCCGTACTCCTTCTGGTCGAGCCGGGCGTCGATGCCCACCGCCTTCAGGTGCTTGAGCACGAGCTGCATGGTGTCCACCAGGACGGTGGAGCCGTAGGAGTTGAAGCACACGCTCGCTCCGAAGCCGGCGGGGTAGCCGGCCGCCGCGAGCAGGCGCTTCGCCTCGGCCGGATCGTGCCGGTAGTTGCGCGCCCCCTCGCCGAGCTGGTCGATGGGCAGGGCCCAGTCGCCGAGGGCGGCCGGGAGCGGACCGTTGACGGTGCCGACTCCTTCGAGGGTCGACTCAATGATCTCCCGCCGGTCGAGGGCCATCGAGACCGCCTGGCGCACGCGCACGTCGCTCCAGGGCTTCTGGTCCGTCCGCATCGCGAGGTCGTTCACCACGTTGGAGGGGAACTCGGCGGTGCGGAGGGCGGGCCGCGTCTGGCGCAGCCG
>DATJIR010000294.1:0-2279 GCA_035493135.1 Verrucomicrobiia bacterium
ATCTCCCAGAGGCAGAGATAGCCCAGCAGCCGCCGGCCCCGGCGCGCCACCAGGCAGCGAGCGACGCGGTTCTGGGTCAGCTCGTAGCGGAAGGCGCCGCGCGACCACGGGGTCTGGAACGACGCGCGCTCTATGACCAGCACGTCGTCGAGGTCGTCGAGCGTCATCGGCTCGATCGTGACCGGCTCCTCCCCCATCGAGCTCTCGTCACGCACGGCGCGCCCGCAGCTCCGCCTCGGAGGGCCTCAGGTAGAGCGGGGCGAGCCGCTCCGCGGAAATGCCGCCGCCCGCGAGCAGGATCGCGTGCCCGAGCGCGCCGACCGCCGCGGCGGAGGGCAGCGACTGCGCGGGCGGCGCCTCGCGGAGCCCGGCGCCGAGCCGGGCCAGGTGGGGCCGGCAGGCCGCGACCCCGTCGCCCAGCACGATCACCGGTGGCTCGAGGCGGGCCGCGGCCTCGGCGGGCGGCAGCGCGAGGTAGTCCCACTCGCGGGCCATCGCGCTCCCGCTCCACCGGTAGAGCGAGCAGTAGACCTCGCCCTTGCGCGCGTCGAGCAACGGGCAAACCGGCGCGTCCGCGAACGGCAGCGTGGACGCGAGGGCGTCGAGGGTAGGGACCGGGGCCACCGGCAGGTCGAGGGCGAGGGCCAGCCCCTTGGCGGTGGCCGCGCCCACGCGGAGGCCGGTGAAGGAGCCGGGGCCGATCGAGACCGCGAGGCCATGCAAGCTCGACGCCTCCCACGCGCAATCCTGGAGCAGGCGGTCCACCATCGCCATGAGCCGCTCCGAGTGCGTGAGCGCGATGTTGAGCCGGCTCTCGCCGACCAGGCGCCCGTCTTCGAGCAGCGCGGCGCCGCCCGCCAGGGTAGCGGTCTCGAGCGCGAGCAGCCTCATGCGCGGCAGTCTAGCATGCCGTGCGGGCCACACGTCTTCGCGCTACTTTCGGGTTGACAACGCATCGCATCGGCCCGCATCCTTGACTCGACTGATGGCCGCCCCCCCGCGACAAACCGACAGCCAGATGGACGCCGAGGTTCGCGAGAAGATCCATCTCGAGATCCTGAAGCGCACCGGGGCCTATCACGCCAACGACCACGTCCTGCTCCCGTCGGGCCACCACACGAGTGAGTACATCGAGAAGACCCTCGTCACCACCGAGGCCTCCTTCACCGAGGGGCTCGGCGCGGTCATCGCCAAGCACTTCGCCCAGTGGCCCATCGACGTGGTGCTGTCGACCGGCCCCGGCGCCCTGATCCTCTCGCACTGCGTGGCCCGCGCGCATCCCTCGCGGCCGACGCTCGCCTACGGCACCAAGGGGGTCAGCGCGGGCAAGCGGCGGGTGACCCTGCCGGTGGAGTTCCAGCGCTTCATCCGCGCCGGCACCAAGGTGCTCATCGTCGAGGACCTGGTCAGCTCCGGCACCACCGTGCGCCTCCTCTCCCAGCTCGTGGAAGGCCTGGGCGGCCAGGTGATCGGCATCGGCGCGCTGTGGCGACGCACCAAGAAGGCGGAGATCGGCGGCAAGGAGATCTTCAGCCTGGTCAGCCGCGACTTCCCGACCTACCCGGCCGAGACGTGTCCGCTCTGCAAGAAGGGCGTGCCGCTCAACCAGGAGTACGTGAAGCGACGCGAGCACCGCAAGCCGTCGTCGGCCCACGAGAAGGCCTAGCCTCCCTCGCCCCCAACATGTGGGGGCTGCAGCGCGTCACGAGCCCTCTATCCGGTATTTTCCCCTTGACACGTTTTTTGCCCTCCCCTATTGTCCGGACAATGATCGACCGCGTGACGCGCGGGGATCGGGAGGGGGGTGACATCATGGCGAAGAAGAAGGCCGCGAAGAAGAAAAAGAAGAAGTAAGGCGCCACTCGTGGCGCTCGGCCCTGTCGGCCCCATCCCGGCAGGGCCGTTCTATCTCCGAGCGCGCCCCCACCCCACTTCGTGACTCATCGACACGCCTACGCCCTGCTGCTCGGGGTCGCGCTCCTGTGGTCCGGAAACTTCCCCCTCGCCAAGCTCGGCCTCCAGGAGCTCGGGCCCCTGACCATGTCGGCCGCGCGCGCCCTCATCGCGGCTCCCCTGCTCGTGCTGGTGTCGCGCGTGCTGGAGGGCCCCCTGCCGCCGCTGGCCCGTCGCGACCTGACCGCGGTGGTGGTGCTCGCGGTGACCGGGTTCGTCGGCAACTCGGCGCTCTGGTACGTCGGCCTGCGCTTCACCAGCCCGGCCAACGCGGGCATCCTCGGGGCGGCGGCCCCGGTGGTGGTGGCGCTGGCAGCGTCCACCTG
>DATJIR010000295.1:0-4418 GCA_035493135.1 Verrucomicrobiia bacterium
AGGCTTTCATGACCCGCCTGCTCGAGATGCTACGCGACGCCTGGACCCTGGTCCGCCCCTACTGGTTCTCGGAAGATCGCTGGGCCGGCCGGGGACTCCTGGCCGTCGTGGTGATGCTGAACCTCTTCATCGTCTACATCAACGTGCTGCTGAGCAAGTGGTACAACCTTTTCTACAATTCTCTCCAAGACAAGGATTTCGCGGCATTCGGGAGCCTCCTGCTCCGCTTCTCGTGGCTCGCCGGCCTGTTCATTGTGGCCGCGGTGTATCAGGTTTACCTGAACCAGATGCTGCAGATCCGGTGGCGGCGCTGGCTCACCGACCGCTACCTGGGCGCGTGGCTGGCAGACGGCGCCTACTATCGCATGCAGCTCACCTCCGGTGAGACCGACAACCCCGACCAGCGCATCGCGGACGACCTGCGCCTGTTCGTCACCGGCGCGCTCACCCTGAGCATTGGGGGCATGCGCGCCGTGGTCACGCTCGTTTCCTTCCTCGGCATCTTGTGGGGCCTCTCGGGCTCGGTCACCCTGCCGATCGGCGGGGGAATGACCGTGCCCGGATACATGGTATGGGCCGCCCTCGTCTACGCGATCGCGGGGACCTGGCTCACCAACCTGATCGGGCGCCCGCTGGTCCGCCTGAACTTCAACCAGCAGCGTTACGAGGCCGACTTCCGCTTCAGCCTGGTGCGGTTCCGGGAGAACACGGAAGGCGTGGCCCTCTACGGCGGCGAGGCCGACGAGATGCGGAGCTTCCGCGAGCGGTTCTCCTCGGTCGTGCGCAACTGGTGGGACATCATGCGTCAGCAGAAGCGGCTCACCTGGTTCACCGCGGGCTACGGGCAGGCCGCGATCATCTTCCCTATCCTGGTGGCCGCTCCGCGCTACTTCCGCGGCGAGATTCCGCTCGGCGCGCTGATGCAAACCTCGCAGGCCTTCGGCCAGGTCCAGGACTCGCTGTCGTTCATCGTCACCTCCTACACCGACATCGCGGAGTGGCGCGCGGTCGTGCTGCGGCTCCTCGGCTTCGAGCGGGCGCTTGCCCGCGTGCGCGCTGAGACCGCCGTCGAGGGGGTACACCATGGGACCGGAGTCGCGGACTCTCTCACGCTGGACCGGGTGAATCTGGCACTGCCCGGCGGTCGTTCCCTCATGGAAGGGGTCTCCTTCGAGATCCGACCCGGCGACACCGCGCTGATCAGCGGCCCATCCGGCGCCGGCAAGAGCACGCTGTTCCGGGCCATCGCGGGTATCTGGCCTTTCGGCCGCGGCGACGTCCGGCTGCCGCGCGACGGCCGCGTGCTCTTCCTGCCCCAGAAGCCCTACCTTCCGATCGGGACGCTGCGCGAGGTCGTGAGCTACCCCACACCGCTCGCCGGCGTCTCCGATGCGGCGCTGCGCCAGGCACTAGAAGCGGTGGGGCTGCCGGAGCTAGTCGGGCGCCTGGACGAGTCGGCCCACTGGGCCTTGGCGCTGTCGCCGGGCGAGCAGCAGCGCATCGCCTTCGCGCGCGCCCTCGTCCAGAACCCCGAGTGGCTCTTTCTCGACGAAGCTACGTCTGCCCTGGATGAGGAAACCGAGGCGGGGCTGTACGGGCTGCTCCGGGAGCGGCTTCCCCGCACCACCGTGGTCAGCGTGGGCCACCGCAGCACGCTGCGCGCCTTCCACGCGCGGCGGCTCGTGGTCACGCCCAACGGGACGGGCGCGGCAACCGTCACCGAGGCGGCGAGCCCGGCATAAACGGGACGGGAGAGAGAAAATGGCGGAGGGGGAGGGATTCGAACCCCCGATCCCTTGCGGGATTCCGGTTTTCAAGACCGGCGCCTTCAACCGGGCTCGGCCACCCCTCCGCGCGTGAGCTATTTCCCGGCGCCCGGCGGCCCGATGCGCTCGAGGCCGCCCATGTACGGGCGGAGCACGTTCGGCACCGTCACGGATCCGTCCGCCTCCTGGTAGTTCTCCAGCACCGCGACCAGCGTGCGCCCGACCGCGAGCCCGGAGCCATTGAGCGTGTGGCACAGCTCCACCCGGCCACCGCCCGCGGGCCGGTACCGGAGATCGAGGCGGCGCGCCTGGTAGGCCTCGCAGTTCGAGCACGAGGAGATCTCGCGATACTTGCCCTGCCCGGGCAGCCACACCTCGAGGTCATAGGTCTTGGCGGAATGGAACCCCATGTCGCCGGTGCAGAGGGTCATCACCCGGTACGGCAGCCCGAGGCGCTGCAGTACCGCCTCCGCGCTCCGGACCATCGCCTCGTGCTCGTCCTCCGACTGGGCCGGGGTGGTCACCTTCACCATCTCGACCTTGTCGAACTGGTGCTGCCGGATCATGCCCTTCGTGTCCTGGCCGTAGGTCCCAGCTTCGCGCCGATAGCATGGCGTGAACGCGCAGTAGCGGCGCGGCAGCTCCGCCTCGGGCAGGATCTCACCACCGTGCAGCGCGGTGAGGGACACCTCCGCGGTCGGGATGAGGAAGAGCGTGCGCCCGGCGTCGGGCTCCAGGGTCTTGAACATCTGCTCCTCGAACTTCGGCAGCATCGCCACCCCGACCATGGTCTCCGGATTCACCAGGTGCGGCACCCAGACCTCGGTGAAGCCGTGCTCGCGGGTGTGGAGATCCAGCATGAACTGGGCGAGGGCCCGGCTGAGCCGGGACGCGGCGCCCCACATCACGGTGAACCGCGCCTTGGCGATCTTGCTCGCCCGGTCGAAGTCGAGGATGCCGAGCGCCTCGCCGATCTCGAAGTGCTGCTTCGGCTCGAACGCGAACTGCCGGGGTGTGCCCCAGCGGCGCACCTCGACGTTGTCCTCGGCCGAGCGCCCCACCGGGACGCTGGGCTGGGGCACGTTCGGAACGTCGAACAGCAGGCTCTCGAGGCGCGCGTCCGCCTCCTTCACGAGCACGTCGAGCACCTTGATGCGATCGGACACCTCGCGCATGTGCGCCATCGCGGTCTGCGCATCCTCTCCGCGCCGCTTGGCCTGGCCGATGGCCTCCGAGGCGCGATTGCGCTCGGCCTTGAGCTCCTCGGCCTCGGTCACCAGCCGGCGCCGCTCCGCGTCCGCGGCGAGCACCGGGGCGAGCGAGACCGCGGTGCCGCGCGTCGCGAGGGCGCGCTCCACCGCGTCGGGATTCTCCCGGATCAGCTTGATGTCGAGCATTTGGCTCCTCCGCCCACTGGACCACAACAAAAAAGAGACCGCAGCTGCGCGGCCTCTCTCACCCCGCCGGGGCTCTCGCCTCGGCGAGGTCTATTCTGACGGCGCCTCGGGGGTCGGCTGCTCGGCCTCCACGCGCGCCAGGTTGCCCACCTGGTCGTCGGCGTCCAGGTCGATGATGCGGACGCCCATGGTGTTGCGTCCCTGGCTGGTCACCTCGTCGGCGTGCACCCGGATGATCTTGCCCATGGTGGTCACGACCAGGATGTCGTCACCCTCGCGCACCTGCAGCATCCCCACCACCGCGCCGTTGCGCCCGCCGGTCTTGATGTCGATGATCCCCTTGCCCGCGCGTCCCTGCAGCCGGTACTCGTCGAGCGGGGTGCGCTTGCCGTAGCCGCGCTCGGTCACGGTGAGCACCGTCACGCCCTCCTTGATCGTCTCGGCCGCGATGACCTGGTCACCCTCGTCCACGTCGATGCCGCGCACGCCGGCCGCGGTGCGGCCCATCGGGCGCACCTCGTCCTCCGGGAAGCGGATGATCATGCCGAGCTTGGTCGAGAGCAGGACCTCGCGCTGTCCATCGGTGCGCCGCGCTCCCATGACCTCGTCGCCGTCCTCGAGCGTGATGGCCTGGATGCCGCCCGCCCGCGGGTGCGAGAATGCCGACAGCTCGGTCTTCTTCACCTTGCCCTGCATGGTCGCGAAGAGCACGTAGCCGCCCGACTCGAAGTCGCGCACCGGCACGCAGGTGGCCACCCGCTCACCCTCGCCCAGCGAGAGCACGTTGGCCATCGCCTTGCCCTTGGCCTGGCGGCCGCCTTCCGGAATCTCGTGCACCTTGAGCCAGTGCACCTTGCCCTTGTTCGTGAAGAACAGGAGGAAGGAATGAGTCGAGGCCACGAACAGATCCTCGACGATGTCCTCCTCCTTGGTCTCCATCCCGGTCACGCCCTTGCCCCCGCGCTTCTGGCTGCGGTACGCCTCCACGTGCGTCCGCTTGATGTAGCCGGAGCGCGTGATGGTGACCACCATGTCCTCGTCGGCGAGGAGGTCCTCGATGGTGAGGTCGGCGGTCTCGGCCAGGATCTCGGTGCGGCGCGTGTCGCCGAACTCTTCCTTGAGGGCCGCGAGCTCGTCCTTGATGATGCCGAGCAGGCGCGACTCGGAGGCGAGGATGCCCTTTAGGTCCGCGATGAGGGCCAGGGTCTGCTCGTGCTCCTCGACGATCTTGTGGCGCTCGAGCTGGGTCAGGCGC
>DATJIR010000296.1:0-3656 GCA_035493135.1 Verrucomicrobiia bacterium
AGATCGCCCGGGCTGAACCAGTGGTGGTCGGGAAACTCGGCGAAGCCCACCCGCCGGATCCCCGTGGCGTCAAGGGTGTCGGCGAAACCCTCCGGCGACCCGAGGCCCGCGAAGGCGAGCAGGCGCCGGCCGGCCAGCTCCGCCATCGGCACCCGTCGGCTCCGCCGCGGCTCGATCGCGTCCTGCAGCTGATAGCGCGCGGCCAGGACCGCCGCGGCCGCGTTGTGGCGGCGAACCGTGGCGGTGACCTCGGCGACCGTCTCCGGACGGGGCGGGTTGGTCACCACCACCAGGTGGGCGCGCGCGAGCCCGGAGAGCGGCTCCCGCAGCGTGCCGCGGGGGAAGACGCGCGCGTTGCCCCACGGCGCCCGGCCCGGGACGACCACGATCTCGAGGTCCTTGGCCAGCGTGCGGTGCTGGAAGCCGTCGTCGAGCACCAGCGCGGTGGCGCCGCAGCGCTCCACCGCAACCCGGCCGGCCTCGTAGCGGTTCTCGCCCACCACCACCGGCACCCCGGGCAGACGCTCGGCGAGCAGCAGGGGCTCGTCACCTGCGGCACGCGGCTCGGCGCGGACGCCCTCACGATCCGCGACCACGTGCACGCCGCGTGTGACGCGGCCGTAGCCACGGCTCAGCACCGCGGGGACCGCGCCCAGGTCGAGCAGGGTCCGCACCACGAGCTCCACCGTCGGGGTCTTTCCGCTCCCGCCCAGGGTCAGGTTGCCGACCGAGACCACCGGGCACGGCAGGCGCCCGGTGCGGAGCACGCCCCAGCGGTACGCGCGGTCGCGGACCGCGAGCGCGCCGCGGTAGGCCCAGCTGAGCGCGGAGAGGCCGGCCGTCACCACCGGCGTGTCGGGGTCCTCCCAGTAGCGGCGGAGCAGGACCTCGGGCGCTCGTCGGGGCGTGCTCACGACTCGGCCGTCGGCCCGCGCCAGAGGTGCCGGGCGACCAGGTCGAGCGTGGCGTTGACCGCGCCTTGCCGGCCCGCGAAGGCCGCGCGCGCCGCGTCCCCCGCGCGCCGCGCGAGGTCCCGGTCCTCGAGCAGACGCGAGAGCTCGCGCGCGAGCTCTCGCCCGTCCTCGACCACGAGGCCCCCGCCGCACCGCTCCAGCAGCAGGGCGCCCTCCCGGAAGTTGCTCGTGTGCGGGCCGTACAGCACCGGCTTGCCCCGCATCGCGGGCTCGAGCACGTTGTGGCCCCCCACCGGGACCAGGCTGCCGCCCACGAACACGACCTCGGCCACCGCGTAGAGCGCGGCGAGCTCCCCGACGGTGTCGAGGATCACGACCGCGCCCGGCACGCGCCCTTCCGGCAGCCGGCTCCACCGGGCGGGAGCGAGGCCGCGCTCGCGGATCAGGTCCTCGACCTCGGCGGCCCGCTCCGGGTGCCGCGGCGCCAGCAGCAGGGCGAGGTCGGGGCAGCGTACACGGGCCCGCAGGAACGCGTCGAGGACGATCGCCTCCTCGCCCCGATGCGTGCTGCCCGCGATCCAGAGCCGGTCGGCCGCGCGCAGGCCGAGCCGCTCGCGCCAGACCGTGGCGGCCGCGTCCGCCTCGGGGACCAGGTCGCTCTTGAGGTTGCCGGTGACCACCACGCGCTCCGCCGGCGCGCCCAGGGCCACGATGCGGCGGGCGTCCTCCTCGCTCTGCATCGCGAACACCGACACGTCGGCGAGCACGCGCCGCATGAGCCAGCGCACCCGGAGGTAGCGGCGGAAGGAGCGGTCGGAGATGCGCCCGTTGGCGATCATGGCCGGGATGCGCCGCCGCGCGAGGCCGCGCAGGAAGTTGGGCCAGAGCTCGGTCTCGATGGCGATGAAGAACCGGGGCCGCGCCGCTTCCAGGGCGCGGCGCACCGAGCCGGGCAGGTCGAGCGGGAAGTAGCGGTGCACCGCGGTGCCCGCGAGCCGGTCGGCCACGATGCGGGCACCGGTCGGGGTGATCGTGCTGACCACGATGCCGAGCTCCGGCCAGCGGCGGTGGATGGCCTCGACCAGCGGCACCGCCGCGGCCGACTCCCCCACGGAGACCGCGTGGATCCAGCAGCGGGGCTCGGCGGGCAGCCCGTCGCCGAGCCGACCGAAGCGCTGCGCCAGGTCGTGGCCGTAGCCGGCGCGGCGGCGGCGGGTCAGGAAGGCGGGCAGGTACGCGAGCAGCCCCATCCCCAGGACGGCGGAGTAGAGCGCGTACATCAGGCGCGGGCCTCCTCGTCCACCTGCCAGGTCACGGTGCGGAGGGCGGTCTCCACGTCCTTGCGGGCGGCCTCGAGCGCGGCGCGGTCGGCGTCGGGCGGCACCCGGATGGGTTCGCCGAAGCGCATCACGCAGCGGGCGAACGGCTTCGGGATGCGAAACTCGTCCCAGGAGCGCAGGCGCCAGTCCCGCGACGCGCCCACCGCCATCGGCACGATCGGCGCGCCGGTCAGATGCGCCAGCGCGATCACGCCGGGCTTGAGCACCTCGCGCGGGCCGGTCGGCCCGTCCGGCACCACCACCACCTCGCCGCCGCCCCGGAGGGCGCGCCCGAGGCGGCGGAGCGCCTCGCCTCCGCCCCGCGAGGAGGAGCCGCGCACCGGGACGAGGCCGAAGCGGGTGATCCAGCGCGCGACCACCTCGCCGTCGCGCGAGCGGCTCGCGAGCACGTGGCAGCCGCGGTGCCCATAGAGGTGCGGCAGCAGCAGGATCCGGCCGTGCCAGACCGCGTAGATCACCGGCCCGCGGGCGGCCCACAGCGGTGCCACCGCGGCCTCCTCGCGCCGCACGCGGAGCGTGAGGGCGAGCGCGCGCAGCGCGAACGCGCCGAGTGCGGGGCCCACCGTGAGGGCGAGGGGCGCGGGGATCGTCATCCGGCCCTCGCGACCGCGAGCACCGCGCGCGCGGCGCGGCGCCCGACCCCCGGCTCACCGAGTCGGGCCCGGAGCTCCTTGAGCGCCGCGCGCTGGGCGGTGGCGGCCACCGGATCCTCGAGCAGCCGCGACGCCTCGCGCGCGAGGCGCTCGCCGGTCACCTGCTCCTGGATCAGCTCGGGCACCACCGCGCGCCCCGAGACCAGGTTCGGCAGGCCGATCCACTGGACCCGGGCGAGCAGACGGGCGACGAGCTCGGTGGTCCGCGACACGCGGTAGCAGAGCACCATCGGTGTGCCGAGCAGGGCCGCCTCGAGCGTGGCGGTGCCGGAGGCGATGAGCAGGGCGTCGGCGGCGGCCATGACCTCGTAGGTCCGGCCCTCCACCAGCGCGATCGCGGGGCCGGGCCCGGCGTGGCGCAGGTGGGCCTGCACCTGCTCGCGGGGCACGGTGGGCGCGAGGCCCAGGACGAAGCGCCGGCGCCCGTCGTCGGCCGCGAGGCGGCGTACCGCGTCGAGCATCGGGGGCAGCAGCCGCTCGACCTCCTCGCGGCGACTGCCCGGCAGGAGACCGATCAGGGAGTGGCCCGGATCCGCGTCGAGGCGGCGGCGCGCCTCGTCGCGCGTCAGGTCGAGCGGCAGCGCGTCGAGCAGGGGGTGACCGACGAACTCGACCGGCACGCCGGCCCGCTCGTAGAGCGGGGGCTCGAACGGGAAGACCGCGAGCACCCGACTCACCCGCCGGGCCATCTGCCGGACGCGCCCCTGTCGCCACGCCCAGAGCTGGGGCGGGATGAAGTAGACGACGGG
>DATJIR010000297.1:0-11765 GCA_035493135.1 Verrucomicrobiia bacterium
ACCACGTTCTTCAACATGCTCACCGGCCAGCTCCGCGCCGACGCGGGCGAGGTCCGCTTCAAGGGGGAGCGGCTCAGCGGGCTGCCGCCGTACGCGGTGTGGCGCCGCGGGGTGAGCCGGACGTTCCAGATCACCGCCACCTTCGCCACCCTCACCGCGCTCGACAACGTGCGGGTGGCCCGCCTCTCGCACACCGGCAAGACCTACTCGCTGCTGGAGGCGGCCTCGCGGCTGCAGGCCGACGAGGCGCGCGCGCTGCTGGAGCAGGTGGGCCTGATCGAGCAGGCGGAGCGGGCCGCCGCGGTCCTGGCCTACGGCGACCTCAAGAAGCTCGAGCTGGCGGTCGCGCTCGCCAACGACCCCGAGGTCCTGCTGCTCGACGAGCCCACCGCGGGCATGGCCCCGGCCGAGCGCGGGGCGCTCATGGCGCTGACCGAGCGGATCGCGCGGGCGCGCGGGCTCACCGTGCTCTTCACCGAGCACGACATGGACGTGGTCTTCGCGGTCGCCGACCGCATCATGGTGCTCCACCAGGGCCGGGTCATCGCGGAGGGCCCGCCCGCCGCGGTGCGGGCGGACGCGCAGGTGCAGCGCGTGTACCTGGGCGAGGAGGCGTGATGCTCGAGCTGGAGGCGGTCGAGGGCGGCTACGGCCTCTCCCGGGTGCTGCACGGCGTGAGCCTGCGGGCGGGGGCGGGCGAGGTGGTCTCGCTGCTCGGGCGCAACGGGGCCGGCAAGTCGACCACGCTCAAGTCCATCGTGGGGCTCGTCGAGGTCACCGGCGGGCGCATCCGCTTCGACGGGCGGGACATCACCCGGCGGCCGACCCACGAGATCAGCCGGCTCGGGGTCGGCTACGTGCCCGAGGAGCGGCGCATCTTCGGCGACCTGACCGTCGAGGAGAACCTGATGGTCGGGCAGAAGGGCGCCGGTGCCTGGAGCGCGGCCCGGGTGTACGAGTTCTTCCCCAAGCTGCGCGAGATGGCGGAGCGCCGGGCCGGCAGCCTCTCGGGAGGGGAGCAGCAGATGCTCACGGTGGCCCGCACCCTCATGGGCAACCCGCGGGTGCTGCTGCTCGACGAGCCGTCGGAAGGCCTGGCCCCGGTGATCGTGCGCGCTCTCGGTGATCAGATCGCGGCGCTCAAGCGGGAGGGCTTGACGATCCTGCTCTCCGAGCAGAATCTCAAGTTCGCGGCGCGGCTGGCCGACCGGGCCTACATCATCGAGAAGGGGGAGATTCGCTTCGACGGCCCGATGGCGGCGTTGATGGGGGACGAGGGGTTGAGGCGGAAGTACCTGACGGTGTGAACAGGGAGGCCGGAGGCGACCTTGAAAGTGCTGATCAGGAACATCGGGCAGATCGTATCGGGGGACATCGCGCGGCCGCTGCTCGACGGCGACTCGATCGTGGCCGACGGTGGCAAGATCGTGGCGGTCGGGCGCGGGCTCGACGACGACGCGGACACCGTCATCGACGCGCGGGGCAGCACGGTGGTGCCGGGCCTCATCGACTCGCACTGCCACCCCGTCTTCGGTGACTTCACGCCGCGCCAGCGCACGATCGACTTCATCGAGTCCGGCCTCAACGGCGGCATCACCACCATGATCTCGGCCGGCGAGGTGCACCTGCCCGGGCGACCGAAGGACATCGTGGGGCTCAAGGCCCTGGCCATCGTGGCCGCGAAGGCCTACGCCAACCTGCGGCCGGCCGGCGTGAAGATGCACGCGGGCGCCCCGATCCTGGAGCTCGGGATGGTGGAGGAGGACTTCGCGGAGATGGCGCGGGCGGGCGTCAAGCTCGTGGGCGAGATCGGTCTCGGCTCGGTGCGGACCGGCAAGGACGCCGCCCCGATGGTGAAGTGGGCCCGGAAGCACGGCATGACCGTGACCATACACACCGGCGGGCCGTCGATCGCGGGCTCGAGCGCGATCGGCGGGGACGTGGTGCTGGAGGCCGACCCCGACGTGGTCGGCCACATCAACGGCGGGACCACCTCGATGAGCGAGCGCGAGATCGACGCGCTCGTCGCCACCCGGATGGCCCTCGAGATCGTCCACTGCGGCAACGGCAAGACCGCGCTGCACGCCCTGCGCCGGGCCCGGGAGGCCGGGGCCACCGACCGCATCATCATCGGCCTGGACGCGCCGTCGGGCACCGGGGTGGTGCCGCTCGGCATCCTGCGGGTGCTCGCCCACCTGGTCTCGCTCGGCGGGGTCGCCCCCGAGGAGGCGGTGTGCATGGCCACCGGCAACACCGCGCGGGTTTACAAGCTGCCGACGGGCGTGATCGCGCCGGGGCGGGACGCCGACCTCTGCATCGTCGACGCCCCGATCGGCTCGCAGGGCCGGACCGCGCTCGAGGCGCTGCAGGTGGGCGATCTCTTCGGGGTGTCCATGATCCTCATCGACGGACAGATCAAGATCGGGCGGAGCCGCAACACCCCGCCCGCCACGCGCGCGGCCGAGGTGGTGAAGGGCCAGGGCCCCGCCGCAGGAGGACACTGATGAAGATCCGCAAGCTGGTGACGGTAATCGAGGAGATCCAGGAGGACGGCGGGCGGCGCCTCGACCGGCCGCTGCGCAAGGTGGCGGCGGTGGCGGTGATCGAGAACCCGTTCGCGGGCCGCTTCGTGGACGACCTGCAGGAGCTGGTCAAGACCGGCGAGGAGCTGGGCGACCTGCTCGGCCGGCGCGCGGTGGCCGCGCTGGGGGCGGCGGTGCACTCCTACGGCAAGGCGGCCATCGTCGGGGTCGACGGCGAGTACGAGCACGCCGCCGCCCTCCTGCACCCGACGCTGGGGACCCCGTTCCGCGCGGTGGTGAGCGGTGGGAAGGCCATCATTCCGTCGGCCAAGAAGCTGGGCGGGCCCGGGACCACCATCGACGTCCCCCTCCACTACAAGGACGCCGCCTTCGTTCGCACCCACTTCGACGCGATGGAGGTGCGGCTCAACGACGCGCCCCGGGCCGGGGAGATCCTGGTCGCCCTCGCCGTCACCGACGGCGGCCGCCCGCACGCCCGGGTCGGCGGCCTCACCGTCGCCGACGCCAAGAAAGAAGATGGCCTCCGATGAGCGCCAAAGGCGCGAAGAGGCCCAACCGAGGCGCGGGGAAGATCGCCACCCCGCGCTCAAAAAAGAGAAGTCCCGGTAGCGGCACGCCAGCGCGCTCAAGAAAGAGCAGCTCCCCCCGCCGCACTCCTCCGATGCCAGCAACCGGCAACATCAAGTTCGGCCTCCGCCTCCCGAGCTTCGCCCTCGGCGCCCGCACCGCGACCCTCGCCCAGATGGGCGCCTACCTGCGCCGCGCGGAGGACCTGGGCTTCGACTCCGCGGTATCCATCGACCACCTCCTGCTGACCCCACCCGCCTACGCCTGCACCTGGCTCGAGCCGATCGCGCTCCTCTCGGCCCTGGCCGGCGTCACCCGCACGATCAAGCTCGGCACCATGGTGCTGGTGCTTCCGCTGCGGAATCCGGCCTACTTCGCCAAGGAGTGGGCCACGCTCGATCTGCTGTCGGGCGGCCGCAGCATCCTAGGCGTGGGGGTGGGCTGGCACGAGGAGGAGTTCGCGCTCATGGGCGTGCCGCACCGGGAGCGCGGCCGTCGCATGGACGAGATGCTGGAGGCGGTGACCGCCCTCTGGGCCGGGGACGACGTCAGCTACGACGGCACGTACTACAAGTTCCGCAACCTGACCATCGATCCCAAGCCGATCCAGAAGCCGCACCCGCCCATCTGGATCGGTGGGGGCAGCCAGCCCTTCGAGAAGGTCTACGGCCAGACGGTCACGAACATCGACCCGGTGCTGCGCCGCATCGCCAAGTACGCGAGGACCTGGGTGCCCCACTCCTCGGCCACCGCCGACATGGTCAAGGGCGACTGGGAGAAGATCCAGCGCTTCATGGCCGAGGCCGGCCGCAAGCCCGGCGACATGAGCCGTGTCTACTCGAACTTCGTCTGGGTGCTCAAGAAGGGCGAGAAGTCGGAGACCGCGATCCCGCGCTTCAAGACCTTCTCCGGCATGGACCTGCCGTACTGGCGGGAGTTCTATCTGCTGGGCGAGGCCGAGGAGCTGGCCGAGAAGATCCGGGCCAAGGTGGCCAACCTCGGCGGCTGCGAGCAGATCGTGCTCAACCCGCTCGACTGGAGCATGGAGCAGCTCGAGCTGCTGGCCGGCGAGGTGCTGCCGCGCGTGACCAGGCCGTGATCGAGACGAGCGGGTGACCTCGGCCCCCCCACCGCGATATCTCGGTGCCCACGTCAAGCGCCTGGAGGACCCCCGCCTCCTGGCCGGGCAGGGGCGCTACCTCGACGACCTCACGCTCCCCGGGCTGCTCCACGCCGCCTTCGTGCGCAGCGCCCACGCGCACGCCCTGGTGCGCTCGGTCGACGCGAACGCGGCGCTCCGGGTCGCGGGCGTGGCCCTCGTGGTGACCGGCCGGGATCTCGAGGGCGAGGTGGCGCCGCTCGTCCCTCGGCTCGAGTCCCCCGACTTCACGCCCACCGCGTGGCCCGCGCTTGCGACCGGACGCGCGCGCTTCGTCGGCGAGCCGGTGGCGGTGGTGGCGGGGGCGACGCCCTACGCGGCGGCCGACGGCGCCGCCGTCGTGGCGGTCGAGTACGATCCGCTGCCCGCGGTGCCGGACGCGGCGGCCGCGCTCGCGCCGGGCGCGGAGCGCCTGCACCCCGGGCTGCCCTCCAACGTGCTCTTCGGGCGACGGAGCAGCCAGGGCGACGTCGAGGGGGCGTTCGCGGGCGCGCCGGTGATCGTCCGCGAGACGTTCACGCACGCCCGCTGCTCGGCCTCGCCGCTGGAAGGCCGGGGGCTGATCGCTCGCTGGGAGGGCGACACCCTGACGCTCTGGACCGGGACCCAGGTCCCGCACGTCTTCCGCACCGGCGTCGCCCGTGCCCTCGGCCTTCCGGAATCCCGGGTGCGGGTGATCGTGCCCGACACCGGGGGCGCCTTCGGCCAGAAGATGCACGTGATGCCCGAGGACCTGGCGGTGGCCGCGCTGGCCCGGCGCGCGGGACGGCCGGTGAAGTGGATCGAGACGCGGCGCGAGAACCTGGCCGCGGCGACCCACGCCCGCGAGCAGCGCGTGGAGGTCGAGGCCGCCGCGGATGCCGACGGCACGCTGCGCGGCCTGCGGGCCCGGCTCGTGTCGGACGTGGGCGCGTACCACGTGTATCCGCTCACCGGGGCGCTCGAGGCGCTCGGCGCCGCCTCCATCCTGCCGGGCCCCTATCGCACGCCGGCCTACGCCTTCGAGATCGTCGCGCTCGCCACGAACAAGCCGCCGCTCGGCGCCTACCGCGGGGTAGGCATGACCATGGGTGCCTTCGCGATGGAGCGCACGCTCGATCTGCTCGCGGACCGGCTCGGGCTCGACCCGGGCCTCGTGCGGCAGCGCAACCTGATCCCGCGCGGCGCGTACCCGTTCACCTCCGCGACCGGCTTCGTCTACGACAGCGGCGATTTCCCCAAGGCGCTCGAGGCCGCGCTCACCCTTGCCGGCTACGAGCGGCTCGTGCGCGAGCGCGAGGCGGGCCGCTCGCGGGGCCGGCTGCTCGGCATCGGGATGGCGTGCTACACCGAGTACACCGGCATCGGATCCGAGACCTATCGCCGGCGCGGCATGGCGGACATGCCAGGCCCGGAGGCCGCGACGGTGCGGGTAGAGGCCGACGGCGGCGTGACCTGCCTCGTGTCGTTCCCGTCGCAGGGGCAGGGGCACGCCACCACCACCGCGCAGCTCGTCGCCGACCAGCTCGGCGTGCCGCTCGAGGCGGTGACGGTGCGACAGCCCGACACCGACGAGGCGCCCCCCGGCACCGGCACCTTCGCGAGCCGCGGCGCGGTCGCGCAGAGCGGTGCGGCGGACGCGGCGGCCGCCACGGTGCGCGGCGCGCTGCTGGCGGTGGCCGGCGAGCTGCTCGAGGCGAG
Organism: Verrucomicrobiia bacterium; assembly: GCA_035493135.1. Classification (GTDB taxonomy): domain Bacteria; phylum Methylomirabilota; class Methylomirabilia; order Rokubacteriales; family CSP1-6; genus CAMLFJ01. The sequence goes on from DATJIR010000297.1 coordinate 5,950, forward strand.
CCCGGCCGACCTGCGGCTGGCCGACGGCGTGGTGCGAGTGCGGGGCGTGCCCGATCGCGGCGTGACGGTGGCGGAGGTGGCGCGGCGCGCGCACACCGCCGCCGCGGGGGGCGGCGCGCGGCTCGAGGCGACGCAGCGCTTCGATCCCCCGGGTCCCGCGTTCTCGGGCGCGGTCCACGTGGCCTCGGTCGAGGTCGATCCGGAGACCGGTCGGGTCGCGGTGCTCGACTACGTGGTGGTGGAGGACTGCGGACCGGTGATCAACCCAATGATCGTCGAGGGACAGATCCACGGCGCGGTGGCCCAGGGCATCGGGGAGGCGCTCGGCGAGCGACTGGTCTACGACGAGAGCGGCCAGCTCCTGACCGGCACCCTGATGGACTACGCGCTGCCGACGGCGGCGAGCCTGCCCCCGTTCACGATCGGCCACCTCGAGACGCCGTCGCCGCTCACCCCGGGCGGCTACAAGGGGATGGGCGAGGGCGGCACGATCGGCGCGCCCGCCGCGATCGCCAACGCGGTGGCCGACGCGGTCAAGCCGCTCGGCGCGGCGGTGACCGCGCTGCCGATCCAGCCCGCCGATCTGGTGCGACCCGGTGGATAGCCCGGGCGCCGTCGCGGACGGGCCGCCCTCTCGCTGGGGGGCGGTCGCCCAGGTTGCGGTGCTGGCGCTGGCCGCGGCCCTGCGCCTGTGGCGCCTCGACCAGAACGGCTTCGACAACGAGTACTACGCGGCGGCGGTGCGCAGCATGACGGCCGGCTGGCACACGTTCTTCTACAACTCCTTCGACCCGGCCGGCTTCGTGTCGGTCGACAAGCCGCCGCTCGCGCTCTGGATCCAGGTGGCGAGCGCCAAGGTGTGGGGCTTCCGACCGCTCGCGGTGCTGCTCCCGCAGGTGCTCGAGGGCGTGGCCGCGGTCGCGGTGCTGTCGCACCTGGTGCGGCGCCACTGGGGCCCGGCCGCCGGCGCGCTGGCCGGCCTGTTCCTGGCCCTCACCCCGATCGCGGTGGCGGTGGATCGCTCCGGGAACACCGACACCGGGCTCGTGCTGGTGGTGCTGGCCGCCTCGTGGGCGCTCCTGGCGGCGGCCGAGCGCGGCCGCCGCGGCGCGCTGCTGCTGGCCATGGCGCTGATCGGCATCGGCTTCAACGTGAAGATGCTGGCCGCGTTCGTGGTCCTGCCGACCTTCGCGCTGGTGTACTGGCTGGGCGCGGCGGAGCCGCGGCGGAGGCGCCTCGCGGACCTGGCCCTCGGCGGCCTCGTCCTGGCCGCGGTGTCGCTGCCCTGGATGATCGCCTACGACGTCACCCCCGCCGCGCAGCGTCCGTACGTGGGCAGCAGCCCGCAGAACTCGATGATCGACCTCGCGGTCGGCCACAACGGGGTCGGCCGCTTCGTGCGGCTCTGGCAGACCGGGCGCACCGCGCAGGCCGACGAGGTGACCGCGCGGCGACGGGCGGCCGCGCGCCCGTCGGCCGCGGCGACACCCGCCGACGGCTACGCCCGGCTCTTCGTGCGCGCGCCGGTGGGCCCGCTGCGGCTCGCGGACGGCCACCTCGCCGCGCAGGCGGAGTGGCTGCTGCCGCTCGCCCTCGTGGGCGCGGCCGGGCTCGGGCGCGGAGGGCGGCGGCGGCCGCTCGCCCCGGCGCGGCTCGGCCTGCTCCTCTGGATCGGCTGGACGCTGACCTACGCGGTCGTCTACAGCTGGGCGGGCGGGATCTTCCACTTCTACTATCTCTCGACCCTCGCGCCCCCGCTCGCCGCGCTGACCGCGGTCGGGGTCGCGGACCTGTGGCGCCGCTACCGGGAGGGCGGGGCGCCCGCGGTCGCGCTCGCCGGCGCCCTGCTCGTCACCGCGATGTGGCAGACCTACGTGCACACCACCGGGCTTCCGATGGTCTCCGACGAGTGGCAGCGCCGGCTGCCGATCTGGATCTTGCTGGCGGTGGCGCTCGCGGCCGGCGCGCTCCTGACGCGACTGCTCCGACGCGGCGAGCGCCCCAGGGCGGGCGCGCCGGAGCTCGTCGCGGTCGGGGTGGGGCTGGGCGCGCTCCTGCTCATGCCGGCGGCGTGGGCGCTCAGCAGCGTGCTGGTGCGCGGGGTGGCGGTGATCCCCTCGGCCGACATCGGACGGCTCCGCTCGCCGTCGCCCACGCCGACCCTCCGGGCCCGCGCCCGGCTGGGCGAGACCGCCGATCGGCGCCAGCTCATCGCCTTTCTCCGGGCGAATCACCACGGCGAGCGCTTCCTCCTGGCCACCCCGAGCGCGCAGCTCGCCTCGCCGCTCATCATCGCCACCGGCCTCCCGGTGATGGCGATGGGCGGCTTCCACGGCCTGGATCCGATCCTCACCCCGGAGCGCCTCGCGGCCCTCGTGGCCGACGGACAGGTGCGCTTCGTCATGCTGGGCGAGCTGTCGATCGCCAGCCGCTTCATGGGCGCGGAGGCCGCGGGGCGCCCGCTCGCGGACTGGATCCGCACGAACGGCACGCCGGTGGACCCGACCTTGTGGAGCTCGCCCTCCGGAGGCGTCGGCTGGCCCACCCGGCGGGAGCTCTACGACCTGAAACCCGGCCCGGGACTCGTCCCGGCTTCCTGAGAGGAGACAGCGCATGAGCAATGCGAGGACGCGTGTTCGCGGTACCTGGCGGTGGTGGCTCGCGGTGGCGCTCGCGGCCGTGGGGATGGGCTCGGCCGCGGTCCCGCCCGCCCGTGCCGACGACCTGAAGGTGTTCAGCGCGGGCGCGGTCCGCGCGATCGTGACCGAGCTGTCGGAGGCCTACCGGCAGGAGACCGGGCAGGGCGTGGCGCTCTCGTTCGGGACGGTCGGGGTCACGCGCGGCAAGCTCGCGAGCGGCGAGCCGGTCGACGTGGTGATCATGACCGACGTCGCGGTGGACGACGTGATCCGCCAGGGCGCGGTGGTGGCGGGCAGCCGCACCGACATCGCCCGCACCGGGATGGGCGTGGGGGTCCGCGAGGGCGCGCCGCGCCCCGACATCTCGACCCCCGAGGCCTTCAAGGCCACCCTGCTCGCCGCGAAGTCGTTGGTCTACGTGGACCCGGCGCAGGGCGCCACGAGCGGCATCCACTTCAAGAGCGTGCTGGAGCGCCTCGGCATCGCGGACGCGGTGCGGGGCAAGAGCCAGCTGGTGCCGGGCGGCTATCCCGCGGAGAAGGTGGCCGGCGGCGAGGCCGAGCTGGTGGTGCACCAGATCAGCGAGATCGTGCCGGTCAAGGGCGTGGTCATGGTGGGGCCGCTCCCCGCCGATCTGCAGAAGATCACCGTCTACTCGGCGGGCCTGGCCGCGCGCAGCGCGCACCCGGCGGCGGCGCGGGCCTTCGTGGACTTCCTGACGCGGCCGGCCTTCAAGGCCAAGTTCGCGGCGGCGGGGCTCGACTACAAGCCCTGAGCCGCTCGGAGGCGGCGGCCGGGCGCGGGGGCGCCGTCGGCGCCGTGGTATCGTGCTCTCCGTGTTCGCTTCGCCCGGCGCCATCGCGTTCCACCTCGGGCCGCTCACGGTCCGCTGGTACGGCATTCTCATGGCCACCGCCATCCTGGTGGGCTTCTGGCTCGCCCAGCGACGGGCGGTGGAGGAGGGGCTGCCCGCGGACGAGCTGCTGCGGGCGTCGCAGTGGGCGGTGGTGGCGGGGCTGGTGGGGGCGCGCCTTTACGAGGTGATCTTCAACTGGGACTACTACGGCCGGTTCCCGGAGAAGATCATCGCGGTGTGGGAGGGGGGCCTCGCGATCCACGGTGGCCTTATCGTGGGGCCGCTGGTTGGGATCCTGCTCGCCCGTCGATGGGGGGTGCCGATCCGGCGGGCCCTCGACGTCATCGCGCCGAGCATGGTGCTGGGGCAGGCCATCGGGCGCTGGGGCAACTTCTTCAACGAGGAGGCCTTCGGGGCGCCGACCGACCTGCCGTGGAAGCTCTACATCTCGCCGGATCACCGGCCACCCGACCTGCGCGCCTTCGAGTACTTCCATCCCACGTTCCTCTACGAATCGCTGTGGGACCTGCTCGTGTTCGCCCTGCTCGTGTGGTGGGTGCGCCGCCGGGTCCGGGGGCACCCGGGCGCGGTGTTCTTCTCCTACATCGGGCTCTACTCGGTGGGGCGGTTCCTCATCGAGGGGCTGCGCCTGGACAGCTTCTGGGTCGGCTCGCTGCGGGTGCCGCAGCTGGCGAGCGTGGCCGGGGTGCTGGTCGCGGTGGGAGGCCTGCTGTGGGTCATGCGCATGCCCCCGGTCGAGCCCTCCCCGCCGGCCTCCCCGGCTACGGGTAGAGCCCCCGGGACACGTGGGCGTCGGCGACCCGGCTGACCCCTTCCATCAGCGCGCCGGTCCTGAGATCCACCCCGCCCTTCTGAGACGTCTGCCACACGCGCGTGAACGCGCGCGCCATGATCTCCTGCAGCCGCGAGATGATCTCGCTCTCCTTCCAGAAGTAGTGCTGCAGGCCCTGGACCCACTCGAAGTAGGAGACGACGACCCCGCCCGCGTTGCAGAGGATGTCCGGGATCACGGTCACTCCCCGGTCGCGCAGGATCACGTCGGCCTCCGGGGTGGTGGGGCCGTTGGCGCCCTCCGCGACGATGAGGGCCTTGATGCGGTCGGCGTTGCGCTCGTTGAGCACCGAATCGACCGCGGCGGGAATCAGGACGTCGCAGGGCTGCTCGAGGATCTGGTCGTTGCCGATCGCCTCGCCGCCCGGGAAGCCGGCCACGCTGCCGGTCTCGGTCACGTAGGCCTGGAGCTGGCGCACGTCGATGCCGCTGGGATTCCACACCCCGCCCTTGAAGTCGCTGACGCCCGCGATGGTGCAGCCGTCGTTCCACAGCAGGCGCGCGGCGGTCCCCCCCACGTTGCCGAAGCCCTGCACCACGATCCTCTTGCCCCGGAGCTCCTGGCCGAGGCTCTTGGCCGCCTGGTAGAGCACGAAGACGATGCCGCGCCCGGTCGCCTCGCGGCGGCCGGCCGAGCCCCCCACGATCATCGGCTTGCCGGTGACCACCCCGGGCACGCTCTTGCCCTGGGTCATGGAGTAGGTGTCCATCATCCAGGCCATGGTCTGCTCGTCGGTGCCGAGATCGGGAGCCGGGATGTCGATGTCGGGCCCGATCATCAGCATGATCTCGGTGGTGTAGCGGCGCGTGAGGTGCTCGCGCTCGCGAGGCGACATCGCGCGCGGATTGCACCGGATCCCGCCCTTGGCGCCGCCGTAGGGCAGCCCCACCAGCGCGCACTTCCAGCTCATCAGCATGGCGAGTGCAGTCACCTCGCCGAGGTTCACGCCCAGGTCGTAGCGTAGCCCGCCCTTGGTGGGGCCGAGCGCGGTGTTGTGGTGGACGCGGTAGCCGATGAAGACCTGGGTCCCGCCGCTGTCCATGCGCACCGGCACCGAGACCACCAGCGCGCGCCGGGGGAAGCGCAGCCGCTCGTGGATGTCGTTGTCCAGGTTGAGCCGGCCCGCCACCCGGTCGAGCTGGGCCAGGGCGGTGCGGTGCAGCTCGGAGTCGAACTCGGGCGAGTCGTGCGCGTCGGTCATGGTCACGCTCCTTCCGGGGCACGGTGCAGGCGCAGGACCGCGAGCGAGCGGCCCTCCAGCGGGTACGGCTCGCCGGGACGCCGGGGTGGCCGTCCCGCCGCGCCGTCCCAGTCGCGGGTGTCGAGCACCGGGTCCCAGCGGCTTCGCTCGCCGGACGGCGGCAGCACGAACGGGATCGCGTCCTCGTGGGCGTTGAGCAGGATCAGGAAGGTGTCGCCCACGATCGGCTCGCCCATGTCGTCGACCTCCTCGATGGCGTCGCCGGAG